>NZ_CP050296.1:2282356-2584713 GCF_014189455.1 Mesorhizobium huakuii
GCTCATCCACGCCGCCTCCGTGTCCGAAGCCGCCTGAGGAGGATCCATGAACTCGATCAAATCGACTGCGCTGGAGCCGACCCGCTCGGAACTCTCCGGGCTGAGCTTTGGCCAGAAGGCGGCGCGCTATCTGCCGGTCTACGGCCTGCCGATCCTGACGTTGCTGCTCATCCTGCTGTTCTCGCTGCTCCTGCCGCGCACTTTCCCGACGCTGCTCAATCTGCGCTCGATCATCTCCGACAAGGCGATCATCGCCCTGCTCTCGCTGGCAGCGATGATCCCCATGGCCTCCGGCCGCATCGACCTGACGGTCGGCTACGGCATCGTGCTATGGCATATCCTGGCCATCAGCCTGCAGACCGCCTTCGGTGTTCCCTGGCCGATCGCGGTACTTATCGTGATCCTGCTCGGCGTCGTGACCGGCTTCATCAACGGCCTGCTGGTCGAGGTCGCGCGCATCGATTCCTTCATCGCCACGCTCGGCACCGGCACCGTGCTCTATGCCTTGGCCATGTGGTACACGGGCGGCCGCCAGGTCGTTGGCATGCTTCCCGACGGCTTCCTCGCCCTCAACGGCACGATGCTGTTCGGCCTGCCGATCACCGGCTACTACGTGATCGTCCTGGCGCTGGCGATGTGGCTTGTGCTCGAATACATGCCGATCGGCCGCTACCTCTACGCCATCGGCGCCAATCCCAAGGCCGCCGCGCTCAACGGCATACCGGTGCAGAAATTCGTCATGGGCGCCTTCATTGCTTCGGGCGCGCTGACGGCGCTGGGCGGCGTGCTTCTCGCCTCCAAGCTGCGGATCGGCCAGGCCAGCGTCGGCCTCGAATATCTGCTGCCGGCACTGGTCGGCGCCTTCCTCGGATCGACCACCATCAAGCCCGGCCGCGTCAATGTCTGGGGCACGATCATCGGCGTCGTCATCCTCGCCGCCGGCATTTCCGGCATCCAGCAGTTCGGCGGCTCGTTCTGGGTCGAGCCGCTGTTCAACGGCGTCACCTTGCTCGTCGCCATCGGCATTGCCGGCTACGCGCAGCGCCGCCGCGGCGCGGTCGTGCCGCCCCCAGCCGCCAGCCAACCAACAAAGACAAATGACAATGCTTAATGGGAGAAGAAACATGCATCGCAGAACAGTCCTTCAGCTCGGCGTCGCCTGCCTGGCGCTTGGCATCGCCTCGACCGCGCTGGCCGACCCGATGGCCGACGCCAAGGCCGTCGTCGACAAATACGCCAGCAAGGTCGACAAATGGGACGGCCCGACGACCGGACCGAAAGGCGCTGCCGGCAAGACCATCGTGGTGCTTGGCGCCGACATGAAGAACGGCGGCATCCTGGGCGTCACCAAGGGTGTCGAGGAGGCAGCGGCGGCCCTTGGCTGGACGGTCAAGACGCTTGACGGCGCCGGCTCCATCGGTGGCCGCACGGCGGCCTTCGGCCAGGCGCTGGCGCTCAACCCCGATGGCATCATCATCAACGGCTTCGACGCCGTCGAGCAGAAGCCGGCAATGGAGCAGGCGAAAGCGGCCAAGATCCCGATGGCGGCGTGGCATGCGGCACCGACGGTCGGCCCGATCGACGATCTCGGCATCATCGCCAACGTCTCGACCGATCCGATGGAAGTGTCGAAGGCGGCAGCCGACTGGGCCTTTGTCGACGCCAAGGGCAAGCCTGGCGTCATCATCTTCACCGATTCCACCTACCAGATCGCCATCGCCAAGGCGGACCGGATGAAGAAGGAGATCGAGGATCTCGGCGGCAAGGTGCTCGAATATGTCGACACGCCGATCGCCGAAACCTCGCAGCGCATGCCGCAGCTCACCACCTCGCTGCTGCAGAAATACGGCGACGCCTGGACCCATTCGCTGGCCATCAACGATCTCTATTTCGACTTCATGGGCCCGTCGCTGGCGGCCGCCGGCAAATCCGGCACCGACGCGCCGATCAACGTGGCGGCGGGCGACGGTTCCGAATCCGCCTACCAGCGCATCCGCTCCAGCCAGTTCCAGAAGGTGACGGTGGCAGAGCCGCTGAACCTGCAGGGCTGGCAGCTCGTCGACGAGCTCAACCGCGCCATGGCCGGCGAGAAATGGTCGGGCTACATCTCGCCGCTGCATGTGGTGACGTCGGACAATGTCGAATTCGACGGCGGCCCGGACAACCGCTTCGACCCGGGCAACGGCTACCGCGACCAATACAAGAAGATCTGGGGCAAGTAAGCTCGGCCGCAAAGGCCACCAGAAGACGGCTGGCGCTCATCGCGCTGGCCGTTTTCTTTTGGAAACCGTCAAGCCGTGTGACGCACGATCACCTTGGGCGTCATGCCGACCACCACCCGGTCATCGGCAGCGCGGCGATCGTTGAGCAGGTCGAGCACCAGCTCGGCCACCCTGACACCGATCTCATGCGCGCCGACATCGATCGTGGTGATCGAAGGCACCGACTGCTCGGCGAGGTCATAGGCGCCGAAGCCGGCGATTGCGACATCGTCGGGAACGCGGATGCCGCGCCGCACGCATTCCATCAGCGCGCCGAAAGCCGAAAGGTCCGACACGCACATCACCGCCTGCGTGTCCGGCCAGCGTGAGATCATCTCGACCATGGCGATGGCGCCCTCGCGCATCGATATCGGCGGCACGCCCGACGCGATGACGCGCGAGGCGTCGAGGCCCCTATCCTGCAGCGCCGCGACAAAGCCGCGCCGGCGATCGAGGCCGCGCGTGTCGCGCGACGTGTCGCCGCCGATGAAGCCGAGCCTCGAATAGCCGCGTGCGACGAAATGGTCGACCATCAGCCGCCCGGCTTCGGCGTTGGAGAAGCCGACGACATGGCCGATCGGATCGTCCGGCAGATCCCAGGTCTCCACCACCGGCACGCCGGCATTCTCCAGCATCTTGCGGCAGCGCGGCGTATGCCGGCCGCCGGTGACGATGATCGCTTCCGGCCGCCGCCGGAGCAACTGGCCGACCAGGCGCTCCTCCTCCTCGACATTGTAGTCGGTGAAGCCGAGCAGGATTTCCAGCCCGCTGTCGCGCAGGCCCTCGGTCATACCGCGCACCGTGTCGGCGAAATTGGCGTTGTTGATCGACGGGATCGTCACCGCGACGAAACCGGACCGGCGCGACGACAGGTTGGCGGCGATGCTGTCGAAGACATAGCCGAGCTCGTCCGCCGCCCTAATGATCCGGTCGCGCGTGTCGGCGCTGATGGAGGTATCGCGTTTGAAGGCGCGCGACACGGTCATTGTCGAGACGTTGGCGCGATGCGCGACATCGGCCATGGTCGGGCGTTTTGACGAAGGCTGCATGGCCATACGTTATCGATATCACTGCGGAATGCAACGCGCCGCCAAGGCTCACGAGAAGGCGATCTGAACCTTCATCGCCTGGCTGCGGTCGTTGGCGAGTTCGAAGCCGGACAAGGCCTCCTCGCAGGCCACGGTGTGGGTGATCAGCGGCTTCACGTCGATCAGTCCCTTGCGCATCAGCTCAACGCCCACGGCGAATTCCGGATGGAAGCGGAACGACCCGTTGATCGACAGTTCCTTGGTGGTGACCGCCGACATCGGCAGGGCCATCTCGGCGCCGCCGAGGCCGAGCTGGACGATGGTGCCGCGCGGGCGCAGCGCCGCGATGCCCTGCGCCAACGCCGCGGCGGCCCCCGAGCATTCATAGAGGATGTCGAACGTCCCCTTGTCGGCGAGATAGGGGGCCAGCCCATCCGGATCGGTGCGTGTGTTGATCGTCTTGTCAGCCCCGGCCCGCATCGCCATCGACAAGGTGAAATCGGCGATGTCGACGGCGACGATCTCGGCGGCGCCCGCACGCCGCGCGCTGAGGATCGACAACAGGCCGATCGGCCCGCAGCCGGTCACCAGCACCCGCTTGCCCAGCATCTCGCCGGCCCGGCGCGTCGCGTGGAGACAGACCGCCAGCGGCTCGGCCATTGCCGCCTCGCCAGCGCTCAACCCGTCCGCCGGCACGCATTGCAGCGCGTCCGCCACCAGCATTTCGCGGAACGCGCCCTGTATGTGCGGGAATGGCATGGCGCTGCCGTAGAAGCGCATGTTGAGGCACTGGTTGTGCATCCCTTCGCGGCAGTACCGGCAGCTGTAGCAGGGCCGCGACGGCGAGACCGCGACCAGTTGGCCAGGCTGCAGCCCGCTGACGCCGGGCCCAAGCTTTTCGACGACGCCGGAGACCTCGTGGCCGAGAATCATCGGCTCCTTCAGCCGCACCGTTCCGAAGCCGCCATGATTGTAATAGTGCAGGTCGCTGCCGCAGATGCCGCCGGCGGCGAGACGCAGCAGCACCTGGCCCGGACCCGGCTCTTCGACCGGACGGTCCTCGATGCGCAGGTCCTTGGCGGCATGGATGACGATCGACTTCATGGCAGGTGAGCTCCTCGGGCGATTCCAGGAAGGCTGTGCAGCGATTCCCTTCGGAGTTGAAATCTAAGAGTTAAAGCACCGGCGTGAGCAGCGGCTGGCCGGCAAAATGGGCGGCGAGGTTGTCGCGCACAAGCTTACCCATGGCCTTGCGCGTTTCGACGGTGCCCGACGCATGGTGCGGCTGCAGCAGCACATTGTCGAGCGCCAGGAAGCGCGGATTGAGCTTGGGCTCGCCTTCGAACACATCGAGCGCGGCGCAACCGAGTGTCTTGTTCTCGAGCGCGTCGAGCAGCGCATCCTCATCGATGTTGGAAGCGCGCGAAATGTTGATCAGCATGCCGTCCTCGCCAAGCGCCGCGATCACATCGCTGTTGACGATGTGGCGCGTCGCGGGCGACGCGGCAAGCGTCACGAACAGGAAATCCGAGCGCTCGGCCAGCTTGACCGGGTCGGCGACGAACGCCCAGTTCGACGCGAAATCCTTGCGTGTGGGGCTGCTGTACGCAATGTCCATGCCGAAGCCGGCGAGGCGTTTGGCCACCTCGTGACCGATGCGGCCAAGACCAAGCACGCCAGCCCGCCGGCCCCAGACGCGGCGCTGCAGCGGGTACAGCCCCTTGGCCGCCCAACTGCCGTCGTGCACCCAACGCTGCGCGCCCACCACGCCACGCGAGAGGGCAAGCATCATGGCGATCCCGAGATCGGCGACGTCGCCGGTCAACACATCGGGCGTGTTGGTGACACGCACGCCCCGTTCCCGGCATGCCGCGAGGTCCACCGCGTCGAAACCGACGCCATAGACGCTCACGACCTCGAGCGAAGGACAGGCCGCGATCATGGCCCGGCTGGCGCCGAGTTCGCCGCGCGTGGCGATGGCGCGTATGCGCGGCCCAACCTCTGCAAGGAAGGACGGCTTGTCGAGCGCGTCGAAATAACGGTGGACAACAAAGGCCTGGTTGAGTGGCTCCTCGTCCCACGCTGGATAAGGTCCAATCTGAAGGATGTGAGGCCGCTGCATCGGTTTTCGCTCCAATTGACTTGACAGCAATGTTATCGATAACATAACAACATTCAACGACGAGAGGCAATCGGGAAAATGTCGTCCACTCTGTTCGATCTCACGCGGCGCACGGCGCTCGTTACCGGCTCCTCTCAAGGCATCGGATTTGCGTTGGCCGAGGGCCTGGCCGGGGCTGGCGCCAGCGTGGTCCTCAATGGCCGCGACGCGACAAAGCTCGCGGCGGCGGCGGCACGGATACCAGGGGCACGAACACTCGTCTTCGACGCAACCGACCATGAAGCGGTGCGCTCCGCCATTGACGGTTTCGAGCTCTCCGGCGGGCAGATCGATATACTGGTGAACAATGCCGGCATGCAGTTTCGCGCGCCGCTCGAGGACTTTCCCGCCGATGCGTTCGAGCGCCTGCTGCAGACCAACGTCGCCAGCGTCTTCCATGTCGGCCAGGCGGTCGGACGCCACATGATCGGCGCGCCGCGCAAGATCATCAACATCGCCAGTGTGCAGACCGCACTCGCCCGCCCGGGAATCGCACCCTACACGGCGACGAAAGGCGCGGTCGGCAACCTGACCAAGGGCATGGCGACCGACTGGGCCAAGCATGGCTTGCAATGCAACGCCATTGCACCGGGCTATTTCGACACACCGCTCAATGCTGCCCTTGTCGCCGACCCGGCCTTCAGTTCATGGCTCGAAAAGCGCACACCGGCCGGCCGCTGGGGCAGGGTCGAAGAACTGGTCGGGGCCTGCGTCTTCCTCGCCTCCGACGCGTCCTCCTTTGTCAACGGACATATCCTCTATGTCGATGGCGGCATCACAGCGTCGATCTGATCCGCCGCGCCGCATGGTCATCATGGGCGTTGCGGGATCGGGCAAGACAACGATCGGTGAGGCACTCGCCCGCGCGATCTCGGCGACCTATGTCGATGGCGACCAGCTGCATCCGGAGGCCAACATTGCCAAGATGAGCGCCGGCACTCCGCTTGTCGACGCCGACAGGTGGCCGTGGCTGGCAAAGGTCGGCGAAACCCTGAGGCCAGGCACGATGCCCGTCATCGTCGGCTGCTCGGCGTTGAAGCGCGCCTATCGCGATTTCATCACCGAACAGGCCGGAGCGCCGGTGCTGTTCATCTATCTCGACGGTTCGCACGAACTGATTTCCCGTCGCATGCGCGAACGCACCGGCCACTTCATGCCGACCAGCCTGCTCGACAGCCAGTTCGCGACGCTGGAGGTGCCAAGCAAGGACGAGAACGCGATCAGGGTGGCGATCGACGCGCCGCTCGAGGAGATTGTCGCGGACATAACAACGAAATTCGAGGAGCGGCCGTCATGACCAACAACGTCGCATTGATCGGCGCCGGCGCCATGGGCGGGGCGATCGGCGAGCGCCTGCTCGCCACCGGCAATCGCCTCGCCGTGTTCGATCTCGACAAGGTCAAGGTCGAGGCGCTGGTCGCCAAGGGCGCGACCGCCATGGCGAGTGCGGCCGCGCCGCCGGCGCGTCCGACTACGTCATCCTCAGCCTCAATTCGGCGGCGATCGTGCGCCGCGCGGTGTTCGGTGACGGCGGCGTGGCGGCTGGAGCGAAGCCCGGCACGCTGATCATCGACATGTCGTCCATCGACCCCGATGCGACGCGCCAGCTCGCCGCCGACGCAAGCGAGAAGGGTTTGCGCTGGGTCGACAGCCCGCTCTCAGGCGGCGCGCCGAAGGCGTTGATCGGCGAGTTGACACTGATGGCCGGCGGCGAAGAGGATGACGTCGAGGATGCCCACAATGTACTGCGCGACGTCGCGGCCAATTACACCCATATGGGCCCGGCCGGCACCGGCCAGACGACCAAGCTGATCAACCAGGTGCTGTGCGCGCTGAACTTCATGGCCGTGGCGGAAGCGACGCGGCTGGCGCTGGACGCCGGCGTCGACGTGCTGAAGATCCCGCAGGCGTTGAAGGGCGGCCGCGCCGACAGCGCCATCCTGCAGGAATACCTGCCGCGCTTCGCCACCCGCGACTACCGGCGCACGGGCCGCATCGACAATATGGTCAAGGATCTCAATGCCGCGCAGGATCTGGCGCGGCGCACGCATACGGCGATGCCGCTGACGGCCGTCTGCGCCGAAGTGCACAGGCTGCTGACGGCTGCTGGACTGGGCGGCGAGGATCAGGCCGCATTGATGGAATTCTTCCAACGCAACAACGATCAGGAGAACCGGACATGATCACGCGCTATGCGCTGTTTGAAGGCAAGGTGAAGGACGGGCAGACCCTGGCATTCCGCCAGGCTGTCCTCGAGACCGTCCTGCCGAAGTGGAAGGCGTTTCCCGGCGCGCTCGACGTGCGCGTCAGTTTCGCCGAAAAGCGTGACGACGGCGCACCGGAATTCCCGCTAATCCTGGCGATCAACTACCGCGACATGGCGGCCGTCGACGCGGCCCTTGCCAGCCCCGTCCGCGCTGAATCGCGCGCCGCGACCGAGGCGGTCCTGGCCAGATATTTCGAGGGCCGCATCCACCATCACGTCACGATCGCCAACGAGTTCCCCCTGGCCAAAGCGTAGTGGCATCCGCGGTTCCGGCCCCGGCTCGCTTCCTGGCGGGGTCGTGTCAGCAATCGGACAGGCGCGCCAACGAAATCTTAATGTAAATGAAGCGTAATCCCGGTCGTTAAAATAATGCGTATGTGTTGGGGTTGCGCATGCCGGAATATTCTTCCTTCATCCGGTTTGTCCGGATTCGCTATCTTTCAGGATTGCTGATTTTCGCGCTGGCTTCCACGGCCATCATGGTTGCGCTCAACCGTGTCAATTCCTTCCGTCATGAGGTCGATGCGCTTAGCAGCAACCTCGTCGTCTTCACCCGCGATCTGCGCAACGCAACCAGCTTCGCCGAGACGACAGGCTCCGCCTGGCGCAACGAAACGCGCGACGCGCTGACCGCTTCGGCGCGCGACCATTCCGAACGTCTGACCAGCGAAATCGACACGCTGACCGCCCAGTTCGCCGCGCTGCGCTCACGCCTGTCGGCCAAGACCATCAACGAACTCGAAACCGCCTCGGTCAACGGCGACCTGTTCTGGTCGGCGCACGATATGGTGCGCAACTTCAACCTGATGTCGATGGCGCAAAAGGCAGATGAATGGAGCTATCGAGAAATCCGCAACCAGAACGATCTGTTTGTGCAGCCGATGCTGGTCCGCGTCCGCACCGCGATGGACGAGGAGCGCCATCTGGCCGACGCATCCAGTGACCGGTTGCTCTTGTGGGCGAGCGGCCTGTTGTTCGGCGTCCTGGCCATCGTCGCCTTCTGGATTTTCCGGCCGATGGAACAGGCGATCCGCCGCGCCTTTGCCCAATCGGCCGAATCGCTGTTCAAGGCCGAGGCCGCCGACCGCGCCAAGTCTGAATTCCTGGCCAATATGAGCCACGAAATCCGCACGCCGATGAACGGCGTGCTCGGCATGGCCGAATTGCTGGCCAAGACCGAATTGACTCCGCGCCAGAGGACCTTCACCGACGTCATCGTCAAATCGGGCAATGCGCTGCTCACCATCATCAACGACATCCTCGACTTCTCCAAGATCAATGCCGGACAGCTGACGCTGGACCCTGCCCCTTTCCGTCTCACCGAAGCGGTCGAGGATGTGGCGACGCTGGTCTCGGCACGCGTCGCCGAGAAGAACCTCGAACTGATCGTGCGCGTCGACCCGCGCCTGCCGGCCCATGTCGTCGGCGACGCCGGCCGCTTCCGGCAGATTGTCACCAATCTGGTCGGCAATGCGGTGAAGTTCACCGAGAAGGGCCATGTGCTGATCGATGTCGGCGGTGACACTGTCAACGACGTCGTCCAGCTCAAGCTGCGTGTCGAGGACACCGGCATCGGCATTCCGGCCGAGAAGCTGCAGAACGTGTTCGAGAAATTCGCCCAAGTGGACGGATCTTCGACCCGCCGCCATGAAGGCACTGGCCTTGGGCTTGCCATTGCCGCCCGCCTCGTCGACCTGATGGCCGGCAAGATCGGCGTCGAGAGCGAGATCGGGCGCGGCTCCGTCTTCTGGTTCGGCGTGCCGCTGCCCGTGCACCATGCCGAAGCGCGCGATGCGATCGTGCCGGTCGACGTCACCGGCGCGCGCGTGCTGGTCATCGACGACAATCCGGTCAACCGCGAGATCCTGCTCGAGCAGCTCAGAAGCTGGAGCTTCGACTGCGCCGCCGCCGAAAGCGGCGCCGTGGGGCTCGCCTTCCTCGATCGCGCCTGCCAGTTGGGCGCCAGCGTCGACTGCATCATCCTCGACTACCAGATGCCCGGCATGAACGGCGCCGACGTCGCCCGGGCCATCGCCGCCGACAGCCGGCTGTCGGCCATCCCGATCGTCATCCTGACCTCGGTCGACCAGGTCGATTTCGGCAAGATGATCATCGATTTCGGCATTGCCGCGCATCTGACCAAGCCGGCGCGCTCGGCGGTGCTGCTTGGTACGGTCATTTCGGTCATCCAGAAGGCCCGCTCGCAGGTCGGCAAGGCGCAGTTCATCCGTGAGCCGGTCCAGCCGATGCCGCAGCCGGCTCCGCCGGCCTTCACCGTCATCCGCGGCCCCGCCATCCCGCTCGCCACCGCGCCGGAACCGGCCGTCACACCGAACGGTCCGATCGACATCCTCATCGCCGAGGACAATGAGGTGAACCAGCTGGTGTTCGGCCAGATCCTCAACGGGCTGGGCCTCAGCTACCGCATCGCCGGCAACGGTCGCACGGCGGTCGAGATGTACCGGTCGCTGCATCCGAAACTGATCCTGATGGATGTCTCGATGCCCGAGATGAACGGCTACGAGGCGACCCGCGCCATCCGGGCGATCGAGGCCTCGTCGGGCGGTCACATCCCCATCATCGGCGTCACCGCGCACGCGCTGAAGGGCGATCGCGACAAATGCATCGAGGCCGGTATGGACGACTATCTGCCGAAACCGGTCTCGCCCGATCGCCTCGGCGCCAAGATCGGCACATGGCTCAGCGAAACGGTGGTGGCCAAGACGGCGTGAGATATAGCCCCGTTAGGCTGCCAGATCAGCGCAGCCGACCTGTCGGGATGATTTCCGGAGAGGTGTCCGCATAGGATTCGCCTTGCCAGTCGCCGAACCATTGCTCCACCAGCAGGCCGGCGTCATCCAGCATCCCGGCAAGATCTTCCCTGTTCGGAAACGCGATTTTCGATTCGGCGCCCAGAACTGGTCTGCCGCCCGGAATTTCATAGAAGGTCGAATAGGTGACCACCGCACTGGCGGCATCCCAGTCGGCATCATACCATGCCCTGACCGTGCCAAGGCTGGGATGCTCCACCATCCTTTCGGAGCGCTGCGGCGTCCATTCCAGCCACGCCTCCATGGCGGGATTTCGCGTGTCGAAGATGAAGCGCCCACCGGGAGCGAGATGTTCGGCGATGGTACGCAGCACCGCCCGCTGATCCTCTTCGGTCAGGAAAACCTGGAACGCGTGACCGGTCAGCAGCACCAGATCGAACCGCCTTCCGAGCCGCACCGTTCGCGCGTCGCCGACAATCCAGTCGACCTTGTCGCCGCCGCTCCTGCGTCGCGCGACGTCGAGCATGGCCGATGCGGGATCGATACCGGTGACGTTGCACCCTTCGGCCATTTCGGCAGCCAGTTGACCCGTGCCGCAACCAAGATCGAGGACCGAGCCGCCATCCCGGGCAAGACGGATGCAATAGTCGAAATCGGCGCGGCCATCCTGATTCTCGATGTCGTAGAACTGAACGAAGTCGGGATCATTGTAGATCAGATCGGTCATGTCGCCGCCTATAGCTCAAATGCTTGCCATGCCCGACGGGCACAATCCACGCCGCCGATGACGTTGCGGCCTTGCTCGGCCCCCATGCTCAGCCGGCCGCCTCCAGACGATAGCGGCGCATCCAGTCGAGGCTTGTCTCGTCGGCGAGCTTTGCGACGCCTGGCCGGATGTCATCGGCATTCGGCAGTTGAATGCCGACGGCCTCGCAAATGGCCAGTAGGGCCGCCGCCGGGTCGGCGGAAAGCCGCTCGTAGCCAACCCGCAGCGGCGTCAGGCCTTGCGCCGCGAACCAGATGTTCCAGGCCGTGTCATAGGCTTCGAGCCTGGCAGGCTCGGCTTTGATCCGCTCGAAATCATATTGGGGTTCTTGCGCCGGTGCGACCCTTTCGATCTCGGTGCCGTCAGGCGCGATGTGCCAAAGACCGGTCTGCTGTGCCTTGATCAGCGAGATCGCCTGCGCAAGCTTGTTCTCGCGCGACAGGTGGATGTAGAGGGTGCGGCCAAAGGCCTTTTCGAAACGCGCCGTGTCCGACGCCAGCCCGGGGAAAATCCGGTCGAGGATCGCTGAAAGCTCATCCAGGTTTTCGCGCATCAGGCGCAGGCCGAAGACGCCCGTTCCGCCCTTGCCAGCGGTGATTGCCGCATCGAGATAGGCAATCTCGAATTCAAGCTCGCCCATCGTGTCACGAGCTGGCAGTTTCCACTCCTGCGCCCACTCCGCCACATCCTGCCGCCGATAGAAGGAGTGAGGATCGCCTGATGTTCCAGTGGATGCCAGGAGCTTGCACAGCAAAGTGCTGCCGGTTCTCGGCGTGCCGCAGATAATGTAGGCGTCGAACATCCCGCTGCCCTCGTCGTTCATCGCAGGCAGGGCAACCCCGGCCAATCCACCGCCGCCTATAGTCGAAATTGTTGCTGGATGCGACGGGCACATTCCAGCGCGGTGAGATGGCCGGTGTCGACTTCGAGACGCCCTCAGACCATCCGGCTCCGGACCGGCCTACCGGTTGCGCACCACCACGCACGCCCCGCCGACACTCTGCAATTTCTGGCAGATGACATTGGCGGCGGGACGATCGTCGACCCCGATCCGGACCGCGTAGATGCCGCGCCGGCCGATCGGCGTGCGCACCCGGCTCACCACCGGATCATGGCCGGCAAGCAGCGTCGGAAAACGGCTCCTCACCCGCAGCCACTGGCCGATTGCGGCACTGCGGCGGAAATTGCCGGCCACCTGGATGCCCCATGGTTTGACGTTGATCGAAGCCATCGCCACGGTCTGCGACATGATCACCGGCAGCTTGCGGCAGGCGACGGCAAAATCCGCCTTGGCGTCGAGCGGCTCGATTTTTCCGGCATAGGCGGGGTCGGTGAACTTGTCGACCGGCTCGCCCATGACATCGAAGACATAGCTCTCGGTCTCCATCGGCAGGAAGCCGCCCGAACCCAGCCAGCGCGACACCCGGCTTTCGCCGGCATTGTAGGCGGCCGCGCCAGACCAAGATTGCCGTAGCTGGTCTTCATTTCGGCGAGATATTTCGCCGAGGCCGGGATCGCCTGGTTGATGTCGAAGGAATTTTCGAGACCGCGCATCTTGGCGGTGCCCGGCATGAACTGGGCGATGCCTTCGGCGCCGACAGGGCTGACGGCGTTGGGATCGAAACGGCTCTCTTTCCAGATCAGCCGGGCGAAGAAATCCCGGGGCAGGCCGTTCTGGTCGGCATGGGCCTGGATCAGGTTGCAGACCTTGTCGATCAGCCGCTGCTTGGCCGATTGCGGTGGATCGGCCTGGACAAGCGTTGACCAGGCCAGCCCGCAAAGCAAAATCAGCGTTGCCAAGAGGAAACGCTGCATCTGAGCTACTCTGCCGCAGCCTTGCCGCGACCAAACCGTTGCTCGATATAGTCGGCGACCATTTTCTCGAAATCCGCCGCGATCGACGGCCCGCGCAGCGTCGCCGCCTTCTTGCCGTCGACGAAGACGGGCGCCGTCGGCGTCTCGCCGGTGCCGGGCAGCGAAATGCCGATATCGGCATGCTTGGACTCGCCCGGTCCGTTGACGATGCAGCCCATCACCGCGACCTTGAGGTTCTCGACGCCGGGATATTTTTCGCGCCACACCGGCATGTTCTTGCGCAGATCCGCCTGGATGTTCTGGGCGAGCTCCTGGAACACGGTGGAGGTCGTGCGGCCGCAGCCGGGGCAAGCCGCGACGATCGGCACGAACTGCCTGAAACCCATGGTCTGCAGCAGTTCCTGCGACACCTGCACCTCGCGCGTGCGGTCGCCGTTCGGCTCCGGCGTCAGCGAGATGCGGATGGTGTCGCCAATGCCCTGCTGCAGCAGGATGCCCATGGCGGCGGACGAGGCGACGATGCCTTTCGAGCCCATGCCGGCCTCGGTGAGGCCGAGATGCAGCGCGTGGTCGGAGCGGGTGGCAAGCTCGGTATAAACGGCAATCAAATCCTGCACGCCGCTGACCTTGGCCGACAGGATGATCTTGTCGCGGCCAAGGCCGATCTCTTCGGCCATCTCGGCGGACAGGATCGCCGACTGCACGATCGCCTCGCGCGTCACTTCCTGCGCCGTCAGCGGAAAACCCTTGTCCTGGTTGTCGTCCATCAGCCGGGTCAGAAGTTCCTGGTCGAGCGAGCCCCAGTTGACCCCGATGCGCACCGGCTTGTCATGTTTGATCGCCATTTCGACGATCGCGGCGAACTGCCGGTCCTTCTTGTCCTTGAAGCCGACATTGCCGGGATTGATGCGGTATTTGGCCAATGCCTCGGCGCAGGCCGGATGGTCGGCGAGCAACTTGTGGCCGATATAGTGGAAGTCGCCGACCAGCGGCACGTTGATGCCGAGCCGCTGGAGCCGCTCATGAATGCGCGGCACGGCGGCAGCGCTCTCGTCGCGGTCGACGGTGATGCGTACGATCTCGGAGCCGGCGCGGTGGAGTGCTGCGACCTGCGCGACTGTCTGGTCGATGTCGGCCGTGTCGGTGTTGGTCATCGACTGCACGACAACCGGAGCGCCGCCGCCGACGACCACGCCGCCGACATCGACGCCGACCGAAGGGCGGCGGGGGAAGGGAAAAGAAAAATATCCGGTCATGCCGGCCGCCTTTTAGCTGGAAGGTCCGGGCATGAGGTGGAGGAGCAAAGATGGCTTGTCAATGGCGACAGGTCGCCACAAAGGCGCGTCGCCTGAAACTGCGGGGTGAATTTGGGGCACCCTCGGCGAAAAAACGGAGAGCGCCCCGTCACGTCGAGCATGACAAGTTGGCGAAAGTCGCATAGCGGCCGAGCCGCCAGTTTCCAAGTTCCGTATTTTCCGCCGGCGTCAAGGGGGGGAGGATTCGGACTCACGCCACCAGATTGTTTGGAACTTGAATGCCAATGAAACCCTGAGCGATCCTCGTTGCGAACAGCCTCTACCCAGGATAATATTTACTCACACGTCCAAACCCATATGCAGATGAGATCATGAACTGGCGACAAAAATTATATTCCAAAATACATCTAGTCAAAAATGCCTTTATAGCAGATATATCTGTATATATACTTATGTTTGCTAATGTTTCAATTTCTCTATATATAGTAACCAAAATAGGCCCTCAGCACAACTACAACAAGCTCTATCACGCGTTAATATTATACCTTCTAGCTATGTTTTCACTTGATATAATCCTGAAACTTGTAGGAATTGGCATAAAGAGATATCGCGGATTGTCCATGCTTCAGATATTCGAGACATCCAAGAGAAAATTCTGGAGCGAGCCTCATAAATATATATCGCTGTCAATTGGCTTTCCCATAAGCCTTTATCTTGCGCTAACAGCAGGGCCTGAATACGATTTCAAAGAATTATTCTACGCAGCACTTTTCGGTCTTCTGGCAGCAGCTGCAGTCAATGCAATCTTCGGACTGCTCAGAAAGCGGTGGTCTTGAATATCTTCTGTTCTCGGCAAACCGGCCAGTCAGCGCGGTCGCGAGCAGACAAATTTCACCTTGGCTAAACGGAAAAGCGTCCGGCGACAGCAACTGCCGCCGGCAAGACATTCCGCGTGAAACGGCTATGTCAGTCGGGCATCAATGCGTGGTCGGTTGCGCTTTCAATTTCTCAATCGCATCCTTGAGTGCCAGCTTGCGTCGCTTGAGATTCACGATTTCGAGGTCGTCCACCGAGGGGTGGTTCATCGCGTCATCGATCTCACGTTCGATGTCGCCGTGTTTCCGCTGCAACTCATCAAGATGGGAAGCAAGAGACATGATTGGTTCTCCCTTTCATGGTTTCCTCGATTGCAGCCGTCAAGGCGCGTCCACCGCAGGCTCGCTTCTGTGACGGCACAATGACACTTTGCCACCTTCCGACTTCGATGTCGAATGCTGCGTGGTAGCATTCCACGACAATGTGAAATGTGATATGGGCTCCCCGCCGGTGGCAGAAATTGCCACCCCCGCCCAATCAGGCCCAGCTTTTGGGCGCCGCAGACGTGCAGACGGTAGAGAATGTCCGATCAGGAACAGGCCGATATTCGCCTCGAATTTTCCCGGCTGAAGCAGGAACACGCCGATTTCGATGCGGCGATCAACGCGATGATCGCCACCAATTGCGATCCCCTGCAGATCCAGCGCATGAAAAAGAAGAAGCTGGTGCTCAAGGACCGGCTGATGGCGCTGGAAGACAAGATCATTCCAGACATCATC
Source organism: Mesorhizobium huakuii (assembly GCF_014189455.1). Lineage (NCBI taxonomy): Bacteria > Pseudomonadati > Pseudomonadota > Alphaproteobacteria > Hyphomicrobiales > Phyllobacteriaceae > Mesorhizobium > Mesorhizobium huakuii. The sequence goes on from NZ_CP050296.1 coordinate 2,298,276, forward strand.
GCTTAGCCGTCTCTCGCTATCCGCCGATCGACAGCCTGCCGGCGCGGTCGCGCAGCAGGCCGATGAGGTTGCCGGTCCGTTCCTCGGACGTATCGATGGGAACCACCAGGCACATCGTCGCCTCGACCTTGCCCGGCGCCGAAAAGACCGGCACGGCAAGACATTTCGTGTAGGCATCGACCAGCCCCGAGGTGACGCAGTAGCCGGTCACCCCAGCCTTGGCGATGTCGGCGATGAAATCGTCTAGCCGCAGCTTGCGGCCATCGGGCAGCACGAGATCGTCTTCCGACACCATGGCTTCGATTTCAGGCCGCTCCAGCCCTGCCAGAAGCAGCCGGCCCGACGCGGTCCAGGGCAGCGGTATCTGCAGGCCGGTGGCCGAGCTGATGCGGAACGGCCTGGTGCCCGGGCTGGAATGGACGATGGTGTAGCGGCCGCTCTGCAGCATGCACAATTCCGAGGTCTCGCCGGTTTCCCGCGACAGATGGTCGACTTCCTGGCGCCCGCGCCGCAGCAGGTCGTTGCCGCGCACATAATCCATTCCATAGAGATAGAGTTTTTTACCGAAATAGACGCGGTTGCCGTCGCCCGCCATTTCCAGCAGGCCGGCATCGACCAGCGAGCGCACCAGCGTGTAGGTCGTCGAACGCGGGGCGTTCACCCCCTTGGCAAGATCGCCAATGCCGATCGCCCGCTGCGTCGTGTGCAGAAAGTCCAGGATCTCGAGCACCCGGTTGAGGCCCTTCTCGCGGGAGGCCGTCGTCTTTTCGTCGGCCGAAACGGCCAAGGCATTGCCATCTTGCATTGTCGATTCCTGGTGCTAGTATCTGTCTTGTACAGGATACATGCGTCTCTTGTAAGAGACAATCTTATGATAATCACCGTCGCGTGTATTGCCTGTGCGTAGGGGAACACAACACGAAAGGAGGTCGCCGTGAACGACACATCCGGAAGACGTGATTTTCTGAAATTGGGAATGGCGGGACTGGCGACGGCCGGCGTGCTGGCAACCGTCGATGCTCAGAAGGCCGCCGCCCAGGCCGCATCCGACAGCCTACTGCGCACCGTGCTCGACCGCGGCAAGCTGATCGTCGGCACCGGCAGCACCAACGCGCCCTGGCATTTCGAGAACGATGCCGGCGAGCTGGTTGGCATGGACATCACTATGGGGCGCATCCTGGCCAAGGGCCTGTTCGACGATCCGACCAAGGTCGAGTTCGTCATGCAGGATCCGGCGCAGCGCATTCCCAACGTCACCACCAACAAGGTCGACATCACCATCCAGTTCATGACCATGAGCGCCCAGCGTTCGCAGCTGGTCAATTTTTCCCGGCCCTACTATGTCGAGGGCGTTGCCCTGCTGAGCCTTCCGACAGCCGAGAACAGGACGTTCGACAAACTGCTTGCCGGCGGTTCGGCGACGCGCATCTCCATCCTGCAGAATGTCGATGCCGAGGCACAGGTGCATTCGGTCCTGCCGCAATGCCAGGTCATGCAGATCGACACCCAGGCCAACGTGCTTCAGGCGCTGGAATCGAAGCGCGTCGACGCAGCCGCAGTCGATCTGTCCACCGTGCGCTGGCTCGCCTCGCGCAACCCGGACAAATATTTCGACGCCGGCAAGAGCTGGCTGAGCATGCTGTATGGTGCAGCACTCCGGCAAGGCGATCTCGACTGGCTGGCCTTCGTCAACGCGACCTTCACCATCGCCATGTTCGGCCACGAAAACGCCCTCTACGATGCAGCATTCAAGGACTATTTCGGACAGGAGCCGCCGGCGCGCCATCCCGGCTTCCCGGCCATCTGATTCCGGACTGCGGAAGGGTGGCAGTTCAGCCCTTCCGCAATCCATTCGACGCCCTTCACACCGAGGCGGACGCATGGGCTATGCCCTGAATTTCAACCTGATCTGGCGGCATTTCGACAAGCTCTGGGGCGGACTGCTGCTCAGCCTCGAGCTTGCCGTGATCTCGATCGCCATCGGCACCGTCATCGGCCTGGTGCTCGCGGTCTGGTACGTCTCGGCCGGACGTACGGTGCGGGCGATCATCGCCGCCTATGTCGAATTCATCCGCAACGTGCCGCTGATCTTGCTCGTCTATCTCGTCTTCTACGGCCTGCCGACCGTGGTCGACCTGGCCTACAGCGCACCGACCTCGTTCGTCCTGACGCTGTCGGTCTATAGCGGCGCCTATCTGGTCGAGGTGTTTCGCTCGGGCCTCGAGGCCGTCCCGCGCGGCCAGCTCGATGCCGGCAAGGCGATCGGCCTGACGCCCTGGCAAAGGCTCATCCATGTGCGCCTGCCGACCATGCTGCGCATCACGTTGCCGGCGCTGTCCAACACCTTCATCTCGCTGTTCAAGGACACCTCGATCGCCTCGGTCATCTCGGTGCCTGAGCTCACCTTCGGCGCCCAGTGGATCAACTTCAACACCTTCCGCATCGTCGAGGTCTATCTGGTGACGACGGCGATGTATCTGCTGACCGGCTACATCCTGCTTTTCGCGCTCAGGCTCGTCGAGCGCCGGTTCAGGGCGGCGCGCTGACATGCTGAGCCAGATCCTCTACGCCCTGCCCTTCCTCGCCAAAGGCTTCGCCGTGACCCTTTGGGTATCGCTCCTTGTCGTCACCCTGTCGCTTATCGCCGGCGTCCTGCTGGGTGTCGGCCTGGTCTATGGCCCAGCCCCGTTGCGCTGGGCCGTGCGCATCTTCTCCGACACCATTCGCGGCATTCCGATCCTGGTGCTGATGTTCTTCGTCTATTACGGCCTGCCCGCGATCGGACTGCATCTGCCGTCCTTCTGGGCCGCGGTGCTGGCGCTGACCCTGTTCAAGACGGCGCAGGTCATCGAATATCTCAGGGGCGCGGTCGCCTCGATCCCGAAAGGCCAGTCCGAGGCCGCGATGGCGATCGGGCTGACCTTCCGCCAGCGTCTGACCTACGTCATCTTTCCGCAGGCCTTCAGGCGCTTCCTGCCGCCCTGGATCAATGGCGTCACCGATGCGGTCAAAGGCAGCGCGCTGGTGTCGCTGCTCGGCATCACCGATTTGATGCAGGCCATCAACCAGGTCATCGGCCGCACCTATGAGGCAATGCCGCTCTATATACTGGGCGCGCTCATCTATTTCGCGGTCAACTACGCGCTCTCGCTCGCCGCCCGGCGGCTCGAGCAGCGCTTTGCCTTCATTCGGGAATAGCACGATGTCCGACGCCACAAATGCCAGTCCCGCGCTGCTCGACGTGCGCGATGTCTCCAAGGCCTTCGGCGCCGTCGATGTGCTGCGTTCCGTCAGCCTTCAGGTGAAGCGCGGCGAGGTGGTGACCGTCATCGGCCCCTCGGGCAGCGGCAAGACCACGCTGCTGCGCTGCGTCAACTTCCTCGAAAGCTATGATAGAGGCTCGATCCGCATCGACGGCAAGGAGGTCGGCTACCTCTCAGCCGGAACGCGCCAACGCCGCAGCGAGCGCGACTTGGCCGCGATGCGCGCCGAGACCGGCATGGTGTTCCAGAGCTTCAACCTGTTTCCGCACCTCACCGCAGCCGGCAACATCATGCTGGGCTTGACCAAGGTGCGCGGGAAGAGCGAGGCCGAGGCGCGCCAGGTCGCCGAACACTGGCTTGGCCGCGTCGGCCTCGCCCACAAGGCCGACAGCCTGCCGGCCGAGCTTTCCGGCGGCCAACAGCAGCGCGTCGGCATCGCGCGCGCCGTGGCGATGGAACCCAAGATCCTATTGCTCGACGAGATCACCTCCGCGCTCGACCCCGAACTGGTCGGCGAGGTGCTGGCCGTGGTGCGCAGCCTCGCCGAGGACGGCATGACCATGCTGATGGTCACGCATGAAATGGCCTTTGCCCGCGACGCTTCGAGCCGCATCGTCTTCATGGCCGATGGCGGCGTCAGCGCCGTTGGCCCACCCAAGGAGATCCTCGCGGCGGAAACCAGCAACGAGCGCCTGCGCACCTTCCTGGCGCGCTTCCGCGCCTCGCATTTCTGACATTGGACGGCCGACGCCATTTATTTTCGACATCGGATGGCTGAAGCCATCCAAGGGAGCCTTCCTCCATGACGCCTTACATCCGGCTCGCCGAACTCGGCCTGACGCTGCCCGAGCCGCCGACGCCCATCGCCAACTTCGTCACCCATGCCGAGAGCGGCCGGCTGATCTTCCTGTCCGGACAGGGGCCGCTGCGCGCCGACGGCACGCTCTGCACCGGCAAGGTCGGCGAGGACGTGACGGTCGAGCAGGCTTACGAGCATGCGCGCCTGACCGGGCTCAATCTGCTGGCCGTCATGCATGCCGCCGCCGGCGATCTCGGCCGCATCGTGCGCGTCGTCAAGCTGCTCGGCTTCGTCAACGCGATACCGACCTTCAGCGACCACCCGAAAGTGGTGAATGGCTGTTCCGATCTTTTCGCCGATGTGTTCGCTGATATTGGCGGCCATGCCCGCTCGGCGATCGGCGTCGGCTCCTTGCCAGGAAACATCACCGTCGAAATCGAAGCGGTCGTCGAGATCGCCGCCTGATCTGCCACTTACGGGATCCGCTCACATGAAAACCACTTCCTCCGCCGGCTCCAACACCACCATCCGCGAACGGCTGGGCTTGCGGCCGATCATCAATGTCTCCGGCACCATGACCGCGCTCGGCGCATCGATCATCGTCCCGGAAGCGATCAGCGCCATGGCGGAAATGGCGTCGCAATGGGTGGAGATGGACGATCTGCAGCGTGCCGCAAGCACGGTCGTCGCACGCCTGACCGGCGGCGAGGCCGGCTTTATCACCGCCTGCTGCGCCAGCGGCATCACCATGGCGATCGCCGGTGCGATGACGGGAACCAACCTGCTCGCCATCGAGCGTCTGCCTGATGACACCAGCGACCTCAAGTTGGAGGTCGTCATCCAGCTCGGTCACATCGTCAATTACGGCGCCCCGATCGATCAGTCGATCCGCGTCGCCGGCGCCAAGGTGGTGCCTGCCGGCACGGTCAGCGTGACCCAGGACTATCATGTGCGCGAAGCGATCAACGACCGCACGGCGGCGGGCCTCTACGTCGTTGCCCATCACACCGTGCAGTACGGCATGCTGTCACTGGAGGAATTCTGCGAAATCTGCCACGCCAAAGGCGTGCCGGTGATCGTCGATGCCGCGTCCGAATATGATCTGCGCGGTTTTCTGGCGCGCGGTGCCGACGTCGTCATCTACAGCGGCCACAAATTCCTGAGCGGGCCGACCAGCGGCATCGTCACCGGCCGCAAGGATCTGGTGCGATCAGCCTATCTGCAGAACCGCGGCGTGGCGCGCGCCATGAAGGTCGGCAAGGAAAGCATCGCCGGCACCATGGCGGCACTGGAAGCCTGGGAGAAGCGCGATCACGCCGGCATCCGCCAGCGCGAGGACGCGGCGCTCAATCTCTGGAAGGACGCTTTGCAAGGACTGCCGGGCATCTTTGCCAAGATCATTCCGGACCCTACCGCCAATCCGCTCGACCGGCTGCAGATCTTCGTATTGCCGGAGAGCCGCTTCAGCGCCGCCGGCCTCGCCTCGGCGCTGGCGGCGGGCTCGCCACCGATCATCGTGCGCAACCACGAGGTCGAGCGCGGCCATTTCTTCCTCGACCCCTGCAACCTCCACCCCGGCGAGGCGGAGATCGTCGCCGAACGGCTGCGGGCCACACTTACCGCGAAGGACCGCCCGGCCGATGCGATCAAAGCCGCACGCAAGGATTCGTCGGGCGTCTTGCGCTGGCCGGATTAAGCGTCAAACCGACCAAAAGCGGCAGCTGATCACGCGACTGTGATCAGCCGGATTCGTCGACGGTGGGAATAAACCGGCTCCGTCACAGGTCTCCTCGGCATACGCCACGTCTGGCGTTGAGGAGACCGGCATGCCGCATCATTGCAAAGACGGCGAACACGGCTGCGGCGTCGGCCGTGGCTATGCGCTGGGCAGCATGAGCGTCGTCAGGCTCTCCTTTGTAGCGCTTGACACCGGTGACGCAGATGAATTCAGTTTCAGCAAGGCAGGCGGCTCTGCCTGTTTCCGGGGGCTTTGCCCCTGCGAGCAGGGCGAGATCGCCGTCGCATCTTGAGGCGGCACGGCCCGGAGTATGGGATCATGGTGCTGCTTTGAGCGAGAGGGCCCTGGCGGAACGCTTCAACGAAGTGGTGCTGCCGCATCTCGGCGACGCGCTAGCGCTGGCCCGCTGGCTGACCGGCAATGCCGCCGATGCCGAGGATGTGGTGCAGGACGCCTGCATCAAGGCGCACGCCGGTATCGCGGGCTATGCCGGCGGCAATGCCCGCGCCTGGCTGCTGACCATCGTGCGCAACACCTCCTACACCTGGATGGCGCGCAACCGGCCGCGCGGCATGCTGGCCGTTGGCGACCTCGGCGATCTCGACGACATGGCTGCGGCCCACGGCACCAGCCTGCCGGACGAGGACGGCCCGGAGGCGAGCCTGATCGCCAAAGCCGATACGGCAGCACTGGAGGCGGCGATCGCTGCCTTACCGCCGCCGTTTCGCGAAACGCTGGTGCTGCGTGATATCAACGGCCTCAGCTATCGCGAGATATCGGCCATGCTTGCCGTGCCGATCGGCACGGTGATGTCCAGGCTGGCCCGCGCTCGTGGCCTGCTGGCGTCTGAATTGGGGAGAGCGTCATGACGCACGACGACGGACTGCCCAACGATCCCGAAGGTATCAGACTGATGATCCATGCCCTTGTTGATGGCGAGCTTGATGCGGCGGCCGCACTTGCCGTGGAACGCCGCATCGCCGCCGACCCGAAGCTTGCTGCAGAGCATGCCCGCATTGTCGCCTTGCAAGGCGCGGTCAGCCGCTTGCCTCGCCCCGATGTCAGCGATGCGTTTCGGGCCCGCATCGCGGCGATCGGCACGCCGACCACCGAACAGCAGGCGCCAGCCGAGGCGACCGAGCCGCCGCGGGGTGCGCCGTCGGCACTGCCGGGATTGATTGCGGGCGCTGGTGGCGGCCAGCGACGGGAAGCCGGGACACGTCCTTCCCAGGCGCGGCCATCGCCGAGAGCGCGCCGCTTCGTCTCGTTCGACTGGCGCGCCATGGCCGCGTCGATCATGATCAGCGCGGTGCTGGCCAGTGGAGCGACGCAATGGGTGATGCAGAGCGGCGTCGATGACGGCTTTGCCGCGGCGGTCGCCAGCGGCCATCGCCGCAGCCTGCTTGCCGCGAGCCCGATCGACATCGTCTCGTCCGACCGCCATACGGTCAAGCCGTGGCTCGACGCCCGCATCGGCGTCTCGCCGCCGGCGCCCGACCTTGCCCAGGACGGCTTCGCGCTGATCGGCGGCCGGGTAGAGGTGATCTCCGGCCGGCCGGTGCCGGCCCTAGTCTACCGTCACCGCGAGCACCTGATCACGCTGGTCGCCGAGCCGCAGCAGGGCGGCAAGACCACCAAGCCGGACGACCTTTCGTCCGGCGGCTTCTCGATGGTGCACTGGAGCGACGGCGCCTTCTCCTACTGGGCGATCTCCGACATGGAACGGCCCGAACTCGACGATTTCGTCGCCCGCTTCCGCAAGGCGGCGGTGTGAAGGCAGTACAGCCCCGCTCTTGATCCTGACGCTCTGAAGGAGTCTCCGACCGGGAGACTGCCGGCGCGCCCGTGTGCACTCAGCCCGGCTGCAAGCCGGATCACCGGCCTCGCGGTTCTCTTCAAAACAATAACTTTACAAACTTTTGTATTTATGTGAAGTCATGACGATTGAAGGATCGTCCATGACAGCCAACCGTTTCGCCACGCGCCTCAATTCCTTTGCGTCACAGCCACAGGCCGAATGGCCCGATCTTGCCGGCAAGCCGTCGCTGATGCAGATGGCGGCGCGCGCCGCCAAGGTCGAGGGGCTTACCGATCTAGACCTCAACTTTCCTGACCATGTCGGTGAAAGGCCGTCGGAAATCGCCCGCAAGCTCAGCGATCTCGGGCTTTCCATCAATGGCTTTGCCATGCGCTACTACTCCAACCCCGCCTTCAAGCTCGGCGCCTTCACCAATCCCGATCCGGCGGTGCGCCGCGAGGCCATCGACCTGACCAAGGCCGGCATCGACGCCACGCGTGAAGCCGGCGCCAACCTGATGACGCTGTGGCTGGGACAGGATGGCTTCGACTACGCCTTCCAGGCAGACTATGCGACGTTATGGAAACACGAAATCGATGGAATTCGTGAAGTGGCCGCGCATGATCCCGACTGCCAGGTCAGCCTGGAGTACAAGCCCAACGAGCCGCGTTCCTACTCGCTGATGCCGGATGCCGCGACCACCTTGCTGGCGATCCGCGAGGTCGGCCTGCCCAATCTCGGCGTCACCCTCGACTTCGCCCATGTGCTTTACGCCGACGAGCAGCCGGCCTTTGCCGCCGCACTCGTCGCCCGGCACAGCAAGCTTCTCGGCGTGCATCTCAATGACGGCTACGCCAAGCGCGACGACGGCCTGATGGTCGGCGCCGTGCACACGCTGCAGACGATCGAATTACTGCGCCAGATCCGCCACGACGGCTACGCCGGCGCCATCTATTTCGACACCTTTCCCGACATGACCGGGCTCGATCCGGTGCGCGAATGCGAGGTCAACATCGCCACCGTCAAGCGCATGCTCGGTGTCGTCGAGCGGCTCGACAGAGACAACCGTCTGTCATCCGCCATCGACCGCCAGGACGCAGTCGCCACGCAGGCCATCGTCCAGGAGATCATGCTCGGGGCCTGACCGCCGAAGCCGCTCAACCACACCGCCGTTTTCAAACCAGGGAGGAAGACCATGAAGTTTCTGCTTGCCGCCGCCACCGCCACGCTGATGGCGCTCGCCATCGCGCCGGCCTATAGCGCCGATCTTGCGCCGCTCAACTCCGACACCGAGAAGGATCGCATCGACTGGTCGCAGCTCGAAGCCAAGTTCGGCGCTTTCCCCAAGCTGCCCGCAGGCACCAAGGCGGGCGCCGTATCCAAGACGCTGACCAATGAATATTGGCGTTCGCTGGGCGAAGGCTACAAGGCCTTCGGCGACAAGGTCAGCGTGCCCGTCGTCTACCAGGCGGCACAGAACGAGGGCGACCAGCTCGGCCAGCTCACCATCGCCGAGGGCCTGGTGACGCAGGGCTACAACGTCCTGCTCGTCTCGCCGCAGACCGATTCGAACCTGCAGCCGATCATGGAACAGGCCAAGGCCGCCAACGTGCCGGTCGTCAACGTCAACGACGCCGTCATCCCGCAGGCCGAGCACTATGTCGGCAATGTCCAGCGCGACAATGGCGTGCGCGTCGCCAAATGGTTCATCAAGAACCGGCCGAATGGCGGCAAGGTCGCCATCGTCGAGGGCCAGGCCGGCGTCTATGCCGCCGTCCAGCGCACCGACGGCTTCAAGTCCACCATCTCCGAGGGTGGCAAATTCCAGGTCGTCGCCAGCGTGCCCGGCAACTGGGACCGCCAGACGTCCTATGACGCGGCCACCAACATCCTGCAGCAGCACCCCGACCTGATCGGCTTCTACGCCAACAATGACGGCATGGCGCTGGGCATCGTCGAGGCGGTCAAGGCTGCCGGCCTGCAGGACAAGGTCGCCGTGTTCGGCACCGATGGCATTTCCGACGCCTACGCCTCCATCCGCGCCGGCGAACTGACCGGCACGGTCGACTCGTTCCCGGTGCTGACCGGCGAGGTGGCGCTCGAAGCGGCGCTGCGACTGGTGGCCGGGCAGAAGCTGCCGCGCGTCGTCGCCACGCCACAGGCGCTGATCACCAAGGACAATGCCGACCGCTATTCCGGCCCCGATGCACGAAAGGCGCTGCTCAAGGACGCGGCCGCCGGCCAGTAGGGCATCGACCCTATCCCTAGGACAAAGGCGGGGCGGCGGGTGCCGGCCAGGGCATTTTGCTCCCGGCTGGCACCCTTGCCCGCGGAACAGGACCCCATGTCACCCCGGCTGCAATTCGAGGGCATTTCAAAGGACTTTCCGGGAGTGCGGGCCCTAGGCGACGTGTCCTTCTCCGTCGGCGCCGGCGAAATCCATGGCCTGCTCGGCGAGAACGGCGCCGGCAAGTCGACGTTGCTACGCATCTTGTCGGGCGTCTACCGGCCGAGCGCCGGACGGGTGCTGATCGACGGCGTACCGGTGGCGCTCAACAACCCGGTCTCGGCGCGAGCCGCCGGTGTCGCCATGATCCACCAGGAACTGCAGCAGGTGCCGCGCCTCAGCGTCGCCCAGAACATGTTCCTCGGCCATCCGCTGACGCGCGGCGGCCTCTTCGTCGCCAGACGCGAGCAGGAGCGCCAAGCCGCATCGGCCCTTGCCGCGCTCGATGCCTCGATCGATCCGGCGGCTCCGCTCGGCAGCCTGAAAGTGGCGCAGCGACAGATTGTCGAGATCGCCCGCGCGCTGCGCGACCGCGCCCGGATCGTCGCCATGGACGAACCGACATCCAGCCTGACGCCGAGCGAGTTCGAACGGCTGGCCAAAGTCATCAAGGGCCTCGCTCGCGACGGTGTCGCCGTCGTCTATGTCTCGCACAAGCTGGACGAGGTGTTCGGCATCTGCCGCCGCGCCACCATCATGCGCGACGGCGCCGTCATTGATTCCGTCGAGCTGGCAGGGATCTCGGAACAGGCCGTGGTCTCGATGATGGTCGGTCGCGAGCTTGCTCAGGAACAACACCGCTCCCACGCCACAAGGGATGTCAGGCTCGGCGTACGCGGGCTGTCGTCGCCGAAGGTCCGCGATATCTCCTTCGACCTCCACCGCGGCGAGGTTCTGGGCATTGCCGGCCTCGTCGGCTCGGGCCGCACCGAGCTGCTGCGACTGCTGGCCGGCGCCGACCGCGCCTCGTCGGGCACCGTCGAGATCGACGGCAAGGCGGTCCGGCTGTCCAGCCCGCGCGCTGCGATTGCCGCCGGCATTGGCCTGGTGCCTGAGGAGCGCAAGCGCGAAGGCATCGTACCGCTGCGTCCGATCACCTCCAACATGGCGCTGGCGTAACCGGGGCAGATTACCGGGCAGTCAGGCTTGAGCGGCTTGCCTAACGAGATCCGGGAGCGGCGGAATCGACTCTTGTGTTGGTATGCCGAGGCGGTCGCCGAGATAGCGGAAGAATGAGACGTCGAGCTTGATGCAGGTCTTCATCAGGCCGAGCAGGACGTCGCGGGCGTTCTTGCCTGCCTCGCTGACGGTTCCGCCGGAGATCTTGCGCTTGGTGACGAAGGTGCGGATGTCGTTTTCCGAACCATTGGTGTGGAGCGGGATCTCGGGACGATCGAGAACGCGCAGGAGTTCATGCTTGCGGCGATGCAGCCTGGCAAGAAGCCGGTCGAGCATGACGTAGCCGGTTCGTCGTTTGAACAGGCGCTCGAAGCGGGCGCGCAGGGCCGCCGCGTGGCGCGGACAAGGAGCACGCTGGTAGCTCTTGAGGTCGCGATAGAACCACCAGATCAACTGGCGCATGATGTCGACGGCCTGACGTTGATCCGGGGTCACGGGTATCAATTTGTGGACGAGCCGCTCGGCGTGGACCCAGCACAGAGCATGGTCGCCGATGCGGAACTGGCCGGCATCATCGGACACGACCACGGTATCGCCAAGAAAGCCGTGGTGGCGGATCGCTCCCCACATCGCCCCTTCGGTGGCGATCCTGACTGGGTTGGGCTCAACCGCGAGCTGGTCGAGGCCGAGTGCGGCCAGATGCGCCTGCCATGCGGCGCTGTCGGCAAATGCCTTGTGCGGCGCAGCCGCCAGCCGCGCGATCACCGGACCGGCGAGGTTGCGGCCGCGCATATAGGCCAGGGCCTCTTCATTGATGAAGTAATCGCTGTGCCCGGCACGCAGCGTCGCCAGGAACGCCTCCCGTGACTTCGATCGCCCGGTGCGGAACGCGGTGAAGCGGCGATCGCCGATCTGGGTGGTGTAGCCGTCCTGGTGGGCGTGGCGCGCCGACGTATCATCGACGGTGATCCAGGGCGCCGTAGCCAGCCCGGCGCGCAGCACGTCACGGTCCTCCGCCGCGAAGGCCTCCAGGCCCTCCGAAATCAGCCGCACCACCTGGCGCTTCGAAATGTCGACCCCGATCCCGGTCAACAACGCCGTCAACCGCTCCGTCGTCACCTGGCCTTGAATGTGACAGGCCAGAATGAAGCGGCGCAGGTTCGCGCCCCAGCCGCCGATGATCCCCGCCGGCAACGGCGCCACCATCGTTTCGCCGGTCGGTGTCACCCAGCGCTCGCGGCGATAGCGCACCACCTCGGCCGACAACGCCAGATCGCGCACCAGGATCGTCTCATACCCCTTGAAGCGAGAGCCCGCAGGAGCGCTCACCGCAACCGTCACCTCGCGGCTCACGCGACCGCCGTCGCGCTTGGCGCCGCGCCGGCGGCGCTTGCCCTTGCCAGATGTCGGCTGCGTCGCCTTCTCCATGCCCGATGGCTTGGTCGGCTTGACCGGGGGACGCGGCGGCAGGTCCTTCAGCCGGGCGATCTCATCCTTCAGGGTCTGGTTCTCGGCGCGTAGCGCCTGGTTCTCGATCTCAAGGCTCTCGACCCGGCTTTGAAGACCGCGCACTTCGCCGATCAGCGCAGAAACCAGCCCGCGGAGTTCCGCGAGCGACAGGCCTTCAAGCGAATCAGTCGGTGGTAGCGTCACGCAAAGGGTGAATCACGAAAGCACGCGCCTGCAAACCCCCACCGCCCGGTAATCTGCCCCGGTTACGGCGCTGGCCTCAATGGGCGTCTTCGCCAGGCACGGTGTCATCGACCACGCCAGGCTGAGGCGCGTGGCGGGAGAGAAGATGAAGCGGGTCAATCTCAGGCCCTTCCTGCTCGACCGGCCTATCCGCCTGTTCAGTGGCGGCAACCAGCAGAAGGCGATCATCGGCCGCTGGCTGGCGGCGGGAACGCGGATCCTGCTGTTCGACGAGCCGACGCGCGGCATCGATGTCGGCGCCAAGGCGGAGATCTACCATCTGATCGAGGAACTCGCCGCCGAAGGCCATTGCGTCATCGTCGTCTCGTCCGAACTTCCCGAGGTGATCAGGCTCGCCGACCGCGTGCTGGTGATGCGCGAGGGTGCGATCGCCGCCGAGCTCGACCGGGCAAGCCTCAGCGAGCAGGCGATTGCAGCGCACGCCATCCCCCAGTCGCAAGGCTCGGCCAGCCGGCCAGGCGCGCAAGGAACCGGCGCATGAAAAACAAGAACAGGATTGCCCATGTCTGACCTAGCGCAAGCCGCGCCGGCACGGCCGGGCGCCGCCATCCTGCAGCGCTTTTCCATGCGCGACGCCGGCACGCTGATCGGCCTTCTGGTGATCCTCGCCGTCTTCGGCGCGCTGGTGCCGGGCTTCTTCGCCGAGCGCAACCTGATCAACATCCTGCAGCAATCGAGCATCAATGCCTGTCTGGCGCTGGGCATGACACTGGTCATCATCTCCGGCGGCATCGACCTGTCCGTCGGGCCGACGGCGGCACTCTCGGCCGTCATCTCGGCCTCGATGCTGGTTGCCGGCGTGCCGTTTCCGCTGGCCATCGCCGCCGGCTTCGTCATCGGGTTGCTCTGCGGCCTCGTGAATGGCGTGCTGGTCGCCTATGTCGGGCTGCAGCCTTTTATCGTCACGCTGGGAACGCTGAGCACCTACAGGGCACTGGCGCTGATCTACACCGGCGGCAATCCGGTGCTCGGCCTGCCCGTAAGCTTCCGTGCCATCTTCAACGGCTCGCTGTTCGGCCTGCCGCTGGCGGTGATCATCGTCGCCTGCGTGGCCGTTATCGCCTGGATCGTTTTGAAGAAGACACCCTTCGGCGAGTATCTGCTCGCCGTCGGCGGCAATGAGGAGGCGGCCTATATAGCCGGCGTGCCGATCGCCCGCACCAAGATCGCCGCATACATGATCTCCGGCCTGCTGGCCGCCCTTGCCGCGCAGATCCTGATCGGCCGGTTGGGTGCGGCCGAACCCATCCTCGGCAATCTCTGGGAACTCGACGCGATCGCGGCGGCGGCCATCGGCGGGGCATCGCTGATGGGCGGCAAAGGCAGCATCGTCGGCACCATCCTCGGCGCCGTCATCCTTGGCGCCATGCGCAACGGTTTGACGCTGATGAACGTGCAGTCCTTCTATCAGCTCTTGGCAACTGGTCTTATAATCCTCGCCGCGATGCTTATTGATCGCGTGACGAGGGGGCGTGGATGACCTTGAGCGGGCTGGACCTGAAAGCGGTAGGACCGCGCATCCGTATGATGATGCCGCATCTCACCCCACTGGAAGCCAAGGTGGTGGAGACCGTCTTCGGACGGCGCGGCTTCGACGAGACGATCCCGCTGAAGCAGATCGCTGAAGAGTCCGGCGTGTCCGAGGCGATGGTGGTCAAGATCGCCAAGAAGCTCGGCTTCTCCGGCTATCGCGACTTCCGCACCGCCGTCTATGAATACAGCCGCCTGCCGACCGCCGAGATGCATCAGGAACTGTCGTCCGACGACAGTTCGGCCGAGATCGTGCAAAAGTGTTCCGCACCTCGATCCAGGCGCTGGAGGAGACGCTCGCCATCCTCGACATCGAGGATTTCGACCGCGCGGCCGAGCTGCTCTTTCGGGCGAAGAACCGTGACTTCTACGGCGTCGGTGGTTCGGCGCAGATCGCCCGCGACGTCTCGCACAAATTCCTGCGCATCGGCATCCGCGCATCCGTCTACGACGATTCGCACATGATGCTGATGTCGGCCTCGCTGCTTGGTGCGGACGACATCGCCGTCGGCTTCTCGCATTCCGGCAATACGTCGGCGGTCATCGACGCCATCCAGCTCGCTCGCATGAATGGCGCCCGCACGCTGGCCATCACCAACTACGACAACTCGCCGCTGGCCCAGATCGCCGACATTGTGCTGTGCTCGACCGCGCAGGGCTCGCCGCTGATGGGCGAGAATGCGGCGGCGCGCATCGCCCAGCTCAACATCCTCGACGCGCTGTTCGTGGCGGTAGCACAGCGCGACTACCAGGCGGCGGAGCGCAATCTCGGCCGCACCATGTCGGCGGTGACATCGAAACGAAAAGACCGGGGCTCATGACGCTGCCGAAAACGCCTCTGGTCACCGTCTTCGGCAGCCTGCATTACGACATCATGGTTGACGCCCCTGACCGCCCGCGCAAGGGTGAGACGGTGACCGGCCATGCCTGGCACCCGAAATGCGGCGGCAAAGGCGGCAACCAGGCGGTCTCGGCCGCGCGGGCCGGCGCGAGATCCGCGATGATCGGCGCCGTCGGTGACGACGATTTCGGCCGCGCATTGCTGGCCAATCTCGATCGCGGCGGCATCGACCGCCGCTTCGTGCGGGTGGCCGCCGGCGCCGGCTCCGGCATGAGCGTGGCGATCTTCGACGCAGGCGGCGACTATGGCGCGGTGATCGTCTCGGGCAGCAATCTCACTCTGGGCGACGCCGACATTGCCTCAGCTTCCGGGATGATAGCCCAGACGACGGTGCTTCTATTGCAGAACGAAGTGCCGGAAGCCGCCAACATTGCGGCCGCGCGTGCGGCGAAGGCGCAAGGCGGCCGCGTCCTGCTCAACGCAGCGCCGGCGCGCAAGCTTTCCGACGAGTTGATCGCGCTGGTCGACATCTTCGTCGTCAATGCCATCGAGGCGGAATTTTTGGCCGGCGTGTCGGTGGTGGAAACGCTCGACGGCGCCGCGCAAGCCGCGCGGCTTCTGGCCAATCTCTGCCCCGTGGCGATCGTCACGGCGGGCGGCGAGGGCGTCGCCTGCTGCGAACGGACCGGCGAGGCCTTTGCGCTGCCCGCCATCCCGGTCAAGCTTGTCAGCACCCATGGCGCGGGCGATGAATTCGTCGGCGCTCTGGCCGCGGCACTTACCCGTGGGGAGGGCATGCGAGCGGCCGTCACCGCCGCCAACGCCGCTTCGGCCTTGCTGGTCTCGACGCCCGAGGCCGAGCGTCAAAGCCTCTAGCCGGCCGGTTTCCGCCTTCCCAGACGGCAAGCATGCCTGCGTATCCTTGCGGCCCCGCGCGAATTCCGCTAAGGCGCGCCTTTGTCGCCGGAGAGCATTAGCTTGAACGATCAACGCGCCGACGTCGCCATCATCATGGGCAGCCAATCCGACTGGGCAACGATGCGCCAGGCGGCCGAAACGCTGGAGGCACTGGGCGTTCCGCACAAACGGCTGATCATCTCCGCGCATCGTACGCCTGACAGGCTCTATGAGTTCGCCAAGGGCGCCAAGGCCGCTGGCTATAAGGTTATCATCGCCGGCGCTGGCGGCGCGGCGCATCTGCCCGGCATGACGGCGGCGATGACGCCGCTGCCGGTGTTCGGCGTGCCGGTCGAATCGAAGGCGCTGTCGGGACAGGATTCGCTGCTCTCCATCGTCCAGATGCCGGCCGGCATCCCCGTGGGCACTTTGGCGATCGGCAAGGCCGGTGCGGCCAATGCGGCTCTCCTGGCCGCCGCCGTGCTGGCGCTCTACGACGACAAGCTTGCCCAGCGGCTCGATGCCTGGCGCGCCTCGCAGACCGCCAAGGTCGCCACTGAGCCGACGGACACGCCGTGAGCCTGCCCGGCGGATCGACCATCGGCATCATTGGCGGCGGCCAGCTCGGCCGCATGCTGGCGATGGCTGCCGCCCGACTCGGCTACCGCACCATCGTGCTGGAGCCGCAGGCGGATTGCCCGGCCGCCCAGGTCGCCAACCGGCAGATTACGTCAGCCTATGACGACCCGGCTGCCCTTGCCGAACTGGCGGCGGCCAGTGCCGTCGTCACCTACGAGTTCGAGAACGTGCCGGTCGTGGCGGCAGAAGCGCTTGCCGCCAAGGTTCCGGTCTACCCGCCGGCGCGCGCGCTCGACGTGGCGCAGGACCGGGTGAGCGAGAAGACATTCCTCAACGGCATCGGCATCGCCACCGCCGAGTTTCGTCCGGTCGACACCGACGAGGAACTGACGGCGGCGCTGAAGGCCTTCGGCGGCAGCGGCATCCTGAAGACGCGGCGCATGGGCTATGACGGCAAAGGCCAGCGCGTCTTCCGCAACATGGAAACGGGTGGTTTTGCCGGCGCCTGCGAGGCGATGGGCAATGTGCCTCTGATCCTGGAGGCCTTCGTGCCCTTCGAGCGCGAGATTTCGGTGATCGCGGCGCGGGGGCTGGATGGCGCGGTCGCCGCCTACGATCCGGCCGAGAATGTCCATCGCCACGGCATTCTCCACACATCGACCCTGCCGGCCAATGTCAAACCCGAAACGGCTGATGCAGCGCGTGCGGCAGCGGCAAAAATCCTGTCGGCGCTCGACTATGTCGGCGTCATAGGCGTCGAGTTCTTCGTGCTTTCCGACGGCTCGCTGCTGGCCAATGAGATCGCGCCCCGCGTCCACAATTCCGGCCACTGGACCGAGGCCGCCTGCATCGTTTCGCAGTTCGAACAGCATATACGCGCCGTTGCCGGCCTGCCGCTCGGCAGCCCCGGCCGCCATTCCGATTGCGTGATGGAGAACCTGATCGGCGACGACGTGCTGCGCGTCCCGGCCCTGCTCGCCGAGCCAGATCTGATGCTGCATCTCTACGGCAAGGCCGAATCTCGGCCCGGCCGCAAGATGGGCCATTTTACCCGCATCAGCCGCCGTACTTAACGCGCCTATTGCACCTCGTCGCTCTCGTCGGGGCTGGCGCAACTCGCATCGCCTTCCTCGCAATTGGCCGAGGCGGCGAGCTGCTTGATGCGCTCATTGGTCAGCCTGGTCAGACATTCTGAAACCTCCATCGCGTGGATGGAGCCGCCAGCGCTGGCGGCGGTGGTGTGCGCGCATTCGGCGTCGCGGAAGGCGATCCAGGCGCGTTGTGCCGCTTGCAGCAATCTCTTGGCATCGGCATCGTCGGAACTGATCAGGTCCTGATAGGCGGCATTGAGCTTAGCGTCCGCGGCCTGGTAGTCCTCGCCGGCACAGATGTTCATCATCTGCTGGCTGTCGTCGGAGCGGTCGCATTCCTGCGCGCGCGCAACCGATGCTCCCGCCAGCAAGACAAGGCAGGCAGACAGCAATATTCGGCGCATGGTCATCCCCAAATCACTTGAACCCAAGGCATCATCCCAGCCCGCTCGGGGCCGTGCAATGCCGAGGGAACCGACATGGCGGATATTTGATGATATCAGGACATGGAGCACGCTTGCGGTTGACACGGACAAGGCTCCTCGTTTATGAGCCACCCACCGTTGAAAAGGCGCGTCTTCTGGCGCGCCTTAAAATTTCGACCCGGGACCGGGTCCACACCGACAGGCAAGACCATGAAGATCAAGAATTCGCTCAAGGCGCTGAAGGCGCGTCACCGCGACAACCAGCTGGTTCGCCGCAAGGGCCGCGTTTACATCATCAACAAGACCGCCCCGCGCTACAAGGCGCGCCAGGGTTGAGCTTTCGGCCGGGGGCTTTTGCCTCCGCCCATTGATGCTTGTCGGCCTGCCGACCTTCTTGCGTTAAAATCACTTTGCTGTTCCGCCGCCCGGGACTAGGATCGGGCGATGCGGATTCTTTTTGCATTTTTGATAGCTCTCCCTGTTTCCGGCGCCATAAGCGTGCCGGTGTGGGCCGCGGACGATCAGCCCGCAGCGCCGGCTGCCCCGGAGGCGCCTGCCGCGCCGATGACCAAACAGGCCCGGCTCGACAAGCTGTTCTCCGACCTCAAGCGCGAGCGCAACGAAAAGGCCGCCGAACGCATCGCCGGCAACATCTGGACCGAATGGTTCCAGTCCGGCAGCGCCTCGATCGATCTGATGATGCTCTGGTCGCAAAAAGCGATGGACAACCAGAAATTCGACGTCGCGCTCGATTTCCTCGATCAGGTGGTGACCTTGCAGCCGACCTATGCCGAAGGCTGGAACCGGCGCGCCACGGTGCATTTCATGATGAAGAACTACGGCAAGTCGATGGCCGACATCGACCGCACGCTGCAGCTCGAGCCGCGCCATTTCGGTGCGCTTTCGGGCCTGGCGCAGATCATGGCGCTGACCGGCCACAAGCAATCGGCGCTCGAGGCCTGGCAGAAGGTGCTGGCCATCTATCCGATGATGCGCAGCGCCCAGGACCAGGTCGCGACACTTTCCGAAGAGCTTGCCGGCGAAGGCATTTGATACCCTGAAGGGAGTAAGGGAATAGGGCAGTAAGGCAGTAAGGCAGTAAGGGTACCGCGGAACACTCACCCTACTGCCCTACTGCCCTACTGCCCTACTGCCCTACTGCCCTACTGCCCTACTGCCCTACCAAACTTATCCCGTCCCATCCCGTATCTCCCCGCATGAACCTGATCTCCGCCGCGTTCGCCTTTCTCCTCGCACTCGTTTTCAGCCTCGTCGGCGTTACGCGCGTCGGCTCATGGCTGATCGAGCGCCGCAATCCGCCCATTGGTGAATTCGCCGACATCGGCGGCGCCCGTATCCACTATGTCCACATTCCGGCACCCGCCAATGCGGAGCTGCCACCGATCGTCTTCATCCACGGCGCCAGCGCCAATCTCAGGGATCAGATGCTGCCGCTCCGGCCGCTGCTCGAAGGCCGCGCCGAAATGCTGTTCTTCGACCGGCCGGGCTTTGGCTGGTCGGGGCGTGGGCCTGGCAACAATGAGGATCCGTCGGCGCAGGTCAAGACCATCGCCGCGCTGATGGACCGCCTCGGCATCAAGAAGGCGATCATCGTTGGCCATTCCTTCGGCGGCGTGGTGACGACGGCTTTCGGCCGCGAGCATGCCGACAAGACGCTCGGTCTCGTCTTCCTGGCGCCGGCAACCCATCCCTGGCCGGGCGGCGCGACATCCTGGTACTACGATCTGACCACCGTTCCGGTGATCGGCCGGCTGTTTTCCGAAACGCTGACCTATCCTGCTGGCACGTTACAGATGGCCGATGCCACGACCTGCGTGTTCTCGCCCAACAAGGTGCCGGATAATTATCTCGGCACGGCCGCGATCCCCCTGGTGTTACGGCCTGCAGCCTTTCGCGCCAACGCCACCGACGTTGCCGGGCTCTACAGCTACGCGCTTGGCGCCGCACCGCACTACAAAGAGATCACCGCGCCGACCGTGGTCATCTCCGGCGACCGCGACAAGGTCGTCTACGCACATATCCATTCCGTCGGCCTGGTACGCGACATCTCGGGCGCAGAGCTCATCTGGGTCCACAATCTCGGCCACAAGCCGGACTGGATCGCCCCCGACCTCGTCGTCGGTGCCATCGAGAAGGTCGCCGGCAAGGAGATCGACCTGGAGGCGATGGCCAGAACGGTGGAAGCGCGGATTGCTGGCGATGCCTATGGTGTGGGCAAGTGCGCCGACATCAAGGAACCGCAGGCCGAGCTCGCGCCGACCTGACATGTATGTCCTCAAGCATGGCATAAAGAGAAATCCAGAGAGACGATGGGCGCTGCCGGATCGCATCTTCTTCGGTTACGGCGCATGCCACATTCTTGCAGGTGTTTCCTCAAGCATCGCCCTCTTGAGGGATTTCATGCAGAACGGATCATTCCGGCGGAGAGCTTTGCGGGAAACCATATCTATGTGACGAACGGCGTCATCGCTTTCGACTACCACGGTTACTCCGGCCGCGAGCGCCTCCTGGATCATCATCGAAGGGGCTGGACCTCCCACAGTGCCGGTTGGCACTGCACGATCGAGAAGGTCGATTTCGACTTGCTCGACACGGCCGAATTAAATCAGCGAAAGATGCTGGGTCCGGATCAGTATCTGTATGACGCCGTTCTTCGTGCGCGCCGGTTTCTTCAGCGCATAGACCACGCTGAAGCTGCGGCAAGAGCGCTCAGGATCGCGACGGCTTGAAGCCATTCGGGCCGCACCCCTGAAAAGCGCTCGGCCGATGTTTCCGTGAAGGATGAACCGCTCTAACGGTTGCCCTGCGCGTCCGACCCGACATAGGCGATGCGCAGCATGTTGGTCGAGCCGGGCGTCCTCAGCGGCACACCGGCCGTGATGATGACGCGATCGCCCGGCTTGCCGAATTCTTCCTCAAGGGCAATACGGCAGGCGCGGTTGACCATGTCGTCGAGATCGGTGGCATCGGGCGAGACGACGCAATGCGTGCCCCACAAGAGCGACAGCCGCCGCGCGGTGTTGAGGATCGGCGACAGCGCGATGATCGGCACCTGCGGCCGTTCGCGCGCGGCGCGCAGCCCGGTGGTGCCGGACGCCGTGTAGGTGATGATCGCCGACAGTTTCAGCGTCTCGGCGATTTCGCGGGCGGCCAGTGAAATGGCGTCCGCGCCCGTCGCTTCCGGCTCGGAGCGCTGGGCGTTGATGATGCCGGCATAGGTCGGGTCGGTTTCGACCTTGGTGGCGATCCGGTCCATCATCGCCACGGCTTCGACCGGATAGGCGCCCGCCGCCGATTCCGCCGACAGCATGATCGCATCGGCGCCCTCGAAAACGGCGATCGAGACATCGGACACTTCGGCGCGGGTCGGCACCGGCGCGGTGATCATCGATTCCAGCATCTGCGTGGCGACCACCACCGGCTTGCCTGCACGGCGCGCGGCGCGCGTGATCTGCTTCTGGATGCCGGGCACGGCTTCTAACGGCATCTCGACACCGAGGTCGCCGCGGGCGACCATCAGCGCGTCGGACAGTTCGATGATCTCGGCCAGGCGGGCAACGGCCTGCGGCTTTTCGATCTTGGCCATGATCAGCGCCCGGCCGCGCGCGATCTTGCGCGCTTCGGCCAAATCTTCGGGGCGCTGCACGAAGGACAGAGCGACCCAGTCGACGCCCGTGGCGAGCACCGCGTCGAGGTCCTTGCGGTCCTTCTCGGTCAGCGCGCCGACCGGCAGGTCGGTATCGGGCAGGCTGACGCCCTTCTTGTCGGAAATCGTGGTGCCGGCGACGACCGTGCAGACGATCGACTTGCCGTCGCTCTTCACGGCCTTCAGCTCGAGCTTGCCGTCGTCGATCAAAAGACGGTGACCAGCCTCGACCGAGCTCAGGATTTCGGGGTGCGGCAGATAGACCCTGGTCGATGTGCCGGGCTCGGGATTGTCGTCGAGCGTGAAGGTCTGGCCTGGCGTCAGCACTTCCTTGCCGTTGGCGAACTTGCCGACGCGCAGCTTGGGGCCTTGCAGGTCGGCGAGGATGCCGATCGGCCGGCCGACCTTTTCCTCGACGGCGCGGATGCGGCCGACCAGCGTGCGCATCAACTCATGGTCGGTATGGCTCATATTGATGCGGAACACATCGGCGCCCGCTTCGAACAATTTCTTCAGCATCTCCTCGGAGGAGGAGGCCGGACCGATTGTGGCTAGGATCTTGACCTTGCGGCTGCGTCTCATTGACTGTTGGTTCCCGGGGTGGCTGGTGCGCCTCCCGTTGCGGGCTCATCGGTCAGCTGGACCATCCAGCTCGCCTGTTCGCCCGTGTCATATTCCTGAAATCCGGCGCGCTGGAAGCCCCGGGCGACGCAGTCGTTTACGCCGGCGATCTTGAACTCTTTTTCAGCCACGCACATGTTGATCGGGCCGTCCCAGCGTCCACCGCGCTCAGCGTCTTCTGCATAAAGATAATAAAACCTTGATGACAGCGGCCCTTCGATCAACGTCTTGCAGCTCGATCCTTCAATGTGCCACCAGCCTTCGGTGATCCAGCCGGCCTTGGCGCGATAGCCGATACCGACGCCGACCAGGTTCTGCGTGGCGTTGCAAACGCGGAAATCGGCCCGCGCCGGCGAGGCCATGACCGTCGCCGACAGGCCAACGGTCAGGATCAGGAACGGCATGGCAAAGGCAGAGCGCATGCGCTGCCTGCCGGCGGAACCCATCCCAATACCCCTCAAGAACCACATCAGCATCTCTCTGCGCCCCTTTTCGGAAAAGTCCGGGCGCATGTCAACGCGCCGTTTTGACCAATTCCAATCGATTTAGGAAGGCTCCCGGCGCACTATCCGTCGCCCCTTGCCAGATTTCCCGGGAAACCTTGGCCAAACAACGGCATTGCGCACACGTCGTCTTCGTGGAATGACGATAGCATCCTCCCCGGAAGCCAGCGAACAGACCATTTCCCGCCAATGACCCGATCCACAGTTTTCGCGCCTTTCGACATTGTCGAGGGCGACCGCAAGCGGGGCATCGTGCTTCTGGCCGATCATGCCCGCCGCGACCTGCCCGAGGACTATGGCAGCCTCGGCCTGCCCGCGGCGGAATTCGAGCGCCACATCGCCTACGATATCGGCGTTGAAGCGGTGACGCGTGAACTCGCCGCCTTGCTCGACGTGCCGGCGGTCATCGCCAATTTCTCGCGGCTCTTGATCGATCCCAATCGCGGCGAGGACGATCCGACGCTCATCCGCCAGCTCTATGACGGCACCGTCGTGCCGGGAAACTATCCCATCGCGCCGGAAGAGCGCGAAAGGCGGCTCGACCGCTTCTACCGTCCCTACCACGACGCCGTCGGCGCCATGATCGCCTCGGTCGCGCAGGCTTCCGCCAAGGCGCCCTTCATCTTCTCGGTGCATTCCTTCACGCCGGCCATGCAGGGCAAACAGCGCCCGTGGCATGTCGGCATCCTCTGGGATCGGGACGACCGGGTGGCGCGGCCGCTGATCGATATGCTGGCCGACGACAAGATCCTCGTCGTCGGCGACAATGAGCCCTATGACGGCGCGCTGCGTGGCGACACCATGTTCAAGCACGCCATCGTCAACGGCTACGCCCACGCGCTGATCGAGATCCGTCAGGATCTGATAGCGGACCAGAAGGGTGCGATCGCCTGGGCCGAGCGTCTGGCGCCGATCGTTGACGCGATCGACCGCCGTGCCGATATACATGTCGTGAAGATGTTCGGCTCGCGCACCGGGCCGCTCTAGAGACTGTTTCGAAATTCGCTCTGGCGAGTCATATGATGGTGGTTTCGAGAACCGGAGCGCAGCGGACATTGGTCCGTGAGCACCGGAAGCGCAGAAAACGCCATCAGATGGCCGCCAGAGTAGAATTTCCAAATAGTCTCTGGGCAAGGAGGTTTCGATGACTGAACTCAGCGACGAGCAGAAGCGCGATTTCGAGGCAGCCGCCTTTCGCCGGCTGGTCGAGCATCTCAGGGAACGAAACGACGTGCAGAATATCGACCTGATGAACCTCGCTGGCTTCTGCCGCAACTGCCTGTCGAACTGGTATCGCGAAGCGGCCAATGCCGAGGGTGTCGATCTCTCCAAGGACCAGTCGCGCGAGATCGTCTACGGCATGTCTTATGCCGAGTGGCAGGCGCTCAACCAGACGGAAGCGTCGGATGCCAAGAAGGCCGAGTTCGAGGCGAGGCGGCCGAAGGATCACTAAGTCCTCCGTCGACACGCCCCGATCGCTTGCCTCCGTTTGGTCCAAGCACTTCCTCGAGCGCGGTTCTTGACTACAAATTGAATCGATCTAATTTGCCGCGCAAAGCCATTTTCGGACCGGATTCGCCTATGAACGCACAAAGCGCCATGCAGACTGCCATTCGTGGGCGATGGGCCGTGGCGGCCATTTTCCTCGCCAATGGCTTCCTGACCGGCAGCTGGGCGCCGCAGATCCCGGTGTTCCTGACCCGGCTCGACATCTCGAAATTCACGCTCGGCCTGCTGATCCTTCTGTTCGGCGCCGGCGCCGTCACCGCCATGACCTGGTGCGGCCACCTGATTTCGAAACATGGCTCGCGCACGGTGCTGCGCTGGTTCGGCCTCTGCGGCAGCCTCGGCCTGCTTGTCGTCGCGCTGGCGCCCAACGTGCCGCTGGCGGCCATCGCCATGTTCATCTTCGGCGGCTCGATCGGCGGTATGGATGTCGCCATGAACGCCAATGCCGTGGTGGTCGAGCGAAAATTGTCCCGCGCCATCATGTCGTCCTCGCACGGCTTCTGGAGCCTTGGCGGTTTCGCCGGCGGCGCGCTCGGCGGCTTTGCCATCCAGCACTACGGTCACCTCGCCCATGCCGCGGTGGTGACCGTGCTCGCCTTCGCGGTCATCGCGCTGGCGGTCGGCTATCTCGTCGCCGAGGACAGGCCGCAGGCGGTCGAGCATCATAAGTTCACGCTGCCGGCGAACCCGCTGGTCTACCTCGTCGGCTTGATGGCGCTGCTGACGATGATCTCCGAGGGCGCGGTGCTCGATTGGGCAGCCCTATATCTGCGGCAGGAACTTGGCGCCGACCTTGCCGTTGCCGGCCTTGCCTATGCCGCCTTCTCCGGCGTCATGGCCATCATGCGCTTCTTCGGCGATGGCGTGCGCGACCGCTTCGGCGCGGTCACGACGCTGCGCGGCTCGGCCATTGTCGCTGCCGCAGGCATGCTGATTGCCGGCCTGTCGCCTTCGCCATGGCCCGCCATCGCGGCCTTTGCGCTGTGCGGCTTCGGCATCGCCAATATGGTGCCGATCATCTTTTCGGCCGGCGGCAACCAGGAAGGCATGTCATCCGGCACCGGCATGAGCGTCGTTACCACCATGGGCTATTCCGGCATTCTGGTGGCGCCGTCGGCGATCGGCTTCGTTGCCGAGCATTCCAGCTTCGGGCCGATTTTCATCGCCATGTCGGGGCTGCTGATCGTCGTCTTGCTGATGGCGGGCCTGGCTCACCGCGCCGAATTCGCGCCCGCACCCGCCGAATAGCGCTTCAGCTCCTCGTGGAGAAAATCCGCCACGCGGCGGATGCGCACGCTGCTGCGCACGTCGCGATGCATGGCGAGCCACACCGGCAGGCTTGGCAGCGGCAGGCCGGGCAGCACCTTCTCCACCAGCGGATCGCGGTCGGCCAACGGCTCCTGGCCAAGGCCAATGCCGTTTCCCGTCCGCACCGCCTCCCACAGAACGATCTGGTTGTCGGCCCTGAAGCGGAAACTGCTTCGGGTGACCGGGAGGCCGAATTGCGTAAAGCCCCGGATCATCTCGTCGCTGCGATCGAAGCCGATCAGCGGGTGATCGGCGAGGTCGGCCGGCCCGAGCGGGCGGCCGCGCCGATCAAGATAGGAAATGGCCGCGCAGGCGCAGAGCGGGATGTCGCAGACCTTGCGCGCCACCAGTTCGTTCTGCGCCGGCTTGACCATGCGGATGGCGATGTCGGCGTCCCGCCGCAGCAGGTTCTCGACCTGGTTCGAGGCAACGATCTCGACCTCGATGCCGGGTTCCTCGAGGCCGAGCCGCGCCATCATATCGGGCAACACATAGGCAGCCACCACTTCGCTGGCGGCGATGCGCACCGTGCCTTCGATGGCCTCGACCGAGCCCAGCGCCAGCCGTGAAAAAGCACTCGCCTGCTCGCTGACCGCCTTGCCGCGTTCAAACAGCGTGGCACCGGCTTCCGTCAGCGCATAGCCGCTCCGC
The DNA here is from genome assembly GCF_014189455.1 of Mesorhizobium huakuii. Lineage (NCBI taxonomy): Bacteria > Pseudomonadati > Pseudomonadota > Alphaproteobacteria > Hyphomicrobiales > Phyllobacteriaceae > Mesorhizobium > Mesorhizobium huakuii. The sequence continues at coordinate 2,324,615 of NZ_CP050296.1, forward strand.
CCACGCCGGAACAGCGTGACGCCGAGCGCCTGTTCCAACTCCGAGATGTGACGGCCAAGCGTCGGCTGGCTGGCCGACAGCTTGCGCGCGGCGGCCGACAGGCTGCCGGTTTCCGCGACCGTGACGAAGCTCTTGATCAGGTTCCAGTCGACATCAGCCATTCATTTTTGAATATCAAAACTCCAGTCATAGTCAATTTCTATTCGTATGTGATGTTGTCATATTCGGACCTGCAAACAACGACACAACAGCCAGCACCAAGCAGGAGAACTCAATGACCAAGATCGCAATTCTCGGCGCCAATGGCCGGCTCGGCCGTGTGGTCGGCCAGGCCTTTATCGATGCCGGCTTCGATGTCCGCGCCGTCACCCGTACGGGTAAGGTGCCGGCCGAACTCGAAGGTGCCACCGCGGTTGCCGGCGACGCGCTGGATCGTCAATCGCTGATCCGCGCCACAGAGGGCGTCGATATCATCTTCAACGGCCTCAACCCGATCTATACCGACTGGGGCAAGTGCCTGCCGATGGCTGAGAATGTCATGGCCGCCTGCCATGCCAACAACACGCTGCATCTCTTTCCCGGCACCGTCTACAATTACGGCTCGCCGATGCCGGCGGTGATCACCGAAGACACGCCGTTCCACCCGACGACGGAAAAGGGCCGCATCCGCTGCGCCATGGAGGAGCTGTTCCGCCGCGAGGCCGATGCTGGCCGCGTCCGCACCATTCTGCTGCGCGCCGGGGACTTCTTCGGCGGCACCGGCAGCGGCTCCTGGTTCGACCTGGTCGTCGCCGCCAAGATGAGCAAGGGCGTCTACACCGCACCCGGTCCGGCCGATCTCGTGCATGAATGGGCCTATCTGCCGGACTTCGCCGTGGGCTTCGTTGCACTCGCCAAGAATCTCGACAAGCTTGGCTCCTATGAGGCGCTGAATTTTCCCGGCCATGCGGTCACCGACCTGCAGATCAAGGCCGCCGCCGAAAAGGCGCTTGGCCGGCCGCTGAAGATGACCTCGATGCCTTGGTGGGTGCTGCGCGCCGGCAGCCCGTTCGTGGCGATGTGGCGCGAGATCGTCTCTATGTCCTATCTGCGCTTCGAGCCGCACCAGCTGGCCTCGACGCGGCTGGAGGGAATCATCGGCGAAATCCCGCATACGCCGCTCGATCAGGCGGTCGCCCAAGCCCTGGAGGACATCGGCATCGCCATTGCGAAGGTCACGTCGAAAGCGGCCTGACGCACGTCAATGGGCCATGCCCGCCGCGCACCGAAGAGGCGGTTCAGAGCCGCCCCATCAGCAGCAACACAAGAACCCCCATCAGCACCACACCGACAATGCCTGAAGGTCCATATCCCCAGGAGCGCGAATGCGGCCAGGCCGGCACCGCGCCGATGAGGACAAGGATCAGGACGACGATGACGAGCGTACTGATGGGCATAAGACATTCCCCGCGTTTTGCCGAGACAATGCTTCGCATTGCTCGTGCAGGGACAATGCGAAAGGCCGCCCGGTTGTTCCGGACGGCCTTTGCCGTTCAGATCGGGGTCTGTCTATTCGGCCGCCTTCGGGAAGGCGATCGCCGGTTCCGCACCGGCATCCACCGCCGGTGCGTCCGACGAGATCTCGCCCTTGCCACGCCGGAACAGCCGGCTGAACAAGCCGCGCCGCGCACCGGGTTTGACCTTGGCGCGGGTGAACACCATCAGCATCGACGGTGTCACCACCAGCGTCAGCACCGTGGCGAAGGACAGGCCGAAGACGATGGCCGAGGACAGCGAAATCCACCATTGCGTCGACGGCGCGTTGATCGTCGTCTCGTGATGGAAGATTTCCAGCCCGAGACCGAAGGCGATCGGCAGCACGCCGAGGATGGCCGACACCGCCGTCAGCACCACCGGTCGCGCACGCTCACGGCAGGTCTGCAGCACGGCCTCCATCTTGTCCCAGCCTTCTTCGCGCAGCCGGTCATAGGTGTCGATCAGCACGATGTTGTTGTTCACCACCACGCCGGCCAGCGCGATGACGCCGATGCCCGACATGACGATGCCGAACGTCTCGCCGGTTATCAGCAGTCCGAGGAACACGCCGATCGTCGCCATGACCACGCAGGACAAGACCAGCCAGACGCTGGTGAACTTGTTGAACTGCGCCAAAAGCACCAGGAAGATCAGGAAGATCGCGGCACCAAAGGCCTTGCTGAGGAAGGCGCTGGCTTCTGCGCTGTCCTCGTTCGAGCCTGCCAGCTTCCAGCGTATGCCGCTGCCGAGGTTCATGTCGGTGACGGCCTGGGTGACCTCCTGCTGCACGGCGGCGACCTGGGCGCCGGCGGCGACGTTGGCCTGCACCACCACGGTGCGGGCGCCGTCGATGCGGTTGAGGATGCCGACACTCGGTTTCGCCTCGCGGACGACGAAGTTCGAGATCGGCACCGATCCTTGCGAGGTCTGCACCCTGAGCTCGTCGAGCGTCGACAGCGTGCGCCGGTCCTCCGGCAAGCGCAGCCGGATGTCGACCGCCTTGTCAGCGCCAGCCGGCCGGTATTCGCTCAGCTTCAAACCGTTGGTGACAAGCTGCACCACCGTTCCGACCGAGGTTGGGCTGATGCCGTATTGCGCCGCCCTGGCGCGGTCGACCTCGATCGCCCAGTCGACGCCGGGTGGCGGCAAGCCATCGGAAATGTCGATGACACCGGGTACCTTGGCGATGCGCGCCGCGACGGCGCGCGCCTTCTCGTCCAGTCCCTTGGGGTCGACAGCCGAAAGCCTGATCTGGATCGGCTTGCCGGTCGGCGGGCCGGCTTCCGGCACGCGCACCTCGACGTCGACGCCGGGAATGCCGGCCATGACGCCACGCAGATCGTTCAGGATCTGGTTCGCCGATTTGCGTTCGCGCCAGTCGATGAATTCGTACTGGATGACGCCGACAACGTCCTCGGGCACATCCTGGCCGCCGCCGTCGGACTTGCCGACGCGGGTGTAAACCGACTTCAGGCCCGGCCAGCCGAGCAGCCGGTTTTCGGCAATCTTGGTCGCCGTGTCCATTTCGGCCAGCGAGAGGTTGCCGCGGGCGTGCACATAGAGCAGGCCGTAATCCGGCTCCACGCTCGGGAAGAACTCGACGCCGGCGCCATACTTCGAATAGCCAACGAAGATGCCGGCCAGCAACATGACGGTGAGCACCATCACAGTGATGGGGAAGCGCACCGCTTGCTTGACGACAGCCATGTACCAGCCATCGCGATTGCCATCCTCATGATGCTGAGGCGCCTTGGCGAAGATCGCGCCAAGCGTCGGCGCGAAGACAAGCGCATAGAGCATCGAGGCCGACAGCGTGACGATCAGCGTGATCGGCATGTACTTCATGAAGTCGCCGATGATGCCCGGCCAGAACAGCAGCGGCGAGAAGGCGGCGATGCGCGTCATCGTCGCCGCGATGACCGGACCGGCCATGCGCTTGGCGGCAAGTGCGAAGGCTTCCTGCTTGGGCATGCCCTCGCTCATCCGTCGTTCGGCGAATTCGGTGACGATGATGGCGTCGTCAACCAGCATGCCGACCGCCAGGATGAGGCTGAACAGCACGATCATGTTGATCGTGTAGCCCATCATCGCCAGCAACAGGATGCCGATCAGGAAGGACGACGGGATGGCGAGGCCAATGAGCAACGAGGCACGGCCGGACAGCGCGTAGAGGATGACGATGAACACCAGGATGACGGCGATCATCACATGGTTCTGCAGGTCCCCCAGCAGCTGGTTGACGAAGACCGACTTGTCCTGCGTGTAGGTGACGTGCATCCCCTCGGGCATCGTCTTGACGAAGGTATCGGACACTTCCCTGACCTTCGTCAGCGTGTCGATCAGATTGGCACCGATGCGCTTCTTGACTTCGATGGCGATGGCCGGCTTGCCGTTCAGGCGCGTGATCGTCGTGGCGTCGGCAAAGGTCGAGCGGATCGTCGCGATGTCCTTGGCCTGCACCACGGCGTTGGGGCCGGCAACCACCGGCAGCGCCGCCACATCCTCCGGAGTCTCGATCAACGACGGCACCTTGACGGCGTATTTGCCCTCCGAGCCCTCGATGTTGCCGGCCGCGACCAGGCTGTTGGAAGCGCCGACGGCGCCGATCAGCTGGTCGAGCTGCAAACCATAGGACGACAGTTTCATCGGATCGATGACGACCTCGACAAGATCGTCGCGGGAGCCCTGCAGCGAGCCTTCGAGAACGCCGGGCACCTCCTCGATGCGGTCACGCAGTTCACGCGCCGCGGCGGCCAGAACGCGCTCGGGCAATTCGCCGGACAGTGTGACGACGAGCACCGGGAATTCGGAAATGTTGACCTCGGTGACGACAGGTTCCTCGGCCGCCTGCGGCAGGTCGGCCTTGCCGTCCTGCACCTTGGAGCGCGTATCCTGCAGCGCCGTCGCCAGATTGGTCTGCGGCTGGAACTCGACCAGCACGTAGCCGCCGCCCTGGAAGGCGGCCGAGCGCATTTCCTTGAGGCCCTTCAGGCTTTTCAGCTTGCTTTCCATCGGCCGAAGCAGAAGGCGCTCGGAATCCTCCGGCGAAATGCCCTGATAGATCAGGCTGACATACATCATCGGAATCGGAACGTCGGGTTCCGCTTCCTTCGGCGTCGATTGATAGGCGACCCAGCCTGCAATCAGCAGGAAAACCAGGACCGAGATGGTCAGGCGGGCATTGTTGATTGCGAGTCTGACGATATCCATGACTTATGCCTGCTGTTGCTTTCGGGAGTGGCGAACGGACTGACGTCGCCGGGCAGGGCCCGGCGCTCGCGCCCGTGCGCTACTGCGTGCCGGCGGTGGCTTCGCCGATCAGCTTGTTGATGGTCGCCTGGTCGGCCTCGACTGGCTTGACCTCATCGCCTTCCTTCACCAGTTCCTGGCCGGCGACGATGATGCGCGCATCGGCCGGGATGCCGCCGAGCACGAGACCGGTCGGCGTGTCGTCGACCAGATCGATCGGGAAGAACGCCACTCTGTTGTCCTTGCCTACGGCGCGGATGCCGAGATCGCCCTTGTCGCCGAGCGTCACCACCGACCGCGGCAGCAGAACCGCGTCGGTCGGCAATGCGCTGAGCTGGATCTCCGCCGTCATGCCGGCCGGCACCGAGCCATCGCCATTGGGGATGGCGACCTCGATACGGAAGGTGCGGGTCGCCGACGACGCATCGCGGCTGATGTATCGCACCGTGCCTTCGACAGTCTGGCCGCTGACCAGCCGAACGCTGGCCTTGTCACCGATCTTGAGATAGCCGAGGTCGCGCTCGCTGATCTCGCCGCGCGCGATCACCGGATCGAGCTTGAGGATGGTCGCCACCTCACCGCCCTGCATGACGGAGCTGCCGAGTTCCACCGGCACCCGGTCGATGACACCGTCGAACGGCGCCTTGACTTCGTTGCGGTCGAGCTCGGCCTGTGCGGTATCCAGCTGCGATTGCGCCAGGGTCAGATTGGAGCGGGCGGTGTCGAGCTGCAGCTTCGGCAAATTGCCGGTCTTCATCAGCCGCAGCGACGCGTCCAGCTCGGCCTGGCGCTGCGCGACAAGCTGCTTGGCATTGTCGACCATCGAGATCTTTTCCTCGGCGGCCAACATCAGCACCAGATCGCCGGTCTTGACGTGATCGCCTTGCTTGACCGGCAGCTTGTCGATGACGCCGGCCACGCGGGTTGCGAGCACCGCGCGCTTGTCGGCCTCGGTCAGCCCTGAAATGCGGATGGCGCGCGCATAGGTCTTGCGCGGCGGCGTCACGACGGCAACGGTGCGCAGCGGCGCCTTCGGTTCGGCTTCCGCCGCCTTTGGCTTGCTCGCATCCGGCGTCTTGCCCTGCTCGACTTCGGCCGCCTTGGCCTTGTTGGCCGCTACGCTGCCGACCGACGAGAATTCGCCTGTCGCCATCCACGCCGCGAAACCAATGAGCACAACAATGGCTGCAAGCTTGTGAAACCTGATTTTAGGCATCGTCATTTTTCCACTGCGGGTTCGGCCAGCACCGCGCCTTCATGACGCGGGCGCGTCGCCGATATGGGTGCGCGCCTGACCGTGTTCAAATTGCCGTGATAGGCGAGCGTGCTTCTACATCAAAGTTGCACTGCAATATAGTCCGAAAGTTGCAGCAGCATTGCGTAGCCGGGCAAGGTGTGGCCGCCGCGAAACTGTTCTCGACTTGCTAAAATACCAGTAGGGCGGGTTCGCAGCCGGCTCACGATCTCCCCCATCATCATCAGTCCCGAACGACCGCTCGGTCATTGCTGACCGACAGCGTGGCACTCCCGCAGATGCTGGCGCGATCGTGCCCGGGACCTCTGATCTGGACGCGGATTTTGATCGCCAGGCCAGATCATTTTCGGTCAGCGAAGGACATCAAGCTCCGGCGTCGGGAAGCTTGGCCAAGCTATTGGAATTGCTTGTGAAATGCCAAGACAAACACGGGATCGCTTGAGGCCGGTTCGTTGATGTAGAACCGGGCGTCGAGAGCGCCGGCACCTGCGGCACTGGAATGCCAGGGATCGGCGTGGCCCCTTGGTTCGCGACATGGCAAGAGCACAGTGCGCGTGCTGGAACCCAGATTATTTTCAGTTTATTCGCAAGGCTGGTGTCGATCAGTCCGCTCGTCATTTTCCAACAATACCGTGCGACGGCGTGCGGCCTCGTCGGCATGTTGGTGGCAGCAGGCGTCAGCATGATGAAGCGTCTTCCACACGCGAGGGTTGTCGCCTTGCCGGATCGTCCTGGTCGCTACTCCGACTTCCGGAACACTTCGCTGATGGTCTTGATCGAGCAGCGCCTGACGCAGATCGGCTATCGCTCCTTCGGCACCCGGTGGGCTCAGGCCCGCCGGCGCTCCGCTTCCGGGTTCTTGCGCGCTGCAAGAAACTCCTTGACCCGTCGGCCAGGCGCTGGCCCTCGCACCGGCTTGAAACCGTCGTCAAGCTCACCGGAGAGATCGAGCGTCGGCCGCTTGCCGACGGCGTCGTAATTCTCTTCCAGCCAGTCGCTGGCGGCGGTGCGGCCGAGATCTCTGAGATAGCTCAGGAAGGCCCATTCGGCATTGACCTTGGATGACGCCGACAAGTCCTTGAACGCCTCGTCGGCATCGATGCGGTGCATGCGGATGTCGCGGTATTCGCCATGCGGCAGACGGCCAGCGGCGATCAGTTCCTTGACGAAGGCGATCGAGCGGAATTCGTTCAGCAGCCCGGCGTTGAAGGTGATCTCGTCGATGCGGTTCTGGATCTCGTTGGCGCTCTTTGGCGTACCTTCGCGCACCACCGGATTGATCTGCACCAGAAGCACGTCTTCCGTCGCCGCCGTCTTGAAAAACGGGAACAGCGCCGGATTACCGCCATAGCCGCCATCCCAATAGGGCACGCCCTTGATCTCGACGGCGCGGAACAATTGCGGCAGGCAGGCCGAGGCCATCACCGTGTCGAGGTCGATCTCGCCATCGGAAAACACCCGCAACTGTCCGGTCTCGACATTGGTGGCGGAGATGAACAGTTCCATCGACTTGCAGGCGCGGACATTCCTGAAATCGATCTCCTGCGCGACCACGTCGCGCAACGGATTGAGGCCGAGCGGATTGGCGACATAGGGCGAGAACACCCGCGACATGGTGTCGAAGAAGACATAGCCCGGCGTGTTCTCGATCGACCAATTGCCCCAGGCGACATCCCACGGCATGCGTTGTACCGGGCTGAACCGGCCTTTCGCCGCGACGGCGTGCCAGAAATCGTCAAGTTTTTGCCGCGCGCCTTCGACCCCGCCACGCACATATCCGTCGGCCAGTGCCACGGCGTTCATGGCGCCGGCGCTGGTGCCGGACACGGCCGCTATCTCAAGCCTGCCGTCCTCCAGCAGCCGGTCGAGCACGCCCCAGGAAAAGGCGCCATGCGAGCCGCCGCCCTGAAGCGCGATGTTGATCTGCTTCTTTTCCTCCGCCTTGCCGTTCTTCGTCATGGCGTTCCTGTCATCCTGGTGCGCCAACCTGCCCCAACGTCACCGAAGGAAGCAGCTATTGGCGGCTTATGTTGCAGTGCAGCATATAAGGACGGACCAAGGCAAGAACACGAACACGGTCGCGTGATCACATGAAATTTCGGTCATGAGAGAAAGCCCCTCCGCTTCGAGGCGGAGAGGCCCTCGTCTTTCGAAACAGACTGGGTGTCTAGGCAACCAGATCCGGCACCGGGCCGACATAGCGCGATTGCGGACGGATCAGCCGTCCGGTCGTCTGCTGCTCACGCGCATGCGCAATCCAGCCGGCAACACGCCCGGCGGCGAAGACATTGCTGAAGGCTTGCGGCGGGAAACCCGCCGCTTCCAGCACCAGCGCGGTGTAGAATTCGACGTTGGTCTGCAGCGCGCGCTGCGGCTTGGCAATCCGCAACACCTCGAGCGCCGTCTGCTCGACCTTTTCGGCGAAGGCCAGCCGGCGGCCGGTCTCACCCTCGCCGCCAAGCTGCCGCACGACGGCCTTCAGCACATCGGCGCGCGGATCGCGCACACGATAGATGCGATGGCCGAACCCCATGATCCGCCTGCCTTGCGCGATCTCGTTGCGCAGCCAGCCGGCTGCATCGCCATGCGCCTCGATCGCATCGAGCATCTCGATCACCGGGCCGGGCGCGCCGCCATGCAGTGGCCCCTTGAGCGCGCCGAGCCCCGCCAATACCGACGAGGTCAGCCCGGCCAAAGTCGAGGCAACGACGCGGGTGGTGAAGGTCGAGGCGTTGAGGCCGTGGTCGCAGACGGTCACCAGATAGGTGTCGAGCGCCTTTGCCAATGCCGGCGACGGAACGGAACCCCGGAGCATCCGCAACATGTCGGCGGCATGACCGGACTTGCCGTCCGGCGCGATCGGCTGCGCGCCACGCTGCAGGCGCAGCAGAGCAGGCGTCAGCACCGCCGGCGCCGCAATCAGCCGCAAAGCGCCCGTCAGGGTCTCGCCGTCCGGCAACAGAGCCATGCCGGCGCGCATGGCGCTGTAGATTTCGAGCGGCGCCAGGAAGGGCAGCGAGGGCAAAAGCCGCTCGAACACCTCGACGCGCGCCTCACCCAGTTTGGCCGCCAGTTCGGCATCGCCAGGCAGATCCTCGAAGAAGCCATCGAGCAGCAAGCGAACCACCTGCGGATAGGTCCATCGTCCGGCCAGCTCCGGCAGCGAATGACCGCGGATCGTCAGGCGGCCGCCCAGACCATCTACGTCGGACAGCACGGTTTCAGCCGCCACCACATCATCGAGCCCATTCGCCATAGCCTTGTCTCCTTGAAGCTTTTCCGGATCGGAGATAAGGCTGGGCAAGGCAAGCATCAATCTTGATCAATAGAATCAATATCAGAGCTGAAAATGTCGGACTGGCTGTCGCGGGAAGAGGCGCTGGAGAGGCTCAAGGTGCGGCCGCAGACGCTCTATGCCTATGTCAGCCGTGGGCGCATCGGCATGCGCCCGGACCGCGCCGATCCGCGCCGCAGCGAATATCGCGCGGACGATATCGCGGCACTGGCAACGCGCAGGGCGCGCGGACGCAGCCCTTCGGCCATCGCCGAAAGCGCTATTGCGTGGGGTGAGCCGTCGATCGTTACGGCGGTTTCGACCGTCTGGCACGGTCACCTCGTCTATCGCGGCCGGGACGCAGCTATCCTGTCCGACCATGCCACGCTGGAAGAAACCGCCGCCGTGCTTTGGGGTCTGCCTGAGCCGGTCCGTTTCGAAGCGCCGTCGCCGGATGCGTCGCGGCAGTTCGGCCGAGGCCCGGCCTTTGCGCAACTTGCCTTGCTGGCCGGCCAGGGGCGGCCGTCGCTTGGACGCAGCGCCGCCTCGCTATGCGTCGACGCCGCGCGCGCAATCGGCGTGCTGGCCAGTGCCCTCGGTGCCGAAGCCGGGCCGGAGCCGGTGCATCGGCGCCTGGCAAAGGGCTGGTCGGTCGATGAGAACGGAGCCGAAGCGATCCGGCGCGCCCTTGTGCTGCTCGCCGATCACGAACTCAACGCCTCGACCTTCGCGGCCCGCGTCGCTGCCTCGACAGGCGCCTCACCCGCCGCTTGCCTGCTGGCCGGTCTGGCGACACTTTCCGGCCCACGGCACGGTGGCGCTGGCGAAGCGGTGATGCAGTTGGCGGAAGATGCGGCGCGGCACGGCGCCGATGCCGCGATCCGGCGCTGGCTCGGCCACGACCGGCCTTTGCCGGGCTTCGGCCACCAGCTCTATCCCGAAGGTGATCCCCGCGCCACGGCGCTTCTGGCGGCCATCGGCAACACCGACGAGACGTTGCGGTTGCTGGAAACCGCCGCCATTGCCGCGACCGGCACCCAGCCGAACATCGATTTTGCCCTGGCCGTGCTGACGCGCGGCCTCGGCCTGCCGCGCGATGCCCCGTTCCATCTGTTCGCGCTTGGGCGCAGCGTTGGCTGGGCCGCGCATATGGTCGAACAGATCGTCAGCGGCAGCATTATCCGGCCGCGCGGCCGCTATGAGGGGCTGTTGCCCTGACGACGTCGTCAGGCGGAGTTGGCATTAGTCCCGAACCGCGCCCTGTAGGCGGCGGGCGTCGTGGCGAATTGTTGGCGGAAGTGATGCCGCAACGTCGCCGCCGCGCCAAATCCGGCGGTCTCGGCAATCCGCTCGATCGGCAGGCTCGTGTCTTCCAGCAAAGTGCGCGCCCGCGAAAGCCGCTCCGAAAGCAGCCAGCGCGCCGGCGTGACGCCGGTTGCGGCCGCGAACCGGCGCAGGAATGTCCGCTCGCTCATTCCAGCCATTCCGGCCAAAGTGGCGACGGGATAGTCGGCGGAAATGTCGGCGCGCATCCGGTCGATCAACGGTCCAAGCCGGCTGCGTTCGTGAGGCTCGGGAACGGAACTCTCGACATACTGCGCCTGGCCGCCGTCGCGGTGCGGCGGCACGACCAGGCGGCGTGCCACCATGTTGGCCGCCTTTGTGCCGAAATCGCGCCTAACCAGATGCAGGCACAGGTCGATGCCGGCCGCGCTGCCAGCCGATGTCAGCACATTTCCCTCATCGATGTACAAAACGTCAGGAACCACGGTGATGTCGGGATACATCTCCCTCAGTCTGTCGCTGTAGCGCCAATGCGTGGTTGCCTTTTTGCCTGAGAGTAGGCCGGCCGCGGCAAGCACGAAGACGCCCGAACAGATCGACAGGATGCGTGCGCCGCGCTCATTGGCCTTGCGAAGCGCCTCGATCAGGAAGGGCGGCACCGGACAATCCACACCGCGCCACCCCGGCACGATCACCGTGCCGGCCTCGCCGATCAGGTCGGGGCCACCATCGGCGACGATACGCACGCCACCCATCGCGCGCATTTCACCGGCGTCTATGCCGGCGACGGCGAACCGGTACCAGTCCGCACCCATCTCCGGCCTGGGCAAGGCGAACACCTCGGCCGCCACGCCGAATTCGAACGTGCACAGCCCATCATAGGCAACGGCAACGACCAGCCGGTTGGCAGCGGGCGGGTTGGGAGGAGGCACATTTGGCATGATCTTGACGATATATGGCAAAGCTGCCAGCTGCAATCGCCCGGTTCGGTGCGCTACCTCAGCTCCATCAAAAGCGATGGAGACCAGCTCCATCAGCGATGGAGACCCCTGATGAGCTATGTGACTGACATTCCGACGGCATCGGCGGAAATCGCCCGGGACCATTTCCTGCACCGGCTTTCCGTGGAGACCGACTGTTCAGACGTCGCCGCGACACTACGCGGCGGCGAGCCGGACTTCGTGCTTCTGCACGTGGTCGGTTCGCCGCAAGCCTACGAGCGCCGCCATGTGCCGGGCGCGCTGCATCTACCTCACCGCGACATTTCGGCCGAGCGGATGGCGCAATGGCCGGCAGGCACGCTGTTCGTCGTCTATTGCGCGGGACCGCATTGCAATGGCGCGGACCGGGCAGCTTTGAAGCTCGCCAGCCTCGGCATGCCCGTCAAGATCATGATCGGCGGCATAACCGGCTGGCAGGACGAAGAGCTTCCTTTCGCCTCGGGCAAGGAGCCTGGCGTTTTGCACGCATGATCGTTGGCTGGCGCGGAAGCGTTTACGCGATATGGTCGACATTGAAGACGCGGGAAGGCATGCAGATGGCGGCGATTACGGTTCGGCAGTTCGAGCAGCAGGATGTCGCCGCGGTGCTCGCGCTTATGCGGGCGCTGGCCGTCTTCGAGGGCTATGATGACAAGTTCCACCTCACCGAAGCAGACCTCATCACACACGGATTGGGGCCATCGCCCCGGTTCGGCGTGTTCGTGGCGGAGCTGGAGGGCGTGGTCGTCGGCATCGCCGTCCACTACCTCATCCCGTGGACCTACGACCTGAAGCCGGTTGTGTGGCTGAAGGAACTCTACGTAGCCGAGACGGCGCGCGGCATGTCGGTCGGCCATGCCCTTGTGAAACGGCTCCGCGACCATGCCATCAATATCGGCGCATCCGCCATCAAGTGGACGGTGCAGCAATCCAACATGCCGGCCAAGGCATTCTATCGCTCTCTCGACGGGCGGGCCGACGAAATCTGGGAATTGTGGCAGATGCCGATCGACGGATAAGGCACGGCCGGGTTGGCCTGAGCGTGCCTAACCGCTGCCCGGCTTACGACATCGTGTCGAGCTTGCGCTGCATGGCCGCGATCTGGCTCTTCAGCTCCTGAAGGTCGTCGGATTTTTCCGGCGCTTCCTTCTTGGCTGGCTCAGCCGGAGCCGCGGCTGGCGCGGAGCCAGCTGGCGGGAACGGCGTGAAAAGGCGCATCGCGTTCTGGAACATTTCCATGTTGCGGCGCGTCTGCTCTTCCAACGCCTTGATCGGTGTCGCGATCTTCATCACGTCCAGCGGCGACTTGCCGATGGCGCCCTTCATCTGCTCGCGGAAGCGCTCCTGCTCCTTGGAGAAGGCGATCATCGACTGTTCGAGGAAGCTCGGCACGATCATCTGCATCTGGTCGCCGTAGAAGGCGATCAGTTGGCGCAGGAACGGGATCGGCAGCATGTTCTGCCCATCCTTGTTCTCCAATTCGAAAATGATCTGGGTCAGCACCGGATGCGTGATGTCGTCACCGGTCTTGGCGTCCTGGACGGTGAACTCCTCGCCTTTCTTGACCATCTCGGCCAGATCCTCGAGCGTCACATAGGTGCTCGTCCCCGTATTATAGAGGCGGCGATTGGCGTATTTCTTGATAATGATCGGATCGTCTTTTGCGGCCATCTGCATCCTCCCCGGACACCGGCACGCCTGAGTAAGCAGCCGGTAACGATTGCGCCCTTTTCGAGGATATGCGCAAAAGCCTCATAATTCCAAGCAGTTTGTGCAGTGCGGGATCACATAATGCTGCATAGCAGGCAAAATATGCTGCGCAGCAGCGGCCAGCTCGCCGGCACCGCGACGGGTGACCTGCTTGGCGTGCATGGGCGCCATGCCGATTTCCGGTTTGACTTGGGGTTGGGAAAGGGCAAGAAAAGTCTTCAACGACAGAACAACACCTTGAAGTCTGGAGAAGAAAATGCCCGATTCCATCGTCATTGCCAGCGCCGCGCGCACGGCCGTCGGCTCCTTCAACGGCGCGTTTGCCGCCACGCCAGCCCATGAACTCGGCGCCGTCGTCATCAAGGAACTTTTGTCGCGCGCCGGTGTCGAGGCCGCCGAGGTCGACGAGGTCATCCTCGGCCAGGTGCTGACCGCCGCTCAAGGCCAGAACCCGGCCCGCCAGGCCTCGATCCTTGCCGGCCTGCCCAAGGAGACCACGGCCTGGGGCCTCAACCAGGTTTGCGGCTCGGGCCTGCGTGCCATCGCGCTCGGCATGCAGCAGATCGCCACCGGCGACGCCAAGGTGATCATCGCCGGCGGCCAGGAGTCGATGTCGCTGTCGCCGCACGCCGAGCATCTGCGCGCCGGCGTCAAGATGGGCGACTACAAGATGATCGACACCATGATCAAGGACGGCCTGTGGGACGCCTTCAATGGCTACCACATGGGCAACACCGCCGAGAACGTCGCCCGCCAGTTCCAGATCACCCGTGACGACCAGGACCAGCTCGCGCTGGCCTCGCAGAACAAGGCAGAGGCCGCGCAGAAGGCCGGCAAGTTCAAGGACGAGATCGTCGCCTTCACCATCAAGGGCAGGAAGGGCGACACCATTGTCGACCAGGACGAATACATCCGCCATGGTGCGACCCTGGATGCCATGACCAAGCTGAAGCCGGCCTTCGACAAGGACGGCACCGTCACCGCCGCCAACGCCTCCGGCATCAATGATGGTGCCGCCGGCGCGCTGCTGATGAGCGAAGCGGAAGCCGCAAGGCGCGGCATCACCCCGCTGGCGCGCATCGCGTCCTGGGCAACCGCCGGCGTCGATCCGGCAATCATGGGCACCGGACCCATTCCCGCCTCGCGCAAGGCCTTGGAAAAGGCCGGCTGGTCGGTCGGCGATCTCGACCTGGTCGAGGCCAACGAGGCTTTCGCCGCGCAGGCCTGCGCCGTCAACAAGGGCATGGGCTGGGATCCTTCGATCGTCAACGTCAATGGCGGCGCCATCGCCATCGGCCACCCGATCGGCGCCTCGGGCGCCCGCGTCTTCAACACGCTGGTTTACGAGATGCGCCGCCGCGCGCCAAGAAGGGCCTCGCCACCCTGTGCATCGGCGGCGGTATGGGCGTTGCGCTCTGCGTGGAAGCGCTCTGAAAAAGAAGTGAATAGTGAATAGGGAGTAGCGAATAGGGAAGAATGGCTTCAGTGCGGCGGGACATCAAATCCCTACTCACTATTGGCTACTCCCTACTCGCTCTTCCGACCAAAGGGAGGACATATGACCAAGGTTGCAATCGTCACGGGCGGATCGCGCGGCATCGGTGCGGCGATCTCGATCGCTTTGAAAACCGCCGGCTATTCGGTCGCCGCGAACTATGCCGGCAATGATGAGGCGGCGGCGAAGTTCAAGGCCGAGACCGGCATTCCGGTCTACAAATGGTCGGTCGCCGATTATGACGCTTGCGCCGCCGGCATCAGCCGGGTCGAGGCCGACCTCGGCCCGGTCGCGGTGCTGGTCAACAATGCCGGCATCACCCGCGATGCCATGTTCCACAAGATCACCCGCGACCAGTGGAAAGAGGTCATCGACACCAATCTGTCCGGTGTTTTCAACATGACGCATCCACTGTGGAACGGCATGCGCGAGCGCAAGTTCGGCCGCGTCATCACCATCTCCTCGATCAACGGCCAGAAGGGCCAGGCCGGCCAGGTCAATTATTCCGCCGCCAAGGCTGGCGACATCGGCTTCAGCAAGGCTCTCGCTCAAGAGGGCGCGCGCGCGGGTATCACCGTCAATGTCATCTGCCCCGGCTACATCGCCACCGAAATGGTCAAGGCGATCGACGAGAAGGTGCTCAACGAGCGCATCCTGCCGCAGATCCCGGTCGGCCGCCTCGGCGAGCCGGAAGAGATCGCGCGCTGCGTTGTCTTCCTCGCTTCCGAAGACGCCGGCTTCATCACCGGCTCGACCATCACAGCCAATGGCGGCCAGTATTTCGCCTGACGTCCGGCGGATTCAGCCTGTGACGAACGGACCGGAAAACCGGTCCGTTTTCATTTGATGACTTGGCGCCGTCAAGATCCTGCTACGGCCCAATGCCCCAATCCGGCACGCAAAGGTTAACGGCGGCAGCGCCGCCTGTGCGAACCCTGTGGTCAAGCCTGTGGATTGTCGGTGGATAAGCTGTTCACAACACAAGATATTGAGGGAACAAAACGGGAAAATACCTTCGGCGCTGGTTTGTCGCCGATTCGTTCCGGCTTTGAGCGGAAGTTAACGTTAATGGCCCGGAATCCGCTGCAATCGCTTAACATCCGGTTCAGAAAGATTAACAATTTCATAATCTTGAGCGGTGGACACCGGGTCGCTGCCCTCGTTGCCCGGCAAAGGTTAAGGGCAGAGATCGCCCAGCATAAAATGGGCCAGTTCGACGATTCAGCATGTGGTGAGACTCATGGTCACAAAATCCATATGTAGCCGTGAACAAAAGCTGAATCTTGGCGAGTCACCGATTCGTCGCTGATTCGTTCCAGACTCGTTCCATCAGTTAAGCAGCAGCCAATTTAGCGCTGGACATAGAGGCCTTCGAGCCGCCGACGGAACATTCCGCTTTCGCTTCGCGCCCGAAATCCCTATGTGTCGCCTGTCATACGCGCCAGTTGAGGCACGCTCCCGACAACCAGAGGCCTGAAAGCCCATATTTCCGAGCCGATGAACATCCAGCCCAAACACACCGAGCCGCTGATCCTGTCGGGCCGCGACGTGACCGCCGTGCTTGGGCCGACCAACACCGGCAAGACCCATCTCGCCATCGAGCGCATGGTGGCGCACGAAACCGGTGTCATCGGCCTGCCGCTCAGGCTGCTGGCGCGGGAAGTCTATAGCCGCGTCTGCGAAAAGGTCGGCGCCCACAAGGTCGCGCTAATCACCGGCGAAGAGAAGATCCAGCCGCCGGGCGCCAAATATTCGGTCTGCACCGTCGAAGCCATGCCGCGCGAGACGGATGCCGCCTTCGTCGCCATCGACGAGGTGCAACTCGCCGGCGACCTCGAGCGCGGCCACATCTTCACCGACCGTATCCTGCATCTGCGTGGCCGCCAGGAAACGCTTTTGCTGGGCGCCGCCACCATGCACGGCATCCTGCAGCGCCTGCTGAAGGGCGTCTCGGTGGTGACCCGGCCGCGGCTATCGCATCTGGCCTATGCCGGTTCGAAGAAGCTGACCCGCCTGCCACGCCGCACCGCGATCGTCGCCTTCTCTGCCGACGAGGTCTACGCCATCGCCGAGCTGATCCGTCGCCAGCAGGGCGGTGCCGCCGTCGTGCTTGGCGCGCTCTCACCGCGCACCCGCAACGCCCAGGTGGCGCTGTTCCAGTCAGGCGATGTCGACTATCTCGTCGCCACCGACGCCATCGGCATGGGTCTCAACCTCGATCTCGACCATGTCGCCTTTGCCCAGAACCGCAAATTCGACGGCTACCAATATCGCAATCTGACGGCCGCCGAGCTTGGCCAGATCGCCGGCCGCGCTGGCCGGCATCTGCGCGACGGCACCTTTGGCGTCACCGGCCAGGTCGACCCGCTTGACGAGGACCTGGTCAAGAAGATCGAGAGCCATGATTTCGAGCCGGTGAAGGTGCTGCAGTGGCGCACCGCGCATTTCGACTTTGCCAGCCTAGATGCGCTGAAGCGCTCGATCGAGACCAACGCGCCGGTCGAGGGCCTGACGCGCGCGCTGCCGGCGGTCGACGCACAGGCGCTCGAATATCTCTCCCGCGACGGGGACATCCGCGCGCTTGCCACCGATGCCAAGCGCGTTGCCCTGCTGTGGGAAGCCTGTGCCCTGCCCGACTACAGGAAGATCGCGCCGGCCCAGCATGCCGACCTCATCGCCTCGATCTACATGGACCTCGCCCGCCACGGCCATGTCGACGAAAACTACATGGCCGAGCAGGTGCGCCGCGCCGACACCACCGAGGGCGACATCGACACGCTGTCGCACCGCATCGCCCAGATCCGCACCTGGACATTCGTGTCGAACCGGCCCGGCTGGCTGGCCGATCAGGCACACTGGCAGGAAAAGACGCGCGAAATCGAAGACAGATTGTCGGATGCGCTGCATGAGCGGTTGACGAAACGCTTCGTAGACCGCAGGACTTCCGTCCTCATGCGGCGCCTTAGAGAAAATACCATGCCTGAAGCCGAAATTAGTCCTACCGGAACCGTCCTTGTCGAAGGCCATCATGTCGGTGAGTTGCAAGGGTTCCGCTTCACCGCCGATCAGACCGCCGGCGGCGAAGACGCCAAGGCCGTGCGAACGGCCGCGCAAAAGGCGCTGGCCGCCGAATTCGAGGCGCGTGCCGAACGTTTTGGCGCCTGCGCCAATGGCGACTTGGCGCTCGGCTCGGACGGCACGCTGCGCTGGATCGGCGCACCGATCGGGACGCTGGTTTCCGGCGAGGACGCGCTGAAGCCGCGTCTGGTTCTGCTGGCCGACGAACAGCTGACCGGCCCGGCGCGCGACAAGGTCGCCGCGCGCGCCGAACGCTTCGTCAATTTCCAGATCGAGTCGCTGCTGAAGCCGCTGGTCGACCTGAAAAACGCCGACCAGATTTCCGGCATCGGCCGTGGCATCGCTTTCCAGCTGGTCGAGAATTTCGGCCTCATCAACCGCCGCGACATCGCTGAAGAGATGAAGTCGCTCGACCAGGAAGGCCGCGCGGCACTGCGCCGGCTTGGCGTGCGCTTCGGCGCCTATCACGTCTTCGTGCCGGCGCTGATCAAGCCGGCCCCTGCCGGGCTGGTGACCTTGCTGTGGGCGCTGAAGAACGACGGCAAGGACAAGCCTGGCTTCGGCGACGTGGTCCATGCGCTGGCGTCGGGCCGCACCTCCGTGGTCATCGATCCAGCCTTCGACAAGGCCTTCTACAAGCTTGCCGGCTACCGCAATCTCGGCCGCCGCGCCGTGCGCATCGACATTCTGGAGCGGCTGGCGGATCTCATCCGTCCGGCGACCAACTGGAAGCCTGGCCTCGGCCAGCGTCCGGACGGCGCTTATGACGGCCAGTCCTTCATGGTGACGCCGCCGATGATGTCGATCCTCGGCGCCACCGCCGACGACATGGAAGAAATCTTGAAAGGCCTGGGCTACCGCGCCGAGCCGAAGCCGGCGTCCGAGGTCAAGGCACGGCTGGAAGCGCAGGACAATGCCGCGCGGGAAGCCGCCGCAGCCAAGCTTGCGGCGGACGAAGCTGCGCGCGCCGAGCAGGCCAAGGCGGCGGAAGCCTCCGCTTCGGATGCGGCTGCGGAGGCGGCAGTTGAGGGTTCGGAACCGGCTGCTGCCGAGGCCGCCGTCGAAGTCCCCGCCGCGGTCATCGCGGAGACGGCGGCTGAGCCTGTCACGGAAGAGCAATCGGACACTCCGGCCCTGGCCACCGAAGAGCCTGCAACGGAGCCTGTCGCCGAAGCCGCTGCTGAACCTGCTCCCGAGCCCGTGGCGGAAACCATCGCTGACGTCACCGTCGCCGAAAGCGTCGACGCTGCCCTTACCTCCCCCTCGATGGGGGAGGTCGCGGCGCGAAGCGACGCGGGTGGGGGTGATGGCGCTGACGACGCAAGCAGTGCTGCCGAAACCAACGCGGCAGTTGATGCCGGCAGTGCTGACGGTACCGCCACTCCCCCCACCCCGGCGCAGCGCGCCGACCCTCCCCACGAGGGGGAGGGTGAAGTGGCCGAAGCGCCCAAGCCGATCCTGCTGTGGCGCCAGGGCCGGTTCGAACAGCGCCCCCGTCATCACGAAGGCCGCAACAACCGCCAGCGCAACGGACAAGCGCGCGGCCGAAACAATGCACCGGCCGACGCCGCCGGCGCGCAGGCAGTAGCCGCACCTGGAGACCGTCCCGCCCAGGAAGGGCGGCGCGACGGTGCCGGCAAGCCGCGCTTCGACCGTTCGAAGTTCAAGTCCAAGCCGCAAGCCGAAGGCGAACAGCGGCGCAATGCCCGCCCGCAAGGCGAGCGTCCCGACCGCCGCGAAGGCCGTCCCGACTGGAAGGGTGGCCGGCCCGAGGGCAAGGGCGGTCCCGATCGCGGCAAGGGCGGCGCAAAGCCGGCCTTCCAGCCGAAGCCGCGCGAGGAACGTCCGGTGCGCTTCGATCCGGACTCGCCCTTCGCCAAGCTCGCCGCCTTGCGCGACCAGCTGAAGAAGTAGGCTCGGTAGGGTTCGATGGTTGCCGAAGGCCGCCAGCGCATCGACAAATGGCTGTTCTTCTCGCGCGCCGTGAAATCGCGCTCGCTGGCGGCGAAGCTGGTCGTCGCCGGACGCGTGCGCATCAATCGCGACAAAGCAGCGCAGGCCTCCGATCAGGTCAAGCCGGGCGACGTGCTGACCATCACGCTCGACCGGCGCATTTTCGTCTGGAAGGTGCTCGGCGCCGGTGTCAGGCGCGGCCCGGCGGAGGAAGCCCGCACCCTCTATGAGGACATGTCGCCGCCGCCCACACCGAAGGGCGAGGCGCTTCCCGATGCTATTCCAGCGCTGCGCGAGGCCGGCAGCGGCCGCCCGACCAAGAGAGAACGCCGGCAGACCGACCGCCTGATTGGCGAAGAGTGAGACCGGCCGGAACGCGGGTAGCGATCCCAGGCCAACGGCGGACGCCGAACGGAACCGAACCCGCCAAACAAGATGCTCCCGGGACGTCACACGCCCTCGCCGCACCTGCAGTCTGGAATTCCTTTTCGGAAACGCCGAAGCCGCCGGGCATGGCAACCCTTGCAAGCGACGGACAAAGGCGTTACCTCACGGAAAAAGCCCAAGAAAACTGGCCCATTAAGCTGGGACATCCCGGAGCCGACCGATGACCTATGTCGTGACCGACAATTGCATCAAGTGCAAATATATGGACTGCATCGAGGTCTGTCCGGTCGACTGTTTCTACGAAGGCGAGAACATGCTCGTCATCCATCCCGACGAGTGCATCGACTGCGGCGTCTGCGAGCCCGAATGCCCGGCTGACGCGATCAAGCCTGACACCGAGCCAGGCCTCGACAAATGGCTGCAGATCAACACCGAATATGCCGACAAATGGCCCAACATCACCGCCAAGAAGGAACCGCCGGCCGACGCCAAGACCTTCGACGGCGAGGCGGGCAAGTTCGAGAAATACTTCTCGGCCGAGCCTGGCGAAGGCGATTGACAATACGGCCGTAAAGGCTTGTATGACGTTGCGTAACAGGCACGCTGGATTAACCGCCTTGACAGGCGGCGATTGGTTGTGGCCTTCGCGAATGCAGCAAAACCTTGATTCTTCCGACTTTTTGTGTTACATCAGCCAAACATGCCGGTGACACAACGTCGATTTATGGCGCAGACGCCCCAAATCACTGAAAGGTGAAGATCCCACTCCGGACCAGAGCGATCTGGGCCAGGCGGTCGCAATTCGTGCGGTTTGCCGGTCCCGGCCTTTCCGGTGGGTTCATCTGTTGTGCGGCTAACGATCGGTTTCCCCGGTCGCACGAGTTCAGCCGGCACCGCCGCCGGCCCACAACAAGGAGTTCAGGGCGTAATGGCAACGATCACCCCGCAGAAGAAGTCCACTGGTGCGCGTCATGGTTTCAAGACCGGCGAGTACATTGTCTACCCGGCGCATGGCGTCGGCCAGATCGTGTCGATCGACGAGCAGGAAGTGGCTGGCCACAAGCTGGAACTGTTCGTCATCGACTTCCAGAAGGACAAGATGCGCCTGAAGGTGCCGGTCGCCAAGGCGACCTCCATCGGCATGCGCAAGCTGTCGGAAGAGGATTATGTCGAGCGCGCGCTGAAGGTTGTGCAGGGCCGCGCCCGCGTCAAGCGCACCATGTGGTCGCGCCGCGCCCAGGAATATGATGCCAAGATCAATTCCGGCGACCTGATCTCGATCTCGGAAGTCGTGCGCGACCTCTATCGCGCCGACAACCAGCCGGAGCAGTCCTATTCCGAGCGTCAGCTCTATGAGGCGGCACTCGACCGCATGGCCCGCGAGATCGCGGCCGTCAACCGCATGTCGGAAACCGAAGCCGTGCGCCTGATCGAGGTCAACCTCAACAAGGGCCCTAAGCGTGGCGCCAAGGCCGACAATGAGGAAGCCGAGCAGGAAGAAGCTGCCTGAGTTCTTGAGCCTTTAAGCTCACGAAAAACCCGGCCTCGCGCCGGGTTTTTTGTTTCTCGGACAAGGCAAGGGCCGCGCCTACGCCTGGCCGCCGCCTTCCCTCTCCGCTTCCTGCTTCAGCGTCGCGATAAACCGCTTCGTCCGTTCACGCTCCGGATTGCCGAACAGCACGGCGGACGGCCCCTTTTCGACGATAACGCCGGCATCGAGGAACACCGCCTCCTGCGCAATCTTGGAGGCAAGGCGCAGATCATGCGTCGCCATCACCATGGTCGTGCCTTCGCTGGCGAGCTTGCCGAGCACATCGACCACCTCTTGCGCCAGTTCCGGATCGAGCGCGGAAGTCGGTTCGTCGCACAGCAACACCTTTGGCGACGGCGCCAAGGCGCGGGCGATCGCCACGCGCTGCTGCTGGCCGCCTGACAGCGTCGCCGGCCAGGCATCGGCCTTGTGCGCCATCCCGACCTTTTCCAGCAAAGCAAGCGCCCGCTCTCGGGCTCTCTCAGGCGACCACTTCAGCACCGTCACCAGTCCCTCCATCACATTCTCGATCGCGGTGCGATGCGGGAACAGCTGAAAATTCTGGAACACCATGCCGGTCTGCAGGCGCAGCCGCCTGATGTCTCCCGCCGGCACCTTGACGCCCGGACGGAATTCGAGCGTCTCGTCGCCGATGCGCACCGTGCCCGAGGTCGGGATCTCCAACAGGTTGATGCAGCGTAAGAGCGTGCTCTTGCCGCCGCCCGATGGGCCGACAAGCGCTGTGACGCTGCCTTCGGCAATGACGACGGTCACGCCCTTCAGAACGAGATTGTCGCCGAAGCGCTTCTCGATGTTGGTGAGGCCGATCATGAGCGTGCCTCCAGGAAGCCGCCATAGCGGTTGAGCCGGGTTTCCAGCCGCGTCTGCAAGGCCGACAGCACCGAACTCAGCGCCAGATAGAGGATCGCCGCCTCGACATAGAGGATCAGCGGCTCATAGGTGGTGGCGACGATGCGCTGCGCCGCCTGGAACATTTCCGGCACGGTGATGGCGGCGGCGAGCGACGTGTCCTTGACCAGAGAGATGAAGGTGTTGGAGAGCGGCGGCACCGCGACCCGCCCAGCTTGCGGCAGGATGGTGCGCCGCATCGCCTGGCTCCAGGTCATGCCGATCGAATAGGCGGCCTCCCACTGGCCTTTCGGCACCGAGCCGATGGCCGCGCGGATGATCTCCGACGTGTAGGCGCCGATGTTGAGCGTGAAGCCGATCAACGCTGCCGTGAAGGCGTCGAGCAGGATGCCGGCCGACGGCAGACCGTAGAAGATCAGGAACAGCTGCACCAAAAGCGGCGTGCCGCGGAAGATCCAGACATAGAAGCGCACGAGCATGACCAGCGGCTTCGGCCCGAACAGCCGGCCAAGCGCCGCACCGAGGCCGACGGTCAAGCCAAGGACGAAGGACAACAGCGTCAACGGTACCGTGAAGATCAGGGCGGCCCAGAGCAGCGAAGGCAGCGACTCGAGCATCAGTTGCAGCCAGTGCGGCACGAAAGACCCTCCGGGATGGTCGAGGTGGCTTCATCGAAGCGCGAATGCCTCAGCCATATCACGACAAAGCGGCGAGCCGTCAAAAGACGCTCGCCGCTGAGTGCTTTGCGGGACCGGGGCCGGCCCCACTCAAAAAGTTACTTCGAAACGTCCTGGCCGAAATAGGTGTCGGCGATCTTCTTGTAGGTGCCGTCGGCCTTGATGTCGGCCAGCGCCTTGTTGATGGCGGCGACCAGTTCCGGATCGCCCTTGCGCACGATGACGCCAGAATAGTCGGCGTTTTCCTCTTGCGCGGCGATCTTCACATTGGCGTCGGGCTTGTGCTTCTTGAAGTCGAGGAACGACAGGCTGTCATTGATGGTGGCGTCGGCGCGGCCGGTCAAAAGCAGCTGGATCGACTGGTCGAAGCCGTCGGTGCCGACCAGCTCGGCGCCGTTCGTCTCGGCCAGCTTGCCGAAGTTCGAGGTCAGCGACTGCGCCGACTTCTTTCCCTTGAGGTCGGCGAAGGTCTTGATGTCGGTGTTGTCGCCGCGCACGATCAGCACCGCCTTGGAGGCGATGTAGGGATCGGAGAAATCGTACTTGGCCTTGCGCGCGTCGGTGATGCCGACTTCGTTGATGACGGCGTCATAACGACTGACGTCGAGACCGGCGATCAGCCCGTCCCACTTGCCTTCGAGGAACTCGACCTTGACGCCGAGCTTGTCGGCGATTGCCTTGGCGATCTCGACGTCGAAGCCGACCAGGGCGCCGGAAGCGTCATGATAGGTGAAGGGTGCGTAGGTGCCCTCCGTGCCGATCTTGAAGGTGCCGGCCTGCTTGATCTGGTCGAGATTGGCGCCGGCGTGGCCAGCGGTGACCGCCAGGGCCTGCAGCGTTCCGGCGACGATAAGCGACTTGAGCCATTTCATTTTTTTGTGATCCCGTCCTTGGCCTGATGTCAGGCTTGTTGTGAGGACTGGAAAATGACAGATGCCGGTCGAAAGAATAAGGAACCAGATTTCAAAAACAAAGAAGTCCAGAAACCAAATTCTCTAAAAGCGATTTTTTGCAACGTTTGAAAGCTCCCGGCAACCGCATCGAAATCGCCCGGACGGCATCACGCGCCTGCCCGCGCCAGCGGAACCTTTCTCGCGCATGGCAGTTTTGGCTGTTCTAGGGCGCGACGCCGCGATTTCAACCGGTGCCCTGCCAGTTCGTAACGTCGGTTATATCGCCTGAGCCAGGGAGCGCCTCATGATGGAAGACACAGCAGGACGGATCATGGTCCGCGCGGCAATGAAGGCTCCCTACCTCGAACGCGATGAGGAACATCGGCTGGCCTTGCTCTGGAAGGAAGACAACGACCAGAACGCGTTGCACTGCATCACCGTCGCCCATATGCGGCTGGTCATTTCCATGGCCTCCAAATTCCGTCACTACGGCTTGCCGCTTGGCGACCTGATCCAGGAAGGCCATGTCGGCCTGTTGGAAGCCGCCGCCCGCTTCGAGCCCGAGCGCGAAGTGCGGTTTTCGACCTATGCGACGTGGTGGATACGCGCCTCTATGCAGGACTACATCCTGCGCAACTGGTCGATCGTACGTGGCGGAACGAGTTCCGCGCAGAAAGCCCTGTTCTTCAACCTGCGACGCCTGCGTGCCCGGCTGGCGAATGGCGCGGAGCCGCTCTCCAACACAACGCTCTACCGCGAGGTGTCGGTTGCGCTTGGCGTCTCCGAGGCCGATGTGGCGATGATGGATTCACGGCTGTCGGCGCCCGACTCCTCCCTGAATGCGCCGCTTGCCGATGATGCGGGCGCCACCGAGCGGATGGATTTCCTGGTTTCGGACGAACCCCTGCCCGACGAGATCGTCGGCGACAAGATCGATGTCGCGCGTCGTTCGCTTTGGCTGAAAGCGGCTCTCGCCGCCCTCAATGCCCGGGAGCTTCGCATCATCGAGGAACGTCGGCTTACCGACGAGGGCGCCACGCTCGAAGCCCTCGGCGAAACGCTGGGCATTTCCAAGGAACGCGTCCGCCAGATCGAGGCGCGCGCCATGGAAAAGCTCAAGGTCGCGCTGGTGAAACAGAACCCGGAATTTCTGGCGACAGCCGCTTGACGCTAATACAGAGATTCGAGATTTAAAATATAGGATTTATCTTAAATAACATATGTTACCAGCGTGGGGGATTCTATTCTTTTTAAACCTGCGAATTGTGATTTCTCTAACAGATCCAGGCATGGCAAAAAGCCTCTCTAGGCTACCGGACCAGAACGAAGGTGGGTTTTGCCATGCTGAAACGCTACGCGTTCCTCGCTGCCTTGATCCTCATGAGCCTCTCGGCGTTCGAGGCTCGCGCCGATCGAAGGGTTGCGCTCGTGATCGGCAATTCGCAGTACCGTGAAATCCCGACGCTCAAGAATCCGGACAAGGACGCTGAGGACGTTTCGAACACGTTCCGGCAGGCCGGCTTCGACGTGTTCGTCGCAAAGGACGTGACCAAGCTCCAATTCGAAGAGAAGTTCCGCAACTATCTGGCCGCCGCCGACGGCGCCGATCTCGCCGTCGTCTATTATTCCGGCCACGGCTTTCAGATCGGCGGCGAGAATTTCCTGATCCCGGTCGACGCGTCGTTGAAGGATGCGGCCGACATGGAGGTCCAGACAATCAGGCTTAACGACGTGCTGCAGCAATTGCGCGCGAAGTCGAAAATCCAGATGATCATTCTCGATGCCTGCCGCAACGATCCGTTCCCGCGCAAGGACTACTGGCTGCGCGACCAATTGATCGTCTCCGGCGGCACCGGGCTCGCGCAGGTAACAGGCTCGCAGAATGAGCTGATTGCCTTTGCCACCGAGCCCGGCGCTGTCGCTTATGACGGGTCCGGCGATCTCAGCCCCTTCTCATCGGCCTTTTCCCGCCGCGCGCTGGCGCCGAACCAGGAAATCCGCGCCGTCATGGCCGCCGTGCGGCGCGATGTGGTCAAGGCGACCAATGGCAGGCAGGTTCCGTGGGAGAATTCCTCGCTGATCGACGATGTCGTGCTGATGCGCGCGGCGGAGCAACCGGCGCTGCCGGCGTCCGACGCCCAGCAAAACCAGCAGGTGGCGGAGCGCGGGATCCAGGTCGCCGCGGCCGCCGAAGCCATCGAAAATCGTGACATCAGCGTCCCGGTCGGCGTCGGTCCGGTTGCGCTGAAGCTGGATTTTCCGACCAGCGATGTCTCGACCAGCCTCAAACTCGCTGGCTATCCGGCAGTTGGAACGCTGTCCTTGCCGGATCGCGTCCTGTCGCCGCAGTCGATCCTGATAGCCGCTGAAGTCGACCAATTGCGCTACGAGCCGCAGATCGGCTCGACGGCTCCCGTCGAGATTGGCTTTCAGATCCGCGCCGGCGACGCGTCGAAACGGGCGACGATGAAGCTGTCGCCGAGCGTCGACCCCTGCGACCAGGCAGCCGGCGAGCCGCTCGACCTGCAAGGCGTCGTCCCCGGCCGGTTATCGAACGAGATCGCAGACGGCGCGGTCGAAGCCTGCGAGGCGGCCGTGAAAGCCTATCCCGATGTCGCCCGCTTCCGTTACGAACTCGGGCGGGCGCTGCTGGCCGCCGGCAACATCGACGAGGCCAGGAAGGCCATCCACGAAGCGTCCGACAAGGGACACGTCCGCGCCGTCTACGAACTCGGCTACCTCGCCTCCTCGGGAATAGGCACGCCGGTGGATGCCACGCAAGCGAATGGTCTCTATTCGCAGGCATCCGACAGGGGCGACCCCTACGCCATGAGCGCGTGGGGCCGCGCCCTGTTCAATGGCGTTGGCGTGCAGCGCGATACCGGCAAAGGGCTTGACCTCATGCTCACGGCAGCAGCGATGGGGCATATCAGCGCCATGAATGATCTTGCGATGATCTTCAAAGACGGCCGCAATGGCGTGCCCGCCGATCCGGCCCGTGCCTTGGCTTTCCTCAAGGCTGGCATTGAACGGCAAGAGGCTTATTCGATGGGCATTCTCGGTCTTTCGCCCAGGCCAAGCACGCTGACGGTCGCGGCATGCACGCCCAAGGTGGTGACGAAAATCATCACGAAGATAAAGGTGATCCGTACACCTGTGCCAAAAGCGCCGCCGCCGAAGATCGGCAAGCCAAAGGCCCCGATAGTGCCAGGCGAAACCGGACCAGCGCCCTGGCGTGGCGGCAATGGCGGCGACCACTCTGACCACAGCACCGGCGGCGGCAACAGTGCCGGCTGACGACAGCGACGCCATGGCCGCACAGGCAGTGTCGAAACTGACTATTCCGCAGCCGCCTGAACGCCGATACCGACTTACTTGTCGGTGACGATCTTGACCTTGTCGCCGGCCGAAACCGCGGCCCCCGGAGACAGCGCATTGAGCACACGGAACAGGTCGAGCTTACGATCGACGCCGACCATCTGCGCGGCGAGCGAGCCCATGGTCTGGCCCGGCTGCACGGTGAGCACGCGGATATGCAGCGGCTTCAAGGCCGCCTTTTCAGCAGGACTGAGGATACGGAACGACCCGCTGACCGAGCGCGCCACCGTTTCCAGCGAGGTGCTGGCCGACGGTGCCGCAGTCAGCAGCCGGTAGACCTGGCCGCCGGCCCGGATCACCGCGATGTCGAACTGCCAGCCTTCGGCACCGGCATGCGCGGTCGCGGCCTCATTGCCGTTGATGGTTTCCTGCTTGACGGTGCTGTCGTCGAGACCGGCCACCCAGCCGCTTCTGATATAGTCCGTCAGGGCGCGATTCTTGTCTATCGAAACGCCGTCGAAGCGGATCGCGATGTCGCCCGGCCCGGTCGCTGTCACCGCCGCCGCCGAATTGTCGATGATGAAACCATCCGGCACCGTGAACGACACGCCGAGGCCCGGATGCAGGAAGGTCTCGCCGCGCACATAGCCTTCCTCCGGCGTGTCGCCATAGAGCAGGCCGTCTATGCCGGCGAGGAAGGAATCGCGGTCGCGCGTGCCGACGCCGGGGGCGCCGAACTGGCGGGCATGGCGTTGCGCCAGGTCGATGCGCTGCGGCGTGTTGGGATGCGTCGCCAGGAAGTCGAGGCTGGCGTCGGTGGCGCCGCTGATCGAGCGGAAATCGGTATAGGCCGACATCGACTGCAGGAAGCGGCCCGCGGCGTAGGGATCGTAGCCGGCTTCGCCGATCGACTTGATGCCGATGGCGTCGGCTTCCAGCTCCTGGTTGCGCGAGAACTGCGCCAGCCGAAGCTTGCCGCGGATCAGCGCCGCCTTGGCGGTCGGGCTGTCGCCGAGCACATCCGAGACGACCTTGGTCGCCAAACCTTCCTCGGCCTCCAGCTGCTGACGCTGCAGGCCGTGATTGGCGGTGACATGGCCCATCTCATGCGCGATGACGGCGGCGAGTTCGGACGAATCGTTGGCGAGCGCCAAAAGGCCGCGCGTGATGTAGAGATAGCCGCCCGGCAGCGCGAAGGCGTTGACGTTGGGCGAATTCAGGATGGTGATGCGATAGGTCTGGGTCGGGTTCGCCGACACCACGGTCAGATTGCCGACCACCTTGGCAACCATTCGCTCGAGCTTGGGATCGGAATACTCACCGCCGTAGGTGGCCAGGATGCGCGGATGCTGCGCCTTGGCGAGTTCCGCGAGCTTGTTGTTTGCGCCGACATTGTCGACCGTGATCGGCCTGTCGGACGGCTGGAAGCCGGACTCCTGGACTTCCGGAGGCGTGAACATCTGGCAGCTTGCCAAGGCCACGGCAAAGCCGGCCAGCGCCAGAAAGCGCGCCAGCGGATTCATTCGTAGCTTGTCGACGCCGATCGCCAGAACGGCTTCCTTTCAGGTCCCGGCGCATGACCACGAAAATCGGGGGCGATCCTCGGAACCCGTCATGCGCTAAAAACAAACTTCTACAGCATCCGTCGCGCGTCCCTCGGGGCGTGCGGCGGATGCTGTAGGCAAATCACGGCTTGTGCCGACCAGTAGGGCCGACCTAGCCACACTACGTCTGCCATGGCAAGCAAGCGCCCCATCGCCTGAGGCCGGTTTGACCGTAAATTATGTCGGCTTCCGGGCAATATCTCGTGATACCGCATTCCCGGCACTTTCACCGACATAGCGCCGAAACGCCTCCGGACCAGCCCCGGCAAAGAAGTCGTCCGCACTACCGGCGGCGGCGACTGTGCCATTGTCCAGAAACACCACATTCTGGCCGATGCGGCGGGCATCCTGAGGCTGATGCGTGACGAACAGCACCGTCATGCCGCGTTCGGCATGCAAGCCTGCAACCAGATCGAGCATGTCGTCGCGCAAGGCGGGTCCTAACGAAGCAAAGGGTTCGTCGAGCAGAAGCACCGGGCGATCGCGCACCAGGACCCGCGCAAGCGCGACGCGCTGGCGCTCGCCGCCGGAGAGTTCGCGCGGCAAGCGTTTTTCCTTGCCGCCAAGCCCTGTGCGTTCCAACGCCTCGGCTATGGCGGCCTGATCGGTCTCGGTCAGCCGCAGCGCCGGCGAGCGGCCAAGCCCGACATTCTGCGCGACGGAAAGATGGGCAAAAAGATTGTTTTCCTGAAACACCATCGACACCGGCCGCGCGGCCGGCGACGCGGCGCCGACATCGGCCCCGCCGATCAGCACACGGCCGGACTGCGGCGTCTCGAAGCCGGCGACGAGGTTGAGCAGCGTCGACTTTCCTGAACCGCTCGGCCCCATGACGGCGGTGATTTCCGCCGCGGCGAACGCGACATCGAAAGTGAGCGGCGCCTCGCCATAGCTGAACGAGACCTTGTCCAGCCGCACCGGAACGCCCTTCCTGCCCATCGCCCCGTCAGACATTGCGGACCTTTTCCCTTCCGAGCCAATCCGCAACCAGCACCAAAGCGAGGCAGACCAGGCCAAGCAACAGCGCCAGGCCGGCGGCGTCCTCAGTGCGGTAGCTGCCCATGCGCGCCAAGAGAAGGTAGGGCAAGGTCTGCACGGAATCACTGCCGAACAACGCGATGACGCCGAGATCGCCGAGCGACAGCGCCATGGCGAAAGCAAAGGCTGTGGCAAGCGGCCGTCGCAATGACGGCCAGTCGACCAGCCGCAGCCTCGCCCAGCCGGAAATGCCGAGCTGTGCGCAGAGGCGTTCGTGGCGCTCGCTCGCCGCATCATAGGCGGGACGGATGGCGCGCAGCGCGAAGGGCATCGCCATCACCGCGTTGACCATGACGACCATGACCGGCGCGATGGCAAAGACGTCGCCGGCATGGCGCAGCAGGAGGAACCAGCCGGCGCCGATGACGATGGGCGGCACGACCAGGACAAAGCTGGCGCCGGTGTCGGTGGTATGTTCGAGCAGTGTTTTTGCACCGGCGCGGCGGCTCAGCCCCAGCGCCCGGCGCGCCATGGTCAGGGCCAGCGACAACATTACCGAGAGCAGCGCCGACAGGAAGGCAAGCACCGCACTGGTCAGCGTCGCCTGCCGGACAGTCGCCTCGCCGGCAAGCCGGCCGAGATCGGCGCCCAAGCCTGCCATTACGGTCGCGGCCATCGGCCCGACAACGAACAGCAGCGCCAGCACAATGAGTGCGGCGTTCAGCGTGGTTTCGGTTCCATTGACGGAGAGATAGCGGCGCGGCGCAAGCGGCAGGTTGGTGTCGCCGACGACATTGGCGCCAAGCCGCGTCAGCGCCAGCACCACGACGAAGGTGAGCGCGATCTGCAGCATCGTCAGGGCGACAGCCCGAGCTGGATCGAAATCGAAGCGCAGCGCCTGGTAAATACCGACCTCCAGCGTCGTCGCGGCCGGCCCACCGCCAAGCGTCAAAACGATGGTGAAGGACGTGATGCAGAGCATGAAGACCAGCCCGGCGACGCCGGGCAGAGCGGCGCGCAGCGTCGGCCATTCGATCAGCCGGAACGCCGGCCGCGCCCCCATGCCGAGCTGGCTCGCCAGCCGCCACTGGTCGGCAGGGATGGTCTGCAGCGCCTCGAGGAACAGCCGCGTTGCGAGCGGCAGATTGAAGAAGACATGGGCGACGAGAATGCCGGACAGGCCGTAAATGCCTGGCCAACCCTGGCCGCCAATCGCGCTGAACAGGCCGGCGAAATAGCCGGCGCGGCCATAGAGCGCCAGTATTCCGAGCGCCGCGACGATCGCCGGCAGCGCCAGCGGCACGGCGAAGAGCTGCAGGATGAAGGCGCGGCCGAAAAAGCGCGGATGCCGCGACAAAGCACGCGCCACGAACAGCGCCGGGCCGGCAGAAAGCAGGGTCGAGAGGGCGGCCTGCCAGAGCGTGAAGCGCACGACACGTAGGAGATAGGGATCGAAAGCTGCCCAGGCGCCCGAAAGGTCATAAGCGCCTTCGACAAGCAACCCGGCAAACGCGCCGCCGATCAGCAGTGTGATCGCGGCGAGCGCGATGATGCCGGCGCTGATGCGGGGGTCGGACGCGCGCCTTCCACCCTCCCCCTTGTGGGGAGGGTCGGAACGCGGATGCCGCGAAGCGGTGTCCGCGAGCCGGGGTGGGGGTGAGGCCGTGCTCAGCGTCGCAGCCCCCACCCCGCTCCGCTTCGCGGATCGACCCTCCCCACAAGGGGGAGGGTGAGAAGCGCGCTCATTTGCTCATCACCGCCAGCCATTCATCCACCCAGGCCTTGCGGTTGGCGGCAACCTCTTCGGGGCTGAACAGCAAGGTCTTGGTCGGCTTGACCAGTTTGTCGAAGGCCGGGTTGAGCGGCTTGTCGGTCTTTCCTGCCGGGAACATCCAGTTGGTCTCGGGGATGGCGTCCTGGAATTTCGGTCCGGTCATGAAGGCGATGAATTTTGCCGCCAGCGGGTTCTTGGCGCCGGTCGTGGTGATGCCGGCGACCTCGATCTGCAGATATTCACCTTCTTCGAACGAAGCCGCCTGATAGCGCTCGGTATTCTCGGCGACCATGTGGTAGGCCGGCGAGGTCGTGTAGGACAACACCATCGGCGCCTCGCCCTTGGTGAACAGACCATAGGCCTCGCTCCAGCCCGGCGTCACGGTCAGCACCTTTGTCTTGAGCTTGGCCCAGGCCTCCGGCGCCTTGTCGCCATAGACCGACTTCACCCACAACAGCAGGCCGAGGCCCGGCGTCGAGGTGCGCGGATCCTGGATGACGATCTTGTCGTCGGCACTGCCTTCGACCAGCTCCTTCAGGCTCTTGGGCGGCGTCTTCAGCTTCTGCGTGTCATAGACAACAGCGAAATAGCCGTAGTCGAAGGGCACAAACGTATCGTCCGTCCAGCCGCCCGGCACGTTGATATCGGAGACCGCGCCATGCGGGGCAAACAACCCGCTAGCCTTGGCATCGGCGGTGAGATTGGTGTCGAGGCCGAGCACGATATCGGCCTTGGTCGATGCCCCTTCGAGCTTGACGCGGTTGAGCAGGGCGACACCGTCGGCGACCGAGACGAACTCGACATCGCAGCCGCATTCGGCCTCGAATTCCTTCTTCACCACCGGGCCTGGACCCCAGTCGGCGGTGAAGCTCTCATAAGTGTAGACGGTGAGCTTGTCCTTGGCCAAGGCCGGCCCGGACAGCGCCACAACCGTGGCTGAGACAAGAGCGTATAAAAGCGTGCGCATCGGCGCCTCCTTCGTTCGAATTGAAAGGAATTGAGGCGTCGGACTGTCCGAAACGTCTAATCCCTCCGCCGGTACAAACCGGATCAGGTTCAGCGGGTTGGCGAGATTGCCTCTCAGCCGGTCCGCGAAGATCGCGTCCGGCACCCCGTTAGAGCGTTTCGACACATAGGCCCGGCCGAGGAACCGCGCAAGTGGCAGTTTGCCGGCCTTCCGTTTCCGCTGCCGGGCTGGTACAGGCCACCAGATATGAGCACATTCACCATCCTGCTTGGCGGCGATCTCATCCGCACGCCCCGGCTCGACCGCCAGGTCGAGGGCTCGCGCGTCATCGCCGCGGATGCCGGCATCGGCCATGCCCGGCTGCTCGGCCTTGTGCCGGAACTGTGGGTGGGCGATTTCGATTCGGTGCCGGCCAATCTGCCTGACGACCTCGCTGCCGTGCCCCGCCAGACCTTCCCGGCGGAGAAGGACAAGACCGACGGTGAACTGGCGATCGCCGCAGCCCTCGAGCGCGGCGCGACCCGCCTTGTGCTGGCAGGCGCGTTCGGCGGCAAGCGCGCCGACCACGCTTTCCTGCATCTGGCGCTCGCCCTGCGCCTGGCCGAGGCCGGAACGGACGTCCTGCTGACCAGCGGCGCCCAGGAAGGTATCCCTCTGCTGTTGGGAACGGCCGGCTTCGATTATGCCGACGGCACCCTGTTTTCGATCCTCGGCTTTTCCGAACTTGCCGGCCTGACCGTCACCGGCGCGAAATGGCCGCTGAGCCAGGTCGAGGTGGCCTTCGGCTCGTCCCTGACCATCTCCAACGAGGTCAAGTTCGACAAGACCGGGGGCAGCCTCGAAATCGCCCTCGGCCACGGCCGCGCGCTGCTGCTCGCTCATCCCTATCCCTTGCCCGAAAGCTGACATGGCCCCGCCCCTTCTCAATCTCGACGGGATAAAACTGACCTTCGGCGGCACCCCGCTGCTCGACGGCGCCGCCTTGACGGCTTCGGCCGGCGACAAGATCGCCCTGGTCGGCCGCAACGGATCCGGCAAGTCGACGCTGCTCAAGATCGCCGCTGGCCTGATCGAGCCGCAGGACGGCGAGGTGTTCCGCCAGCCTTCGGCGACGGTCCGCTATCTGCCGCAAATGCCCGACATGGAAGGTTTTGCCACCGTGCGCGCCTATGTCGAGGCGGGGCTTGGCCCCGCCGATGATCCCTACCGTGCCAGCTATCTGATGGAGCATCTCGGCCTCACCGGCGAGGAGCGGCCGGGCGATCTCTCCGGCGGCGAGGCCAGGCGTGCCGCACTGGCGCGCGTCATGGCGCCGGAGCCCGACATCCTGCTGCTTGATGAGCCGACTAACCATCTTGACCTGTCGGTCATCGAATGGCTCGAAGAGGAACTCGTGCGCACCTCCTCGGCGCTCATCGTCATCTCGCACGACCGCCGCTTCCTCGAGCGCGTGTCGCGCGCCACTGTCTGGCTCGATCGTGGCCAGACCCGCAGGCTGGACAAGGGTTTTGGCCATTTCGAGGAATGGCGCGACCTGGTTCTGGAAGAGGAAGAGCGCGAGCAGCACAAGCTCGGCCGCCAGATCGTGCGCGAGGAACACTGGCTGCGCTACGGCGTCACGGCACGGCGCAAACGCAACATGCGCCGCCTTGGCGAGTTACAGACCATGCGCCAGCGCTTCCGCGGTCATCGCGGCGCCGAAGGCAACGCGACCATGGTGGCGAGCGACGCCGCCGAATCCGGCAAGCTGGTGATCGAAGCGAAGAGCATCGAGAAGAGCTTTGGCGACCTCACCGTGGTCAAAGGCTTCTCGACCCGCATCCAGCGCGGCGACCGCGTCGGTCTCGTTGGCCCAAACGGCGCCGGCAAGACCACGCTTTTGAAGATGCTGACCGGCGAATTGGCACCGGACGCCGGTTCGATCAGGCTTGGCACCAATCTGGAAATCGCCACGCTCGATCAGAAGCGCGAGGCGGTCGATCCGCAGGAGACGCTGGCGCAATACCTCACCGACGGGCGCGGCGAAAACCTCGTCATCAATGGCGAGCAGCGCCATGTCGTCTCCTACATGAAGGATTTCCTGTTCAAGCCGGAGCAGGCGCGCACGCCGGTGCGCGAGCTGTCCGGCGGCGAGCGGGCGCGGCTGATCCTGGCGCGCGTGCTGGCCCGGCCGGCGAACCTTCTGGTGCTCGACGAGCCGACCAACGATCTCGACATGGAGACGCTGGAACTGCTGCAGGAACTGGTCGCCGGTTTTGCCGGCACCGTCATCCTGGTCAGCCACGACCGTGATTTTCTCGACCGCACGGTGACCAGCCTGATCGCGCCAGACGGCGACGGGCGCTGGATCGAATATGCCGGCGGCTATTCCGACATGCTGGCGCAGCGCGGCGGCACCCGGCTCGACGATCGCAAGGCGCGCGCCAAGGCCGAAGCCGGCGATGCACCGGCATCGAGCAAGAGCGAACCGGCGGCTCCCAAAGGCCCGGCCAAAAAACTGTCGTTCAAGCAGAAATTCGCCCTGGAGTCGCTGCCGAAGAAAATCGAGGCGGTGATGGCGTCGATCTCGCGGCTGGAGAACAACATCGCCGACCCGGCCTACTACGAGCGCGATCCGGCCTCGTTCCAGAAAACCATCGCCGCCCTCGACAAGGAACGCGCGACGTTGGCGGCGCTCGAGGAAGAGTGGCTGGAACTGGAGATGCTGCGGGAAGAGATGGAGGGGTGAGGAGCGCTCGGCCGTAAGGCCAAGCAATCGACAACGATTTGTCGATTGAAAACGACGAACGTCCGGAGCCATAGCGGAGGGTCGGGCGCATCACCGTATTCGCTCGATTATTGCTTCTGTACGAGAGTGCGCATACATTATGCGCATGTTCCGGAGGCTATTATGCGTAAGATTGCCTTGAATGCGATCCGTCAGCCAGCCAATCTGTCGATCGATTCCAACCTCATGAGGGAAGCCAAGGGGCTAGACGTGAATGTCTCACGCGCCGCGGAAGCTGGCATCGCGGAAGCCGTGGCGGCTGAAAAAACGCGGCTGTGGAAGCTTGAGAACCGGGCCACGATGGATGCGTGGAACGACTATGTCGAAAAGAACGGTATTCCGCTGGAAGAATATCGGCAGTTCTGATGGCGCGCTACGACGTCTTCGCCAGTCGCATCGAAGGCAATTATCTGCTCGACGTTCAATCCGACCTGCTCGACAATTTCAAGACACGGGTGATCGTTCCGCTTCTTCCGGTCGCAGCAGTGCCGCCACCGATGCGAAAGCTTCATCCGATTTTCGAGATCAACGGCCGGAAGCTGGTCATGGCCACGCACCTGATTGCCACCGTCCCAGTGAGTGAACTGGGCGAAAGTCGGCTGAACCTTTCGAAGCACCACGACGACATCGTCGCCGCGCTCGACATGCTGTTTCAGGGCTTCTGAGCGAAGGCAGCCTCTACGGCGTGTCCTATCAGCCCGCCGTCTTCGCCTGCCAGGCCTTGATCGCCTCGTCGAACACCTTCTCGCCGGGAATGCCCTTTTCCATGGTCAGCAGCGCCCGCCGGCCGGTCTTGTAGACAACCGGAACGTCGATCCAGTCCTGGCCGCGCAATAGGGTCATGTTGGCGTCCTCGTCGGCCTTGGTGTCGTTGAGCGCGACGAGGAAAAAGCCGTCGGCGATCTTGGCCGGAATACCGATCAGCGGGCTGCCGGCATCCTGTTCGGAGCTTTTCATGGCGACGCGCAATATGTTGTCGACACCGCCGCCCTCAAAACCGTCGGGCGTCAGGAAGATCATCTCGATGATGTGGCTGGCCGGCAGCGTCTGGTCGGTGTTGCGGCGGATGGTCATGCGCAACTGGATGTCCTTGCCCGGGATGGTTGCTTCGGCGCGAATCGCCGGCTCGGGCGGCAGGTCGCCGCCGGGCGATTCCTGCACCAGCGACCAGACGATGCTGCCGGGTTCGGCCGAACCCTGCGCGGTGCTGGTGCGCTCCTCATAGAAGATCGCCTTCTGGCCGACCGGCACCGAGGTCGCCGTCGCCGGAGCGGCGGCCGCCGGTGCTGCGGGCGTAGCGCCTGCCGGTGCGGGTGGCGTAGCGCCTGCCGGTGCGGGTGGCGGCGTGGCAGCAGCATCGGCCGGCGCCGCCGGTGCGGTTCCGTTGGCAGGCGGAGTTGCGGCGGGCGCGGTGCCTGCCGCGGTGCGGCCGCGGCAGGTGTGGCCGCGGCTGGTGCCGCCGCGGCGGGCGTGGCTGCAGCCGGTGGCTGCGCGGCCGGCGCATTCGTCGCCGATGGCGGCGTCGTCAGCGCGGCGACGGATTCACCCTCGCCTATGCCGGTTTGTCCACCCGCCGGACCGGGGTCGGTTTCGCCGCCTTCGGGCGTCAACCGTTGCGTGAATTTCGTCGCTTCGGCGCCTGCCGCAGGTGCCGGTGGCGTCGACGCGGCGTCGGTCGCGGGCTTGGCCGGCGCCGGTTTCACCGGCTCGGTCTTGGCGACAACCTTGCTGCCGCCCAGGCCCAGCATCTTGCCGAAGGCATCCTTGTTCAGCCAGATGCCATAGCCGCCACCGGCAACGATCAGCAGAGCGACGACGGCGGCAATCAGCCCGCCATAACTGCGCTTGCGCTCGGCCGGACGCAGGCGCGGGAAAGCGTCAGCCTCCGCGACCGGCTCGTCATCGTTCGGGAAAACATCGGCGCGGTCATCGTCCTGGTCTGCATCCATGCCCGGCAAGGCATGATCAGCAAGGTCGGGTGCCGCCGGCTGCACCGGCACAGGCTTTTGCCAGCTTGGCTCGGACTTGGCTGCGGGCGGCGGCGCTGGCCGATAGGGCTCGGGCTTCGCGACTGGCGGCGCCGACCACGCCGGCTCCGCCTTCACCGGCTGGCGCGTGTGGCTCGGCTGGTTCTTGTTGCGGTCGATCGAGGAAAAGATGTGTTCCAGCTCGGCGAGCGGGTCCGTTTCCGGCACGCTCTTGGCATAGTCGCGCTCGACGCTGGCAATGGCGTCTTCCAGCGAGCGCTTCTGCTTGGCTATGACCTCGGCGGCCAGCGGCGGCGAATATTCCGCGAGCTTCTTTGCCAGCGCGGAACGGGCGCCATCGTAGGTCCGCGTGCGCGTTTCGGGCGTCGGCTCGCCGTACTTGTCGAGCGCCTTTTTCAGAACAGCAACGAAATCTGCCATGCTTCAGTCGACCTGTATTTTGCTTCCGCGCCGGCCCCCGCAAATCAGCCGCGATGCCCGGAAGGGCTTCAGAAACTAGTCTTGAAACGGATCGGTCACAAGTATCGTGTCGTCCCGTTCCGGGCTGGTGGAGAGGAGGGCTACCGGCGCGCCGATCAACTCCTCTATGTACCGGACATATTTGACGGCCTGGGCCGGAAGATCGTTCCAGCTGCGCGCGCCGGCAGTGGTGCCTTTCCACCCCTCCAGCGTCTCGTAGACCGGTTCGACACGGGCCTGCGCGCCCTGGCTGGCCGGCAAATAGTCGATCATCTCGCCGTCGAGGCGGTAGCCGGTGCAGACCTTGATCTCGTCCAGCCCGTCGAGCACGTCGAGCTTGGTCAGCGCGATGCCCTTGATGCCGTTGACGGCGACGGCCTGGCGCACCAGCACCGCATCGAACCAGCCACAGCGGCGCTTGCGCCCGGTGACGACGCCGAATTCATGGCCGCGCGTGCCGAGGAATTCGCCGATCTCGTTCTTCTGTTCGGTCGGGAATGGACCTTCGCCGACGCGCGTCGTGTAGGCCTTCGTGATGCCGAGCACATAACCGATGGCGCCCGGACCGACGCCAGAGCCGGCGGCGGCCTGCCCGGCCACCGTGTTGGACGAGGTGACGAACGGATACGTGCCGTGGTCGATATCGAGCAGCGTGCCTTGCGCGCCCTCGAACAGGATGCGCTCGCCGGCGCGGCGCTTGTCGTCGAGTATCTTCCAGACACGGTCCATATAGGGCAGGATCTCGTCCGCGACCGAGGTCAATTCCGCCATGATCGCGTCATGCGTGACTTCGCCATGGCCAAGCCCGCGGCGCAGCGCATTGTGGTGCGTCAGCAGCCTGTCGACCTTCAGGGGAAGCGTTTCCAAATCCGCCAGATCCATCACCCGCACCGCACGCCGACCCACCTTGTCCTCATAGGCCGGACCAATGCCCCGGCGGGTCGTGCCGATCTTCGTCCCGGAATTTGAGGCGGCGTCCTCGCGGAATCCGTCCAGCTCCCGGTGCAGCGACAGGATAAGCGCTGTGTTTTCGGCTATTTTCAGGCGATCCGGCGTCACCTCGACACCCTGCGCCTTGAGCTTCGCCACTTCCGCCACGAAAGCATGCGGGTCGAAGAC
The DNA here is from genome assembly GCF_014189455.1 of Mesorhizobium huakuii. NCBI lineage: Bacteria > Pseudomonadati > Pseudomonadota > Alphaproteobacteria > Hyphomicrobiales > Phyllobacteriaceae > Mesorhizobium > Mesorhizobium huakuii. The sequence goes on from NZ_CP050296.1 coordinate 2,363,740, forward strand.
GACGCCATTGCCGATGATGGACAGCTTGCCTTGCCGCACGACGCCGGACGGCAACAGCGACAGCTTGTAGACCTTGCCGTCGACGACCAGCGTGTGGCCGGCATTGTGGCCGCCCTGGAAACGCACCACGACATCGGCGCGCTCCGACAGCCAGTCGACGATCTTGCCCTTGCCTTCGTCGCCCCATTGCGAGCCGACGACCACCACATTGGCCATGTTTCTTTTCCCTTGAGACGCCGCCGAGCGGCTTGGATATGGTTCGAAACGACAGGCCTCTATAGCGTCAAGACCTCGCGAGTGCGACCTTTCTTTGCCGTCGAAAATGCCCTGAGGCACAACAATTTTCGGCTTTGACATCATTTACTTGGACTGACGGGGGCAATAGGCCGGCAAACACCGCAGCGCATCCGCCGCGGCCGGAATCGCGCGATGCATCGACACGCCTACTTATTCCTGCTGCTCACCACCTTGCTGTGGGGCGGCAATTCGGTGGCCGGCAAGCTCGCGGTCGATCATGTCTCGCCGATGATGCTGGTGTTCCTGCGCTGGGTGCTGGCGGTGGCGATCCTGCTGCCGATCGGCTGGCGCACGATCCAGGAGGACTGGCCGGTGGTGCGCAAGCACTGGCTCATCCTGGCGGCACTCGGCGCCAGTGGCTTCACGCTGTTCAACGTGATCTTCTACACGGCGCTCAACTACACGACCGCGATCAACGTCTCGATCGAACAGGCGGCGATGCCGATCCTGATCATCGTTGCCAATTTCATCTTCTTCCGGCTGCGCGTGAACTGGGCGCAGATCGCAGGCGTCGTGCTGACCATTGCCGGCGTCATCCTGACCGCTTGCCACGGCGACCCGCGCCGGCTGCTGACATTGGAGCTCAATTTCGGCGACGCCATCATGCTGGTGGCGGTTATCCTTTACAGCGGCTATTCGGTCGGCTTGCGGCTGAAGCCGGCGATGCGTTGGCAGAGCCTGATGCTGGCCATGTCGATCGCCGCGCTCATCACCTCGCTGCCCTTCTTGCTGTGGGAGGTCGCTGCCGGCAAGGTCATCGTGCCCGACGCGCACGGCTGGACGGTCATCGTCTACACCGCGATCGGCGCCTCGGTCATCTCGCAAATAACGTACATCAGGGGCAACGAACTGATCGGCGCCAACCGCGCCGGCCTGTTCATCAATCTGGTGCCGATCTTCGGCACGCTGCTTTCGGTGCTGATCGTCGGCGAGACGTTCCAGCTCTATCAGGCACTGGCGCTTGTGCTCGTGCTGGGCGGCATCGGGCTTGCCGAATACAGCGGGCGCAAGGTGGCGATGACCCCGCCGCCAAGGCGCATTGAGCCGCAAGAAGGCGCGACATAGGCCGCGCCTTCTGATCTTCACGAAGGGCCGGGATCAGATCCCGCCGACGTCGAACTGCAGCCGCTTGGCCGAGTCGATCGACTTGTGCGCCCGCACCTGCTCCAGAACTTTTTCCGGGAATGGCGCATCGAGATAAAGCAGCGCGATGGCGTCGCCGCCCGGCCGATTGCGGCCAAGCTGGAAGTTGGCGATGTTGACGCCGTTCTCGCCGCACACCGTGCCGAGCAGGCCGATGATACCGGGCGCGTCGGCATTGGTGGTGTAGAGCATGTGCTGGCCGACCTCGGCATCGAGGTTGATGCCCTTGATCTGGATGAAGCGCGGCTTGCCGTCCGAGAAGCAGGTGCCGGCGATCGATCGCGTCATGTGCTCGGTCTTGACGGTGAGCTTGATGTAGCCGTCGAAGACGCCCGACTTGTCGCGCTTGACCTCGGCGACGATGATGCCGCGCTCCTTCACCATGATCGGCGCCGACACCATATTGACGTCGGCGACCTGCGGCCTGATCAGCCCGGCAAGGGTGGCACTGATCAGCGCGCGCGTGTTCATCGTCGCGGTCGAACCGTCGAACAGGATTTCGACCTCCTTGATCGGATCCTCGGTGACCTGGCCGACGAAGGCGCCGAGCACTTCGGCGAGCTTGACGAAGGGCTTCAGCCGCGGCGCTTCTTCCGCCGTGATCGACGGCATGTTGATGGCGTTGGAGACCGCACCCTTGATCAGATAGTCGGCCATCTGCTCGGCGACCTGCAGCGCCACATTCTCTTGTGCTTCCGCCGTCGAGGCGCCGAGATGCGGTGTCGCCACCACGTTTTCCATGCCGAACAGCGCGTTCTGTTCGGCCGGTTCGACTTCGAACACGTCGATGCCGGCACCCGCCACCTTGCCGCTCTTCAGCGCAGCGATCAGATCGGCCTCGACGACCAGCCCGCCGCGCGCGCAATTGATGATGCGCACGCCGTTCTTCATCTTGGCGATTGCCGCGGCATCGATGATGTTGCGCGTCTTGTCGGTCAGCGGCGTGTGCAGCGTGATGAAATCCGCGCGCGCGAACAGTTCGTCGAGTTCCACCTTGTCGACGCCGAGCTCCTCGGCACGCTTGTCCGACAGAAACGGGTCGAAGGCGACGACATGCATCTTCAGGCCGACGCCGCGCGTCGCCACGATCGAACCGATATTGCCGCAGCCGACGACGCCCAGCGTCTTGCCGGTGATCTCGACCCCCCATGAAGCGGTTCTTCTCCCACTTGCCGGCATGGGTCGAGGCGTTAGCCTCCGGGATCTGTCGCGCCAGCGCGAAGATCATCGCGACCGCATGTTCGGCCGTCGTGATCGAATTGCCGAAGGGCGTGTTCATCACGATGATACCCTTGCGGCTCGCCGCCGGGATATCGACATTGTCGACGCCGATGCCGGCGCGGCCGATGACCTTGAGGTTCGGGGCGGCGTTGATCAGCTTCTCGGTGACCTTGGTCGCCGAGCGGATGGCGAGGCCGTCATACTGGCCGATCACTTCGAGCAGCTTTTCCTTGTCCTTGCCTAGGTCGGGCAGATAGTCGACCTCGACACCGCGATCCTTGAAGATCTGCACGGCGGTGGGAGAAAGTTTGTCAGAGACGAGAACGCGGGGCGCCATGGCGGCCTCCTTGAAAATAGGGATTGATCCGGGAATGGGCGGCCCGCAGGCCGCCACGGAGAGTCTCAGGCCGCCGCTTTCAGCGACGCCTTCTGCGCGGCGAAGGCCCAGTCGAGCCAGGGCAGCAGCGCTTCGAGATCGGACGTTTCGACCGTCGCGCCGCACCAGATGCGCAGGCCGGGGGCGCGTCGCGGTAGGAGCCGATGTCATAGGCGACGCCTTCCTTGTCGAGCGCCGAAACCAGCCCCTTGGCGAAAGCCGCCTGGCCATCGGCGTCGAGCGCCGCCACATCGGGGTCGGTGAAAGACAGGCAGACGGACGTGTTCGACCGCGTCGCCGGATCGACGGCGAGATGGCCGAGCCATGACGACTTGTCGACAAAACCGTCGAGCACGGCGGCATTGGCATCCGCTCTGGCAATCAACGCATCGAGGCCGCCGAGCGACTTCGCCCAATGAAGCGCGTCGAGATAGTCCTCGACGCACAGCATCGACGGCGTGTTGATGGTCTCGCCCTTGAAGATGCCCTCGATCAGCTTGCCGCCCGAGGTCAGGCGGAAGATTTTCGGCAGCGGCCAGGCCGGTTTGTAGCTCTCCAGCCGCGCGACAGCGCGGGGCGACAGGATCAGCATGCCATGCGCGCCCTCGCCGCCCAAAACCTTCTGCCAGGAGAAGGTGACGACATCGAGCTTTTCGAAATCGAGCCTCTGCGCAAACGCCGCCGACGTCGCGTCGCAGATGGTCAGGCCCTTGCGGTCGGCAGGAATGAAATCGCCATTCGGCACGCGCACGCCCGACGTGGTGCCGTTCCAGGTGAAGACCACGTCGCGGTCGAAGTCGACCTTGGCCAGATCCGGCAGGTCGCCATAGCCGGCCTCGAGCTTGCGCACGTCGGGCAGCTTCAACTGCTTGACCACGTCGGTGACCCAGCCGGAGCCGAAGCTCTCCCAGGCGACCATGTCGACGCCGCGCTCGCCGAGCAGCGACCACAGCGCCATCTCGACAGCGCCGGTGTCCGACGCCGGCACGATGCCGATGCGGTAGTCGGCCGGAACCTGGAGGATTTCGCGCGTCAGCTCGATCGCCTGTTCGAGCTTGATCTTGCCGATCTTGGCGCGATGGGAACGGCCGAGCGCGGCATTTTTGAGCGCCTCGACCGACCAGCCGGGACGCTTTGCGCAGGGACCTGAAGAGAAATTGGGGTTTGCCGGACGGAGTCCGGGCTTCGTATGCGTCGTCATCGTGGTCTATCCTTCCAGATAGTGGCCCCTCGTTGGGGAGGGGTGGCCCACGGACGGCGATATGCGTTCAGACCTCGGGCGTCAAGAGGAAAGTTTTTGTCGTTGCCGGGATACCGGCGGTCCGCGATCAGGATCGCGTGATTTCAAACGCAAACGGCGGACCGCAGGGATCCGCCGCTAAAGTCCCGATTTGCCCCTGGCCTACCAGAGATCGTAACGCAGCCCGAGCTTGACCTGGTGGTTGCTGATTCCCTTCTTGACCGGAAAGGAGGTCAGGCTTTCGGCCGTCACATACTCCGCGCTCGGGGCGGAAAAATACTGATAGCCCAGGTCGACGGAAACGTTCTTGGAAACCTGGTAGCCAAGGCCCGCATTCAACGTATAGGCCAAGGAGTATTGTGTCTTATTGTCCTGCAGCTCGAAACTGTTGGCGGGGACATTGTTGTCCGTGTAACTTGCCGAAAGCTTGCGCGTGCTGCGGACAAAGCCGATGCCGGCGCCAACATAAGGCGTGATTCCGACATATGTGCCGAGATCGACATAGCCATTGAGTATCCCCGAGAAGGCATAGTTCTTCAGCGATCCCGATCCCTGGGTCGGCAATGTCGGCAGTGCGACGACCGCTGAATCGTCATAGCCGAAGCTGGCCTTGTTACCCGGCAAATAGCCGAAGTTGAGATCGGCGCGGAGGTAATCGTTGAAATGATATCCGAAGCCGATGCTCGCGAAGGCCGCGTTGTCGCTCTCGCTAAAGCTTTCGTTGTTGATCGCCGACGGGAAAGTGAAATCCCCATTTTTGAAGCTCTTCTGCACCAGATAGGAGACGTCGCCGCGCAGATACCAGCCCGAGCCGACCTCGACCGGCACATAGTCGGGCGCCTGATCGGCGTAGATCGGCGGATCGTAGTCGGCGGCGAATGCCGGTGTCAGCGGCAAGAGGCCGAGTCCGGCAAGCGCCAGCACAATACGCGATGTGAGTGTCATGGTCCCCGACTCCCGGATTTGGCGACATCTGCAATCAACACAATCAACGCAGCAGCCGTCGTTTCAGAGAGCATTGTTAACCATAGTGGTTAAGTCGCAGTTAAGGCTAACAGAGCGTTAGCGAATTCATTTCAGCTAATGCACGGCGCCGGAGATTGGCCTTCGTTTCCAGGCACTTCATTGGCGACAGCACAAACGAAAACCGCCCGGTCAAGCCGGGCGGTTCGCTTACATTTGCGGCTGCAAAGTTCTTACTTGGTGTAGATCGGCTCAGGTTCGGGCTGGTAGGCCACCACCGGTGCCGCGCACCCATTGTTGCCACCGAACTGATAGCGCAGGCCACCGCGTACCTCGTGGGTGTTGATGCCACGGTCGAAGCCCGGGCCGGAGCTGCTCACATCCCATTCGAACATGCGGCCGCCCTGGATATGGGAGAAGCGGTAGCCAGCGTCGAGGATGATCTTATCGGTCAGGCAGTAGGAGGCACCGGCCATCAGAGCATAGGCGAAGCGCCAGTTGGATGCTCCGGGGTTGGTCTCGGTGGTGTTCGGGTCACTGACGGTATCCCACTTGACGTGCGCGCCACCGATACCGGCGCCGACATAGGGCGTGATGCCGTGCCAGGTGCCGATGTCGACATAGGCGTTGGCGAGCAGCAGGAAGGCGCTCATCTTCGACACTTCGGTCGAGGTCGAAACGAGATCCGAAGTACCGCCGTTGAAGTTCGACTTGAACCAGTAGTCGGCGGTCACGTCAGCGCGCAGATGATCACTGATCTTGTAGCCGACGCCGCCGCCGAGCGAGAAGCCGCCCTTGAGCTTGCCGTAGTCGAAGCTTTTGCCGCCGGGCGTCACCGAACAGTTACAGGGATCGACAGTGTAGGTCATGTAGTCGATGCCGCTTACGTACGACTTGTGGTAATCGAGGTCGCCACGGATGTACCAGCCGCCGACATCGACCGGCTGCTCATAGACCGGCGGCGGTGCTTCTTCGACCTGCGGCTCAGGCAGGTCGGCTGCGAACACTGGCCAGGCCAGGCCCGCGAACAGCAGCGCGAACAGGGCCTTTCTTGCTGTATTGAACATGCTTGTCACCCCTAGGAACCCTCGGAACGCGATCGCGGCCGAATGAGATTGGCTTTCAGGCGTGGATAATGAATTGGAAAAGTTAAAAGGCGTTTAACCCTGTCGATTAGCCACGAATCTCTAAAATTCGAGGAATCCAGGAATGATTTCGACAAGTCGAGGGCGGCTCCCGGCCAACAAAAAAGCCCGCCGGAAGGGCGGGCTCGATGCAACCGGAGCGGCGAGGCGCGCCCTGCGGGCGCGCTGGAGATCAGGCGGCGCTGCGGGTCTCCGAAATGACCTCGACAATGTCGTTGACGACCGCCTCGACCAGCTGCGGATCGTCGCCCTCGGCCATGACACGGATCAGCGGCTCGGTGCCCGACGGACGGATGACCAGCCGCCCGGCCTTGCCGAGACGGTTGCGGGCATCCTCGATGGCGGCCTTGACCGGAGCTTCCTCGAGCGGCTTGCCACCGGCGATGCGGACATTCTTCAGGAGTTGCGGCACCGGTTCGAACTTCTTCGACAGTTCGCTGACCGGACGGCCCTGGCGCTTGATGCAGGCCAGCACCTGCAGCGCCGACACCAGGCCATCGCCGGTGGTCGAGAAATCCGACAGCACGATGTGGCCCGACTGCTCGCCGCCGACATTGAGCCCATGCGCGCGCATATGCTCCACGACGTAGCGGTCGCCAACCTTGGTGCGGTGCAGCTGCAGCTTCATGTCGCCAAGGAAGCGTTCGAGGCCGAGATTGGACATGACCGTCGAAACCACGCCGCCGCCGGCAAGCCGTCCGCTCTGGTGCCAGGACTCGGCGATCAACGCCATGATCTGGTCGCCATCGACGATCGCGCCATTCTCGTCGACGATGACGACGCGGTCGGCATCACCATCGAGCGCAATGCCGATATCGGCGCGCACTTCGTGCACTTTCTTCTGCAGGCCGGCCGGATGGGTCGACCCGCATTCCTTGTTGATGTTGAAGCCGTTGGGCTCGACATTGATGGCCACGACTTCGGCGCCAAGCTCCCACAGCGCCTCGGGCGCCACCTTGTAGGCGGCTCCATTGGCGCAATCGACGACGATCCTGAGGCCAGAGAGCGACATAGAGCGTGGCAAGGTGCGCTTGGCGAATTCGATATAGCGGTCATGCACGCCGTCGACGCGCTTGGCGCGGCCAAGCCCGTCGGAATCGGCGAGTGCCAGATCGATATCCTTGTCGAGCATGCTCTCGATGCGCTCTTCGATCTCGTCGGAAAGCTTGTAGCCGTCCGGCCCGAACAGCTTGATGCCATTGTCGTAATAGGGGTTGTGCGAAGCCGAGATCATGACGCCGATATCGGCGCGCAATGAACGCACCAGCATGGCAACGGCCGGGGTCGGGATCGGGCCGAGCAGGAACACGTCCATGCCGGCGGCGCAAAGACCGGCCACCATCGCATTCTCGATCATGTAGCCGGAAAGCCTGGTGTCCTTGCCGAGAACGACACGATGGCGGTGGCTGCCACGCTGGAACGAAAGGCCTGCGGCCATGCCGACGCGCATGGCGATCTCAGCGGTCATCGGAAACTTGTTGGCGCGCCCGCGAATGCCGTCGGTGCCGAAGTAATTTCCTGCCATGCTAGTTAGAGTCCCTGACGGTTCTTTTGCCGGCATCTCATGCCACAATTGGCCGATGCGCCATGATCACATTGTGTGATTATATGTTACCAATCCTTAGAAAATCATTGTTGTGCGCTGCACACAACAAGGCCGCAACCCAACATGCTGGCACTGTGGCACTGCAATATACCAGTTCTGCGAGCTATTCGGCGCAGATGCACGCGGAAAATCTTGTTTTTAACCCGGTAAGGGACAATGATTTCATCACCTTATCGGGAGGACCGAGCTTCCGGCGATATATACCTCACTTAGCATCTGGCGCAACCGATCGTTGAGCGTTATTGATTCGCAGGGACGTATAATGGGCTGCTGCAACGGAGAAACGCTATGCTCATCCACCGACTTGCCACTTTGACCGGCCTTGCCGTAGCGACGTTGTTCCTGGCTGCGCCAGCCAACGCGTTGACGATGGCCGAATGCAGCACGAAATATAACGCCGCCAAGGATGCGGGGACACTTGCCGGACAGACCTGGAACCAGTTCCGCAAGGCACAGTGCGGCACCGATGCCGCCGCCACCACGGACACCAAGCCGGCCGACACGAAGAAGGCTGCTGAAACCAAGCCGGCCAAGACCACCAAGCCAGCTGCCGCTGCGGCTGACAGCACGGCCAAGGGCCTGACGGCCAAGGAATGCAGCGCCAAGTACCAGGCGGCTAAGGCCGCCGGCACGCTGAACGGCATGAAGTGGAACGACTTCCGCAAGGCTGAATGCGCCGCCGGCGCATCTGCCGCCGCCGCTGACACCACCAAGCCGGCAACCACCAAGGCTGCCGCGGCTCCCGCCGCCGGCAAGGGCCTGACGATGGCCGAGTGCAGCGCCAAGTACCAGGCTGCCAAGACGGCCAACACGCTGAAGGGCCAGAAGTGGAACGACTTCCGCAAGGCCGAATGCGGCGCCGCTGCCTCGGATGACGACAGCGCGCCTGCTCCAAGCGAGGCAAATTACACCAAGGAGCCGGCAAAGCCGACGACGGTTGCGCCCAAGGGCGTCACCTTCCCGTCCGCGATCTCGCCAAAATATGCCAGCGAGACCCCCGGAAAGGGCCGTATGCACACCTGCCTCGACCAGTACTATGTCCTCAAGGACGCCAACGCGCTTGGTGGCCTGAAGTGGATCCAGAAAGGCGGCGGCTTCTACAGCCTGTGCAATGCCAAGCTGAAGGGCTGATCGCCTAGTTATTTGAAGAAAGAAGGCCCGCGCATCGTGAGATGCGCGGGCCTTTTTGTTGCGCGTTTGTTGCGCGCGAAGACGCTTGCGGTTCCGCTCGCATCTGCATCTGTCGGGAGCGATCGGCATCATCAACCCGCCCACACTTCCCACCGGCAGGCTTTACAAGTAGCTCGCAAAGATTCCGATTGAACATATACGGAACAAACAGTATACAGAAAGGCATCGAACTCGTTATCAACCAGGAGGGTCTTATGTCCAGTTTGAAATTGGCGGTATTGGCTGTGACGGCATTGGTTGCGTGGGGCGTCGCCCCTGCAAGCGCACTGACGATGAAGGAATGCGGCGAGACTTATCGGACAGCCAAGGAAGGCGGCACTCTGAACGGCATGGACTGGGCCGCTTTCCGCAAGGAGAAATGCGCGACGTCCGCTGCGGAGAGTGTCAGCTCGGATACCGTCAAAACCGCGTCGCAGCCGAAAAAGGAAACCGACGCGGCGGTCGCCCCCACTGTAGCGCCGGCGGGCGTGACATTCCCGACCACCCTCGCCGCCGAGTTCAAGACCGAAAAGCCCGCGAAGGCGCGGATGAAGACCTGCCTGCAGGGTTACCACGGCAACAAGGAGGCGGGTACGTTGAACGGCCTTCGCTGGATCCAGAAGGGCGGCGGTTATTACAGCCTGTGCAATGCGCGGCTGAAAGCTGAATCATAAAAATCGAATACAGCAGATAAACAATTCACCGTTTTTCCTGCAGACGTTGAGCCATCATCCTCGGGCTTGTCCCGAGGATCTGCTGTCGGGCGACATCTGGGCCCCGGTATGAGTTGGCAACCGTCAACTCGGTTGCGTTGGCAGGTCCTCGGGACAAGCCCGAGGATGACGCTCCAACGTACGTCCGGCGCGTCTCCTGAGGCAATGTCGCCCAAAAGTGGTTCAGTTTTGGGTACAACGACATGCATAAAAACAAAGACTTGAAGCGCCTCGCCTGAATCCCGTCGGGAATAGCGTCAAACGAAATGGTAAGAGCGCTTCTGCGTTCGGTGAAACGGTCAACCGCCCTGGTCTAGCTCGACGGCTGTGGCTCCATGCCGCCTTCAGGCTCGGGGCCTTTCTTGCGGCGGCCGCCGGACTTCGGAACGGCCGAGCCACGGCTGGGCGGCGTGTCGTCGCCGAGGTCGCGCGCGGGCTTCTCGCCGGCGATCAGTTGCTTGATCTCGTCGCCGGACAGCGTCTCGTATTCGAGCAGCCCCTCTGCCAGCGCGATCCATTCCTTCTTCTTCTTGGTCAGGATGGACTTCGCCGTCGAATAGGCCTCGTCGATCAGGCGGCGCACTTCGGCGTCGATGATCTGCGCGGTTTCTTCCGAAATGTTCTGCGTACGCGCCACCGAATGGCCGAGGAACACCTCTTCCTGGTTGTCGCCATAGGCGACATGGCCGAGCTTGTCGGAGAAGCCCCAGCGCGTAACCATGGCGCGCGCCAGCTTGGTCGCCTGCTCGATGTCGGAGGACGCGCCCGAGGTGATGTTCTCCTTGCCGAACTTGAACTCCTCGGCCACGCGGCCGCCCATCATGATGGCGAGGCGCGAGATCATGTATTTGTAGCTCATCGAATAGCGGTCGCCTTCCGGCAACTGCATGACCATGCCGAGCGCCCGGCCACGCGGGATGATGGTGGCCTTGTGCAGCGGATCGGCCGACGGCACGTTGAGCGCCAGAATGGCGTGGCCGGACTCGTGATAGGCGGTCAGCTCCTTCTCGGCCTGTGTCATGGCCGACGAGCGCCGCTCGGCGCCCATCATGATCTTGTCCTTGGCGTCCTCGAACTCGGCCATGGTGACGAGGCGCTTGTTGCGCCGCGCCGCCATCAGCGCGGATTCGTTGACCAGGTTCATCAAGTCGGCACCGGAGAAGCCCGGCGTGCCGCGCGCGACGACCTTGAGGTCGACATTGGGCGCCAGCGGCACGTTGCGCACATGCACCTTGAGGATCTTCTCGCGGCCGACGATGTCGGGGTTCGGCACCACCACCTGGCGGTCGAAACGGCCCGGCCTGAGCAGCGCCGGATCGAGCACGTCGGGGCGGTTGGTGGCCGCGATCAGGATGATGCTTTCGTTGGATTCGAAACCATCCATCTCGACCAGCAGCTGATTCAGCGTCTGCTCGCGCTCGTCATTGCCGCCGCCGAGGCCGGCGCCGCGATGGCGGCCGACGGCGTCGATTTCGTCGATGAAGATGATGCAGGGCGCGTTCTTCTTGGCCTGGTCGAACATGTCACGCACGCGGGATGCGCCGACGCCGACGAACATCTCGACGAAGTCCGAACCGGAAATGGTGAAGAACGGCACGTTGGCTTCGCCGGCAACCGAGCGGGCCAGCAGCGTCTTGCCGGTGCCGGGAGGGCCGACCAAAAGCACGCCGCGCGGAATCTTGCCGCCGAGGCGCTGGAACTTCTGCGGATCGCGCAGGAACTCGACGATCTCTTCCAAATCTTCCTTGGCCTCGTCGACGCCGGCGACATCCTGGAAGGTGACGCGGCCATGCGCCTCCGTCAGAAGCTTGGCCTTCGACTTGCCAAAACCCATGGCACGCCCGGATCCGGACTGCATCTGGCGCATGAAGAATATCCAGACGCCGAGGATGAGGATCATCGGCAGCCACGAGATCAGATAGCCGAAGAGCGAATTGGAACCGTCGGTTTCAGGCCGCGCGTTGATGGTGACGTTCTTGTCCTGCAGCCGCGAGACCAGCTGGGGATCGCCGGGCGAATAGGTCTGGAAGCTGGTGGAATTGTCGGTGTAGGTGCCGGTGATGCGGGCGCCAGCAATGGTCACCGTCTTGACCCGGCCGGCCGCGACATCCTGCAGGAACTGCGAATAAGGCACATCGCTCGAAGCCCCACGCGTCTGCGGCGTCTGGAACAGATTGAAAAGCGCGATGAGCAGGACCGCTATGATCGCCCAGAGCGCGAGGTTGCGATAGTTCGGATTCATCAATTGTCCCGTTGGCGTCCGCACACGGACAGCATCATGAGAGGAAACTTGGGCCTAACATAGGGAGAGCGCCTCCCCTTGCCAAGCAGAACAGCACGTCTGGGTTAAGCTTTCGACCAACCATCAATCGGCACTATGGCCGCGCAATGGCAGAGCGGGAAGCGGTGACGCGCCGATCAACCCGGCGACGGCCCGCGCCGGCGCCAGATCGAAGGACGGCAGGAAGCGGGCAAAAGGCGACACGACCGGCCGTGCCGCGAACCCTGGCGAACCCGGTTCGCCCCGCTGCAAACCAGGGTTTTCAAGGGTTTGCCGCAATGTCGGTTCCGCGGCCAGTGCGGCGCGCATCAGGCTTGCCGGGGTTTCTCCATCATCGATCGCCAGCCGCTTCGCTGCTGCCGAACCCAACGGGGCGATCAACAATGCGTCTGACCTGTCGTTCAATGTGATGTGGCGGCGGCCATCCCAGATGGTGTTGTCGGTGACAGTGGCTGCCTGCGGCAAACCCCTCGCCTCGCGGCGCAGGAAGATGCCGGCACGCCGGAAATCGACCACGGTCCGCGACAATGTGGCGCAAAGAAATCCGGCCTTCAGCCGGCCGAACAGCGCCTCGCTGCGCGCCTGGTCCGGCAGAAAAGCAACGCCCCCGGCGGTGGCCAGCAGGATACGCAACGCGTAGATGGCCGCCCGATTGTCGTCCACGGTCAGCAGAGCAGGATCGAGGCGACTGAGCCCGATGGCTGGCTGGCTGGCGAAGCGATCGATCAGATCGGCGGCGCCGGCGCCAAGCTGCCTGCGTTCGACGGCGGCCTGGCCGGCTAGCAGCAGCACATCCTCGATGCGCCCGACAGTTTCGCCGGCAAGAGCGGCGCGCACGCGCGGCCGCTCGAAGGCCTCGTCGATATTGGTCGGATCATCGGCCCAGCCGACATGCTCACGCCGCAAGAAATCGCGAAGCGCCGAGCGCCGTGTGCCCAGAAGCGGGCGAACGATCCACTCGCGCCAGTCATAGAGGGTGGCCGGCGCCATGCCGGCAAGCCCACGGCCAGCCATGTCGGCAAACTCTCGGCCCTCATCCCGCGCCTGCCGCATCAGCACCGTCTCGGCCTGGTCGTCGGCGGTATGGCCGGTGGCGATCAGGCCGATACCTTCCGCGCGCGCCGCCTCGGCCAACAGCCGATAGCGCGCTTCCCGCGCCGCCGCCGGCAGACCGGTCGATGGTTTGCTTCCGGTCCAGACCAGAGTGCGGTGGGCGATGCCGCGCTCCAGGCAAAGCTTCGCTACAGCTTGCGCCTCGGCTGCCGAGCCCTGCCGTAAGCCATGGTCGACCGTCGCAGCCAGCAGCTTCGCGGACGGCGCGGTTCGGTCGAGATGTTGTTTGAGAAGGAGAAGCAGGGCGGTCGAGTCGCTGCCGCCGGACACGGCCGCAACGGCGCCGTGGGTAAAATCGATATGCGAAAAAAGTCTGGTCGAAAGATCAGGCTCGGTTTCGAGCATCAACGCATGTCGACCAAAAGTGGTCCCGGTTTTGGGAATAAGACATGCGGGAGAAAGATCAGCACGCAGCCAGGGCCTTCTCCTGCTTGACGCGTTCCTTGAGCGCATTGGAAATATCGGGGTAGCGCTTGCCGACTTCGCTGAAGGTGGCGCAGGCGACGTCGTGCTGCTTGAGACCGACCAGCGACACGCCGAGCTTCAAAAGCATGTCGGGCGCCTTCTTGGCCTTCGGGTAGTCCTTGCTGGCGGCAAGGAAGACCTCGGCCGCGTCGCGGTATTTCTGCTGGCCAAGCAGCGATTCACCCAGCCAGTAATGCGCGTCCGCCGTCTTGGCATCCTTGGGGAAGCGGGAGATATGATCGCGGAAACCCTGTTCGGCGGTGCTGTAATCGCCCGACAGGATGAACTGATAGGAATTGCGGTAGAGTTCTTCCGGGTCCTTGGTGGAAGGCAGCGCCGCGACGACCGTGCCCTCGGACTTGCCGGCCTTGGCCGGTGCCTTGGTGGCCGGGGCCGCGTCTTGCGTCGGCGCGGTTGACTGGGTGTTACCGCCGGCATCGATCACATTGCCGTTCTTGTCGACGGTGATCGAACCAAAGGTCTTTTCCGGTGCTCCCGTGCCGGGGATCACCTTGCCAGGATCGCCTTCGGGTGATTCGACGATAACATCCTCGACCGTCTTGCCGCCCGTCGACTGATCGCTGCCGGGCGCGGCGCCGGCATCGGCCGGCGCCTGGGTTGCCGGGGCCGCAGCCACGTCTGTGTTGGTGTCGGTGGTTGCGTCGGACTTCTTCTTCGGTGCCGCCGGTGTCTGTCCGCCCTGCGAGCCGCCTTCCAGCTGCTGGAAGCGGAACTCGTTGTCTTCCTGCTGCTTGCGGATTTGCTCCTGCATCTGCAGGACCTGGAAATTGAGTTCCTCGATCTTGCCGTTCATCTGCCGCAGCTGGTCTTCCAGGCTGGTGACGGCAGTAGGATCGGACTGCACCATCTGAACCTGATCCGGCTTCTTCTTTTCACCGAAAAGCTTCGGCAATTCGATGCTGGGCAGATGGAAGGAAAACCCGCTGTCGGTTGATTGCCCCGTGCCGCTAGCCCCCAAGCCACTAGCCGGGGCTGTGACGCCTGAAAGGAGCAGCAGCGCAAGCGTGCCGCTCAGAACCGATCTCAAATGCATGTGCCTCTCGCCGTGTGTCGTTGGTCTGTTTCGCGCCTTCCAACCAGAGTAGGACCAGCCAAGCGCCCTCGGCTCATAGCAGGGCGCGAGACTTCGGCCAAATTTTGTTTCGAGCATCCGGATATGAAAAAGGCGGCCCGGAGGCCGCCTTTCGCGAAGCTGTGTTGTATTTTTGCCGATTAGGAACCGGCGCCGCTGAGCGTGGTGACGGCGCGGCGGTTCTGCGACCAGCAGGAGATGTCGTCGCAGACAGCGACCGGACGTTCCTTGCCGTAGGAAATGGTCTTCAGGCGGCTGGAGGCGACGCCCTTGGAGACCAGGAAGTCGCGGGTGGCGGCTGCACGGCGGGCACCGAGCGCCAGATTGTATTCGCGCGTGCCGCGCTCGTCGGCATGACCTTCAACGACGATGGCATACTGCTTGTACTGGTTCAGCCACTGCGCCTGACGCGAAAGCGTCTGCTGTGCGTCAGCCCGGATCGAGGTCGAGTCCGTGTCGAAGAAGATGCGGTCGCCGATATTGACGGTGAAGTCCTGCGCCGAACCGGGCGTTGCAGCACCCGCGCCATTGAGGCCAAGGTCAGCGGCATTGTTCGGTGTCTTCTTCGAGGCGCAACCGGCGATGGCGAGCATCGCCACCAGCGCGATCATGACCGGGTTTCTGGTAAGTGCTGCGATACGGCCCATGCCGCCTCTCCTTCGTATTTCGAGTGATCGTATTCGAGTGATTTCGTTGATCACCCAGTAACCACGTTTGGGTTAACCGGCATTCAAGAAACACGGTTAAAATTTGGTTTAGCTGCCCGTCCGCAGCCGTTTGGCATGAAGCCACAGTTGGCGCGGACCCTAGGCGGAAATGCGGCCAAAACATGAAAGAAAGAGGGAATTGAGGAACTGAAGAACTGAGGAATTGAAGAAAGGGTTCAGGTCAGCCTCTCTCTAAGGCTCACGAGCATCCCATGGATTTGGGCATAGGATTGTCGCCAAGCGTCGAGTTGGGACGGCGTGATGTATTGAAGATCGAACGCGTAGGATATCCACGTCTCCACTTCGCTGCATGACCCGATCGCCATCGAAACGAAACGAGCAAATTCGGCTTTGGAGTGGCTCTGTTTGGCAAATCCTTCAGCCAGATTGGCGCAGATCGCTTTACTCCAGCGGCGCAACTGATCAGCCAGTGCATACTGCTCAATTTTCGGAAAACCAAGAGTGGCTTGATGCACCTCGAGAGAAGCTGAGTAAGCGCGCTTGTAGACTTCTAAGTCTCGCGCACGCTCGACGAAGCGCCCCGGCTTCTCCATTCCTCAGTTCCTCAGCTCGTCAGTTCTTCAATTCCTATTCAAGAAGCGGCGACCAGGCCGGGTCGGACGCGAAATTCGAGGTCGGGATTGGCTGCTCGTTACGGCCGGTGAGGTCGACCGAAACCAGCTTTGGGCCGCCATTGGAGTCGCGGAAGAACATCAAGACGCGGCCATTCGGTGCCCAGGTCGGTCCTTCCTGCTGGAAGCCGGAGGACAGGATGCGCTCGCCGGAGCCGTCGGTCTTCATGACGCCGATCTGGAATTCGCCGCCAGTCTGCTTGGTGAAGGCGATGAGGTCACCGCGCGGCGACCACACCGGCGTCGAATAGACGCCATCGCCGAAGGAGATGCGGGTCTGGCCCGAGCCGTCGGCGCCCATGACATAGATTTGCGCACGGCCGCCGCGGTCGGAGGTGAACACCACCTTGCTGCCGTCGGGCGAATAGGAGGGTGAGGTGTCGATGGCGGTCGAGTTGGTCAGCCGCGTCGTCGAGCGGCTGCGCAAATCCATAGCGAAGATGTTGGAATTGCCGTCGTCGCGCAGCAGGCTCATAATCACCTTCTGGCCGTCGGGCGAGAAGCGCGGCGCAAACGTCATCCCGGGGAAATTGCCCACCAGTTCGCGCTGCCCGGTCTCGATCTGCAGGAGATAGACCCGCGGCTGGCCGCTTTCATACGACATGTAGGTGATTTCCTGCCGGTTCGGCGAGAAACGCGGCGTCAGCACGATCGAACGGCCATCCGAGAGATAGCGGACGTTGGCGCCGTCCTGGTCCATGATGGCAAGGCGCTTCTTGCGCGCGTTCTTGGCGCCGGACTCGTCGATGAACACCACGCGCGTGTCGAAATAGCCCTTCTCGCCGGTCAGCCGCTCATAGATGGCGTCGGCGATGATGTGGGCGACACGGCGCTGGTTGGCGTCGTTGGCGAAGAACTGCTCGCCGGCCATCTGCTGGCCGGCAAACGTATCCCAAAGCCGATACTGCGCGCGGATGCGCCCATCGGCCTCCTTGCTGACGCTGCCGGTGACCAGCGCCTGCGCGTTGATCACCTTCCAGTCGTCGAAGCGAGGGGCGGCGTCCGGGTTCGTTATCTTTTCGATGAAGGCGCTCTTGTCGATCGGCGCGAACAGACCGGAGCGCTTGAGGTCAGCCGTGACGATCTGGGATATCTGCGCGCCGAGCGCATCGCCACCCTGGAAATCCGTGATGGCGATCGGCAGCGGCTCGACATTGCCCTTGTTGACGTTGAGCTCGACGAGCGCCCATGCCGGCATGGGGACTACGGCCGTCATGCCCAGCGCCATGGCTGCAATCGTCAGGAGCGGCTTGAGGAAAGATCTCATATCTTCTCGCTTCTCTTCTTTGATTGGTGGACGCCAGGCCTAAAGGCCGAGCATCTCCCTTGGATCGAAAGTGACCCGGATGTCGTTCCAGATGTCCTGCTTGCCGGCAGGAACCTGCAGGCCGGCCACGTCGCATTTCTGAACCGCGCGAACCGCGCTTTCATCGAACTGCCGGTTGCCGCTCGACTTTTCGACGGACGGGCGTCCGTCGAGCTTGCCGGAGTTGTCCAGGTTGAAGCGCACGACGACGACGAAATTCTCTGAACCTTCCAGCCCGACCGGCAAGGTCCAGCAACCGCCCAACTGGCTTTCCAGGGCGCCCTGCTCCGACTTCGAAAGCTTCTGGCCCTGATCCTTGTCACCGCCGAGCGACGCCTGCTGGGTCGAGCGTTTGGCGCCACCGCCCGACGGCTTCTGCTTGTCGAGAAGAGCGGAAATCTCGGCGGCGTTGAACTGCTTGTCGTCGGACTTCGGCTTCGACGACGCTTCCTTGACCGGCTTGTCGGCGTCCTTGCGTTCCGGCGCCTTGGCGCTTTCCGCCTGTGCCGGCTGCGGCTTCGGCCGCGCTTCCGGTGCGGGCGCCGAGCTCGGCAACTGCGTCTCTTCGGTCGGCGGATCCTTGGCTATGGCCTCGGCGACAGCATCCGGCTTGACCTCGGGCGTCGGATCGATCGCGGCGGTCTTGTCCTGCGGCGGCGGGGTCGGCGCCGGCTTGGCCGGCGTCGGCTTGGGCTCGGTCTGCTTGACCGGCTCGGGCTTGACCTCTTCCTTGGGCGTCGGCGCAGGCGCCACTTCCGTCGCCGGAATGGGTTTGGGCTTTTCCTGCGGCTTAGGCACGTCCTCGGTCTTCGGCTTTTCTTTGGGAGTCGGCGCTGGCGGCGGGGCCGAGGTCGTGTCGACCGGTTTCGGCTTAGCCTCCGGCGTTATCGGCTTGTCGGTATCGACGCTGTTCTCGCCAACCTTCTGCGAAGCCGGCACGATATCCGGACGCTGCGTCGGCAGCGGCGCCGGCTTCTCATGCATCACGGCCTTCTTGTCGCCCTGCAGCGTCTGCGCAATGGCTTCCATCGGCACGATGTCGACCGCGACGGACTCGACATCGGCGGACGGAAGCGCGGCCGGCGCCGACAGGGTGAACAGGCCGAAGGCCAGCACCGCCGTATGCAGTATCACCGATGTGGTGAGGCCGGTCTTCATCTCGCGTCTATTGATCCTGTTCCTGCAGCGAAACCAGGCCGATGTTCTTGTAGCCAGCGGCCGAAATGCGGGCCATCACCTTCATCGCCGTGCCGTAGTCGGTGGACTTGTCACCACGGATGAAGATGCGCTCCTCGTAGCCGGTCTTCGAGATCGCCTGCAGCTTGGCCACCAGCTCCTCGATCGGGATCTCGGTTTCCTGCAGGAAGATCTTGCCCGTGGCATCGATCGAGACGGTGATCGGCTGCGTGTCGGCGTTCATCGCCTTGGCCTGCGTGTCCGGCAGGTCGATCGGCACGCCGACCGTCAACATCGGTGCCGCGACCATGAAGATGATCAGCAGCACCAGCATCACGTCGACCATCGGCGTGACGTTGATTTCGGACATCAGCGCATGGTGACGGCCGCGCCGCCTGTGGCCGCGCCCGCCGCGTCCCACCATGCCTACGGACATACCCATCAGCTACTCCTCAGGCCTTCGGCGCGACTTTTTCATCGATTTGGCGCGAGAGTATGGCGGAGAACTCGTCGGAGAACCCTTCCATGCGCACAGCGATCTTGCTCGCATCCGATGACAGCTTGTTGTAGGCGATGACCGCCGGGATGGCGGCGAGCAGGCCGATGGCCGTCGCCAGCAACGCCTCGGCGATACCGGGCGCAACCACCGCGAGACTGGTGTTCTTGGAGCCGGCAATGGCCTGGAACGAGGTCATGATACCGATGACCGTGCCGAACAGGCCGATGAAGGGGGCCGCCGAACCGGTGGTGGCGAGGAAACCGAGACGCCCCTCCAGCTTCTCCATCTCGCGGGTCAGCGCCAGGTCCATCGCCTTGTCGATGCGGGTCTGCAGCCCGAGCGGCGTCTTGGCGCCCTTCTCAAAACTCTTCTTCCACTCACGCATGGCGGCGACGAAAATGGCGCCCATGCCTGAGGTTTTGCGGTCGGCGAGCGTGCGGTAGAGCTCTTCCAGCGACTGTCCGGACCAGAAGACCTGCTCGAAGCGGTTCAGCGCCAGCCGCATGCGGCCATAGGCGACCAGCTTGTCGATGATGATCGCCCAGGTCCACACCGAGGCGCAGAGCAGCCCGATCATGACCAGCTTGACCACCCAGCTGGCCTGCATGAACAGCGCCCAAATCGACAATTGCGCGCCCGGTTCGGCGAGTGCGATATTTTCCATCGTTACGTCCTTAAGATTTTCCGGGCGAAGCTGGCGGCTGGCCCCTGGCATCCCTTGTGGTCGGTTCGCACGAAGCTACCGGACGCCCCAAACCGTGCCGTTAGCGGCCTTTTCGGGGCAAATATTGGTGAAAGGAAGGCGCTGGATGGCGTCAATCTTCACCAATCTCTTCATGAACCGTTATGGTTAAGGATGAGTTAGTAAATAAGGCGCGGCGCATTGCCGCGCCTGGTAGCGGGACCGACGCGCTTCCGCAGGCCAGGAATCCGTCTCGTCCACGTGGTGAGGGTAGTCCTGCCCGCCATAGAGGCCACGCAGGATGAGCACCTGCTCTGCGTCGACCCGGAACAGGATCGACGCACGACGTTCAAAGCCAACGACGCGGACTCCGGGGCCGACGGCGTCGCGAACGGAGCCGCGTTCCGGGAACGTCGATAGCGCCATGCACGCCGCCTCGATGCGGTCGATATAGGTGCCGGCACGCGCGGCACCGCTTTCCTGTTCGATGTAATTGTAGGTGGCAAAGAGGTCGGACCGCGCCGAAGGTCTGAAAACGACCTTATGTGTCACGCTTGGCGACCTTCATGCGGTCTGCATGGTGCTCTCGCAATGCCTTGAACACGTCCTCGGCCGGGATATCCGGGCGCGGATCGTCTAGAGCTTCCTGCACCTTGGCTCGCATGATGGCGGTGATGACCTGCTCCTCGCGGTCAAGAGCGCGAAGCGCGGCACGCATGACTTCGCTCGCGGAATCATATGCTCCGGACGCCAGGCGGGCATCCAGGCTGCTTTGCTGGCGTCCAAGCGTCACGCTTATGGGTTTGCTGGTTCTCATGGCGATGTCTTCCTTGTCCTACCCCCTATAGCACAATGTATGACACTGTCATACTATTCCCGGATGCGCGCAAGCTCCGCTGTCGGGCAAATCCGTTCAATCAGCCGAAGCACCAGACTTGGGCATGAATGCCGCGACCCATTCCCTGGGAAAACGCCTCGGCCGGCCATTCTCGCCGATGATCGCCGCCTCGACCTTGGCCTCGACCAACACCTCGTCGCCGCGCTTGAGCTGCTGGGCCATGAAAATGCGCGCGCCGGAAATGCTGTCGGTGCGGGTGTCGACGGTCAGGATGTCGTCGATGCGGGCAGGGCTGCGGAAATCGATCTCCATGCGGCGCACCACCCAGACGATCTTCTCGCCGTGCTTGCCGTCGGCGAGTTCCGTGTGGTGTACGCCGGTGAGCCTGAGATAATCGGAGCGGCCGCGCTCGAGGAATTCGAGATAGCGCGCGTGGTAGACGACGCCGGAGAAATCGGTGTCGGCATAATAGACCCGCGCCATCAGCCGGTGCCCGAACGCCGTCAGCGCGCCGGAAAGCCCGGCCAGCAACGTCGCCGATTCACCATGATCGTCCATTGCGCTTCCTTTTTCAGTCGCGGCGAGGCACCAGTTCCGCGCTTGACATGACATCGGATGGCACTGTTGACGGCGATGATCAAGAGTTTGATGGCGGCGCTACTTGTGCTGGTGGCTTTGGCGCTACCTAGTCAGGCAGCGACTTTTACAATGAAGCGCGGCCTCAATCTTGACCAATGGGTCACCTGGCCCGGTGAGGATCAGTGGGGCGACGCCAAGGCCATCCTGCCCTATCCGGAATGGCGCAAATTCCTCAAAGACGGTGATCTCAAGGCGCTCAAGGAAGCAGGTTTCGATTTCCTGCGCATGCCTGTCGACCCCTCGCCCTTCCTGTCTGACCAGACCGAGGCCCTGCGCGACGACCTCTATGCCAGCGTGCTGGATTCAGTGCGCATGATCAACCGCGCCGGGCTAAAGGTGATCGTCGACATGCACCTGATCCCGGCCGGCGGCAGCCGCAGGATCGGCATGGCCGAGGTGATGGACGATCCGCGGACCTTCGACCGCTACGTCGACATGGTGCGCAAGATGGCCCGCACCCTGGCCGGCGAGGACCCCAAACAAGTCGCGTTCGAACTGATGAACGAACCGATCGTCGATTGCGACAGCGACGGCACCAGCCTGTGGCCGGACCGCCAGCGCAAATTGTTCGCCGCGGCGCGATCGTCGGCGACGAAGCTGACGCTGGTGCTGACCGGCGCCTGCTACTCCGCCGCCTCGTCCCTGCAGAAGATCGACCCGAAGGCGATCCCCGACGACAACGTTATCTGGACCTTTCACTCCTACGATCCATTCCTGCTGACCCACCAGGGCGCGACCTGGGCCGGCGATTTTATCCCCTACGTGACCGGGCTGCCCTACCCGCTGACATCAGTGCCGAAGGCGCAGCTCGACGTGACACTCGACACCATCCGCGCCCGGATCAAGGCCGAGGCGCCGTGGACGCGGCAGAGTGGCCTGCTGGCCTATCTCGACGAGCAGGTCGCCAGCATGGATAGTCCCGACAAGCTGCTTGGCCTGATGGACGCGCCGTTCAACAGGGTCGAGGCATGGGCGAAGACCAACGGCATCAAGCCGGAAAACATCACATTGGGCGAGTTCGGCATGATCCGCCAGGAATACGGCAATGCCTATGTGATGCCGGCCGAATACCGCGCCGCCTACGTCAAGGACATGATCGCGCGCGCCGAGGCGCATGGTTTCTCATGGTCGGTATGGAGCTATGGCGGCGCCTTCGGCATCGTCGATGCCTTCAATGGCGACAAGGCCGAGCCGGATGTGATGGACGTGATCCGCTCGCTTCACTGAGAGCTACTTTCAGATCAGCCGAGGTCGATCTGCAGGATCTCCGGCCGCACGCCGAAACGCACCGGCATGATGCTGAAGCCGAGCCCGCCCGAGACGATCAGGTTCCGGTCATTCTCGACGACATGGCCATAGGCAAAGCGATTGCCGAAACGCGACGGCACGACAGGCGAGTAGCCGAACAGCCGCACCTGCCCGCCATGGGTGTGGCCCGACAGGGTCAGCGAAACCCGCCACGGCACGGTCGGAAAAATGTCGGGCTCATGGGCAAGCAGGATGATCGGTGCGGTATCGCTAACCTTGGCCAGCGTGCCGTCGAGATCGTCGAACCCCTTGCAGTCGTCGCCCCTCCTGGCCGGCAGCAGCGCCAGCTGGTCGGCCAGGCCGGCGATCCAGACGCCATGGCCATCCTTCTCCAGGCGCACGACATCGTTCTCCAGCACCGGGATACCGACCTTCTCGAGCGCCTTGCGCGCGATGGTCGGGCCGGTCCCGGCGCGCTGCGCGAAGCCGTCGCTCCACCAATCATGATTGCCGAGGATCGACAGCACGCCGAGCGGCGCCTTGAGGCCCGACAGGGCGGAGGCCCATTGCGATGGCGTCACCGGCCCCGTCACCAGGGGCATGCCCGCAATATAGTCACCCAACAGCACGATCAGGTCCGGCTGTAGCGCATTCGCGTCTTCGCAGAGCGAGGCAATATGCTCCTGCGTCATCCAAGGCCGGCAGGCATGGATATCGGCGAGCGCGACAACCCTCAGCTTCAGGCCATCAGGCCAATGCGGCGGCGTCAGCGCATAGCGCTTCACATGCGTCAGCAGCATCGGCTCGATGCCGACCGCATAGGCGCCGAGCGCGGCGGCCGTCAGGAATGACCCGCCGATGAAGCGCAGGAACCCGCGTCTGGTTATCATTCTTTGGCCCCGGCACGTGGATCGCGGCGGCATGCCGCGAGACAGCGCCGATAAAATCCAGGATTGCGCCGGCAAATCGGCAAAGACGAGCAGATTTTGCGCAAACCGTTCACGGATGCTTGATCATTGGTCCGGGAACCCCCGCCTGATCGCTTGGCGGCTATTCTTCCTGGAACAGGTTGATCTGCTGCTGCGCCAAGTCCTTCGGCGCATCGAGGCCGAGATGGCGCCAGGCATTGGCCGTCAGCATGCGTCCGCGCGGCGTGCGCTGGATGAAGCCCTGCTGGATCAGATAGGGTTCGATGATGTCCTCGATGGCGTCGCGCGGCTCGGACAGGCCGGCGGCGATGGTCTCGATGCCGACCGGCCCGCCGCCGAAATTGCGGGCGATCATAGAGAGATAGCGACGGTCGAGCGCGTCGAGGCCGAGCGCGTCGACCTCGAGCCGGGTCAGCGCCTCGTCGGCGATGAGACGGTCGACATGGCCGTCGCCAGCGACCGAGGCGAAATCGCGCACGCGGCGCAACAGCCGGCCGGCGATGCGCGGCGTGCCGCGCGCACGCCGCGCGATCTCCAGCGCGCCGTCGTCGCCGAGCGGCATTTGCAGGATGCGGGCACCACGCCGCACGATCTGTTCCAGTTCCTCGACCGTGTAGAAATTGAGCCGCACCGGAATGCCGAACCGGTCGCGCAGCGGATTGGTCAGCAGGCCAAGCCGCGTGGTGGCGGCGACGAGCGTGAAGCGGGCAAGGTCGATCTTGACCGAGCGCGCCGCTGGTCCCTCGCCGATGATCAGGTCGAGCTGGAAATCCTCCATCGCCGGATAGAGGATTTCCTCCACCGCCGGGTTCAGCCGGTGGATTTCGTCGATGAACAGCACGTCGCCTTCTTCGAGATTGGTGAGCAGCGCGGCGAGATCTCCGGCCTTCGCGATGACCGGCCCGGAAGTCGAGCGGAAATTGACGCCGAGTTCGCGCGCCATGATCTGCGCCAGCGTCGTCTTGCCCAGCCCGGGCGGCCCGACGAACAGCACATGGTCGAGCGCCTCGTTGCGCCCCTTGGCGGCCTCGATGAACACTTTGAGATTGGCCCGCACCGCCGCCTGGCCGACGAAGTCGGCAAGCGTCTGCGGCCGCAAGGTCTGCTCGGCATCCTCGCTGCGTTTTTCGGGAGCGATCAGGCGGGGCGACAGGCTCATGCTGTCTTCCTTGCATATGGCAGGGAAACGGACAAGCGAGCCCTCACCGCGCGAGTTCCTTCAGCCCGAAGCGGATCAACTTCGGTGCATCGGCGTCCTCGCCTGCGGTCTTCAGCGCCGCCGCCACCGCATTGGCGGCGGTGTCGCGCGAATAGCCGAGATTGACCAGCGCCGAGACCGCGTCGGTGATTGGCGCCGGGGCCACGCCTTCGCCCAGCTCCTGCTTCAGGCCGATGGTGCCGGAGGCGGCGCCCGCATAGGCCGGCGCCTTGTTCTTCAATTCGGTGACGATGCGCTCGGCCACCTTCTTGCCGACGCCAGGCGCGCGGGAAACCATGGCGATGTCGCGCAACGCAATCGCGTTGGCGAGGTCGGCCGGCGCCAGCGTCGACAGGATGGCCAGCGCCACCTTGGCGCCGACACCCGGCACATTGTTCATCAGCAATCGAAACCACTCGCGCTCAAGCTGCGACTGGAAGCCGTAGAGGCGCAGCATGTCCTCGCGCACATAAGTCTCGATGAACAACACCACCGCCTCGCCGGGCGACGGCAGCGCGGCCAGCGTGCGCGCCGAGCAATAGGCGACATAGCCAACGCCATGAATGTCGACGAGGCAATGATCCTCGTCGATCTCGTCCAACGTGCCCTTGAGCTTGCCGATCATTGGACGCAGCCCCCGTTAGGGATGAGTATCGGGCGTAATGAGCTCGACATCTGGAAAGTACTTTCTGAAACCTGCGGGATCGCGAGTAAGAATGGGATAGCCTCGGATGGCGGCATGGGCTCCTATCAGGAAATCGGGCATCACCTTCTCTCGAGGTCCGCCCAATCGCCGATAGACAGAGAACGCTCTCGCCGCCGCAAAGGCCGCTTCGAACGGGAGACTTTCGCGCCGGAACTCATCTTCAGGCAAGGCATCATCGACGTCGTCTATCGCCTCATAGCGCATCGAAAACTCGGCGTAGATGATCTGATTGATGACCAGGCTGCCCCGCTCAAGAGCAGACACCATTTTGGACCACGACCACTTTGACCAGGCGGGATCGCGAACGGCCACATCGATAAGTACATTGGTGTCCACAAGCGTCGCCAAGATCAGCGATCCCGGGTCAAAGCCATGACGGCATCGGCATTCATTGTTTGATCGCCGCTGCCCTCAAGCCGATCGAGCGCGGCAAGAAAACGATCTAGTCTTTCGCGGTCAGCCAGCCGCCCCTTGTCATGCTTCGGCGTGATCGTGATCTTGCCGCCCTCAATGCCGAAAATGACTTCGCTGTTGGCGCCAATCCCAAATGTCTCCCGCAGATCCCGTGGGATTGTCACCTGGCCCTTGCTCGTCACACGCATCAAACACGCCTTTCTTACAAGTAAGAAATATTCCAACTATGTGAACAAGTCAAGAACATCCCTAGCCGGCAAGCGCCATGCGATAGGCGGCGCTCTGGCGGTGATGCGCATGGCAAATCGCGATGGCCAGCGCGTCGGCGGCATGTTCGGTGTCGAAGGTCGCCTTGGGCAGCAGCACCTTCACCATCATGTGGATCTGCTTCTTGTCGCCATGGCCGACGCCGATGACCGCCTTCTTCACCGCATTGGGCGCATATTCGGCAACGACCAGGCCAGCGCGCGCCGGCACCAGCATGGCGATGCCGCGCGCCTGGCCGAGCTTCAGCGTCGCCACGGCGTCCTTGTTGACGAAGGTCTGTTCGACGGCCGCCTCATGCGGCATTGCCGCATGCAGGACTTCGGCGAGTCCGTCATGCAATTGGCAGAGCCGTGTCGCCAGCGCCGCCTTGTCCTCGGAGCGCACGGTGCCGGACGCGACGAAGCGCAAGGAATTGCCGAGGCTCTCGACGATGCCCCATCCGGTGCGCCTGAGCCCCGGATCGATACCGATGATGCGAATCGCTTCCCCCATGCCGTCACTTTACCCCCTGGGCGGACAGCGATGCCAGCGAAATGTGAACAAACCGGAAACAGAACCCTATCGAGCCGGGAAATATTCCGAAGCCGCTCAGTTGCGGGCGAAAGCGGTGTTGAGCAGGCTGATCTGGTCCGAAACCGGATTGGGCCGGCGGCCCATCGGCTGCATGTCGACCACGGCGCCGGCGCCGTAGATCTCGTCGTCCATGCGGCGCACCAGCGCCTGCAGGCGAAGCGAGCGGTTGACGAGGTCGAGAAAATCCTCGGGCAGTTCGGCCCAGCCGGCGGCTTCGTCATGCGCGGAAGCGGTATCGAGGCGCACCTTGGATTTTTCCGAAGCGACCTGGTCGCGGGTCATTTCGCCGGAATTGGCCGCGCGCTGCAAAAGCAGCCAGGAGGCAACCTGCATCAGCCTGGTCGTCAGCCGCATCGATTCGGCCGCGTAGAGCGTGGCCGCCAGCCGCGACAGTTTCTTGGCCTCGGCCCGGCCCTTGCCGTCGAGATATTCAGCCGCCTGTTCGACCAGCCCCATGCCTTCCTGGTAAAGCGGTTTGAAGGAATGCGAAAAAACCCGACGCTCCGCCAGTTTAACGGTTTTCGCACTGCCCTTCGAAGGCTCGTTCATTGCTACGCCCCTGCACTTGCAACCGGCCGATTCGGTTCACTGCCGATACACCCGGCACCCTATATAACTGAAGCTTGAAAATGCGCTTCGCCGGGGGTGAAGGCAAGCACATGTTTAACAGAAGGTTAACAGCGGACCGACGCCCGGCGTGCCACCGGAATGCGGACAAAAAAAGAGCCGCGGATAAGGCGGCTCTCAGGAGTTTAACAGGGAGGCGTCAAACAAAGTGGCTCCAACCACTCGGTAAGAATCCAGATCACTGGATGCGCATAGTAAACGCCTGTAAAGCTTAATGAACCTTTAACGGCGCCGATGTTTTTTGACTGAACGCCCCATTCCTGTGCCGTAACAGCACAGTCTCGAGACCTCGGCCGGCCATCAGTTCAGGCCCTTTTCCAGACCACCGGCAGCGCGATGAAGGCAAATAGCAGCATGCCTGCATAGAAGCCGATCGAGGCGATTCCCAGCAGGGGTTCGATTGCCGGCGTGCCGGCAAGCAGAATGAAGAGGCCGATCATGAGTCCGATGCCGCTGATCGCGGTCAGCCAGAAGTGAACGACGGCGATCGTCTTTTGCCCGACGGTTGGAAACAGGTGATAGAAGAAGGCGAAGACCGCCGACATCAGCCAGCCGGCCACCATGATATGGGCGTGGGTCGGCATCTGGCCATGGTCTTCGCTGATCGCCATGTGGATGCCGAGCGCCATCCCGCACAGCGCATAGATGATGGCCAGTGTGAAGAAATTCCGTGCTACCCCTTGCATGCTTGTCCCCTCGAATTGCCTTTTCCCGTTTTCGGGAATGGGTTGATCGTCAGGCGATTGTCGCCGCCGCCGGGCTCCCGGCGTCGGCGCACTAGCATCGGCAGTGTTTCCAGACGATGTCGCGCTCCCCTGACGCATCCGACAATAGCAGAAAATGAAACCGCGCATCGGCTTGTTGTTCGGACCGGCGCCGACCGAAAACCACCGAAACAGAAACTGTTTTTCGCGACATCGTTCCGAAACAGCCATCACGCTAAACGGCCGCTCCCCTGACGGCCGGCGCATATCCGCTCCGCCGCGAAAACCCGGAAATATCCAGGAGCAACCGATGGACTGGTATTCGATCGTCAAATTTCTCCACATCGTCTCGGCCACTTTGTGGGTCGGCGGCGGCTTCGTGCTGTTCCTGCTCGGTGTGCTTGCCGAGCGCGCCGGCAATATCGAGGACAAGCTTCAGGCGATGCGAGCCAGCGGGCAGCTGGGTGGGCTTTTCTTCGCGCCGATGTCGATGCTCACACTCCTCTTCGGCCTCGTCATGTGCATCTTCTGGGTCGGTTTCTCCGACCTGTGGATCATCATCGGCCTGGCAGGCTACGCCACGACCTTCTCGATCGGTATGTTCATCTTCAAGCCGACCGGCGAGCGCATGGGCGCCATGATCGCCAAGGAGGGCGTCACGCCTTCCGTACTTGCCATTGGCCAGCGCATGATGAGCGCGGCGCGCTTCGACTATGCGGTGATGCTGGTGATCGTCGCCGACATGGTGCTCAAGCCGACAACGCATGACATCGGCATCCTCGCCGGGATGATCCTGGTCCTGGTGGCGGGTGCCACGCTGGCCTTCGGCGGAAGCCGCCGGCTGGTGGAAAGTGCCGTCTGACGCTGGCGGTGAGGTGTATGCGGCAGTAAAGCCGCCGGCCTGTTACAGCAGGCCGGCAATGCCGTCCCACAAAAGCTTCAGCGCCACGACCGCCACGGTCGCGTAGGTGAACGGATAAAAAATCTCGGGCCGCATGCGCCGCACCAGCCAGGCACCGGCGATGGTCGACAGCGGCGCCAGCGGCATCAGCACGGCGGACGCCGTCAGATTGGCGGTGTCGAACTGGCCGAGCGCGAAATAGGGGATGAGCTTCAACGCATTGGTGGCGGCAAAGAAGATCGCGGCGGTGCCTGACAGGACCTTGGGGTCGAGGCGGATCGGCAAGGCATAGACCTGGAAGGGCGGGCCACCGACATGGGCGACGAAGCTCGTGAAGCCGGCGACCGCACCCCAGATCGCGGCAGCCACGCGGTTGGGTTCGGCGGCGTGGTCGGAGCCATGGCGGAATTGCAGATAGAGCCAGCGCAGCACGAAAATGATGGCGACGGCGCCGACGATCAGCCGCACCGCCTCCTCGGTGACGAGTGCCGCCGTCAGCCAGCCGAAGCCGATGCCAATGACGGCGCCCGGCATCATGTCGACCAGCATCTTGCGGTCGTAAACGCCCCACCACGTCCACACAGAGACGATGTCCATCAGGCACAGGATCGGCAGCAGGATGGCGGCCGCCTGCACCGGCGGGATGGTCAGCGCCATCAGCGGCACGCCGACGAAACCGACAGCACCGCCGAAGCCGCCTTTGGACAGGCCAACCAGAATGACCGCCGGTATGGCGGCCGCGTAGAACCACGGATCGAGAAGCAGGCCTGACATGGGGAGGGACTGGTCTGGAGGGAAAAGCGCGTCAGCGCCTGAATAGCCCAGAATTCCAAGCGGAGCGACAGCAAATGCAAGCAGCGGCGCGTTTGGCCAGCGGCGCCTTCATCGCTTGCAGCGCATTTTGATCAAGACGATGAAGCTGATGGCGCGCCGAGCGGCGGCGGCCGCCGCCGGATCGGCTGCGCCTTGATGATGGCGGTGCTGGTCTCGGCCTTGTCGGCGATGCGGTCGAGAATGCCGTCGAGGTCGCCGATCGAGCGCACGAACAGCCGGGCGACGAAACAGTCATCGCCCGTCACCTTGTCGCATTCGCCGAACTCGGCAATCTCCTCGATCAGCTTCTGGACGATGTGCAGCTTGCCCGGCAAAGGCTTGATGCGCACGATCGCCTGCAAGGTGTAGCCGAGCGCCAGCGGATCGATCTCGACGGTGAACGCCCGAATGACGCCGCGCTCCTCGAGCCGCCGCAGCCGCTCCGAAACGCTCGGCGACGACAGACCGACCTGGGCAGCCAGTTCCTTCAGCGAGGTCCGTGCATCCCGCACCAGGATTTCGAGGAGACTTCGGTCAAGATCGTCAAGCATTTCAGATTTCTCACCAATCCGCAAAAGTCACCTAATATAATTAGGCTGATTTCCCATATCGCCTTTTCCACGAGATGGAAAGTGCTCACTCCGCATGAGATTATGTCACCTCAACTGACTCAGAGGTTTATCATGAACGATACGGTACGCGGCACGGTCGAAATGTCGGCCGCAATGGCGATCCTGGGCACGATCGGATGGTTCGTCATCATGTCCGGCCAGCCGATCATGGATGTCGTGTTCTGGCGCTGCGCGTTCGGCGCGATGACGCTGCTGATCATCTGCGCTTGCCTCGGACTGCTGCGCGACAGGCTGTCCTTGCGCATCATCGGCCTCGCTGCGCTTGGCGGCGCAGCCATCGTCATCAACTGGGTTCTGCTCTTCAGCGCCTTCTCACGCGCATCGATCTCGATCGCCACCGCCGTCTACAACACCCAGCCCTTCATGCTGGTCGGCTTCGGCGCGCTGTTCTTCGCCGAGCGGCTGACGCTGACCAAGCTGACATGGCTGACGATTGCCTTCGCCGGGATGGTGTTGATCGTCGAGGCCGCGCCTGACGCCGGCGATGTCGGCACCAACTATTTTGCCGGCATCCTGATGGCGCTGGCCGCGGCCTTCTTCTGGGCCGTCGCGGCCGTCGTCACCAAGAAGCTCAAGGGCACGCCGCCGCATTTGATCGCGTTGATCCAGGTCTGCGTCGGCGTCGTCATGCTGGCGCCCTTCGCCAGTCTCTCGCATCTTCCCGCCGACCCATGGAGCTGGGCCATGCTGGCGACGCTCGGCATCGTCCACACCGGCCTGATGTACATATTGATGTACGGCGCCATCCAGAAGCTGCCGACGCATCTGCAGGGATCGCTGTCCTTCATCTATCCGGTCGTTGCCATCCTGGTCGACGTCACCGCCTTCGGCCATCGGTTGCATCTCAGCCAGATCGTCGGCGCCGCTTTGATCCTGACGGCGGCTGCCGGCATGAATCTCGGCTGGACCTTGTGGAAGTCGAAACCGTCCGCCGCGAGCCCTGAGCCGGTCAAGTAGGGCAGCACACCGGCCGCCCGGCGGTCTGGAAACGCGATCCCGACTGTCCGCCTGTTCAAAGCGGGCAGTTTGCTCTATGCCGCAATCCAACCATCTTCGCCCGGCATAGGCGAAATCCGGGATCGAAGAACCATGAACGACGCCACACCCCCAAATCGCTGCCGCATCGTGCTGATCGCGCCGCCCGGCGTGCCGGCCGCCCGTACAGCCACCGCATTCGACGGTGGCGACGTCGCTTCGCTGATCCTGCCCGAGAACGGCATGGACGAAGCCGCCTTCCAGGCTTTTGCCGAGCAGATCGTGCCGGCGGCTCAGGCCGCGGGCGTGGCGGTCGTCATCGCCGGCGACACCCGCATCGCGGGGCGTGTCCAAGCCGACGGCATCCATGTCGAGGTTTCCAAGGCCGAACTCGCCGAGACGATCGAACATTTCCAGGCGAAAATGATGGTCGGCGCCGGCGGCGCCAAGACACGTGACGATGCGCTTGAGCTTGGCGAGACGCGGCCCGACTACATCTTCTTCGGCCGCTTTGGCTATGACAACAAGCCCGAGCCGCATCCGCGCAACCTGTCGCTGGGGCGATGGTGGGCCGACATGATCCAGATCCCCTGCATCGTCATGGCCGGATCCGATCTGGCCTCCATTGAGGAGGTGGCCGCCACCGGCGCCGAGTTCGTCGCGCTGTCGAGCGCAGTCTTCGCCGATGGCGTCGATCCGCAAGCGGCGGTAAGCCAGGCCAACGCGCTGCTCGACGAAACCGCGCCGCGCTTCGAGGACTGATGTGGCTCCGGTGAGGCTTCTCCTTCAGGCCTTGCTTGCAGCGGCCATGATCCAGGCCGCCGCCGCCGAAACCATACCCTTGCCGCAGCCCAAGCCTGAAGCCGGTGTGCACACCGACAAGCCGATCGAAAACCAGCTGCCGCAGCCCGCCACCACGGCGGAGCCCGCACCCCTGCCCTCGGCCGACAGCATCAATCCAGACCGTTTCGGGGCCAAGCCCGCGGACGCGGCCTATGGCGCCTTCCAGCGCGGGCTCTACAAGACGGCCTACAACCTCGCGCTGGTGCGCGCCCAGAATGGCGACCCGGCCGCGCAGACATTGGTGGCCGAAATCCTGTCGCGTGGGCTTGGCGTGCCGTTGAACGCGGCGGAAGCGGCGAAATGGTACGCTAGCGCCGCGGAGCAGGGCGTGCCGGAATCGCAATTCCAGTACGCGCTGATGCTGCTCGATGGGCGTTACGTGAAGAAGGACACGAAGGAGGCCTATGCGCTGATGCAGGCCGCCGCCGAAGCCGGCAACCAGCTGGCGCAGTTCAATTTCGCACAGATGCTGGTCCAGCAGGATCCCGGCGAGGCGGGTCTGGCCAAGGCAGCCGCCTATTATGAGCGCGCTGCCGCGACCGGCCTCGCCGACGCGCAATACGCCATGTCCCAGATCTACGCCAACGGCGTCGGCGGCAAGCCGCGCGACGATGTGCAGGCAAGGCGCTTTTTGGCGCAGGCCGCACGGCAGAACTACGACACCGCGCAGATCGATCTCGCCGCCTGGATGATCGAGGGCCGCGGCGGCGCCCGCGACCTGAAATCGGCTTTCGGCTGGACGAAGCAGGCAGCCGAGGGCGGCAATGTCGCCGCCCAGAACCGCCTGGCAAAGCTCTATATGCAAGGCATCGGCACCGACCCGGACCTCGTGCTCGCCGGCGCCTGGTACATCGTCGCCCGCCGCGCCGGTCTCATCGATCCCGACATGGACGATTTCCTGCAAGGACTGGGCGACGACCAGACCAAGCAGGCCCTGCAGAAGGCAAATCGCCTGCCCTGACGACCGCTGCTCGATTTATTGCATGTGATCGAGGACGACCTTGCCGAAGGGCGATCCGTGCTCGAGGTGTCGGTAGGCCTCTGCTGCCTCCAGCCAGGGAAAGACCCGATCGACCACCGGCCGCAGTCCGTTCACGAGGAGCGCCCGGTTCATCGCCTCGAAGGATTCGCGCGAACCGACCGGTATGCCGCGTGCCGTGACCTGGCGGCGAAAGATGTCGAGCGGATTGATCGCTCCCTCGCTGCCGCCGAGATAGCCGATGACGTTGATCTGGGCGCCACGCGCCGCCGCCTTCAACGATTGCTCGAAGCTTTGTGGTCCGCCGACTTCGATAATGTGGTCGGCCCCTCGGCCTTCGGTCAGCGCCAGCACGGCCGACGACCAATCGGGATTGTCGCGGTAGTTGATGCCGTCATGCGCGCCAAGCGCCTTTGCCCGCGTGAGCTTGTCGTCGCTGCTTGACGTGACGATGACCCGTGCGCCGGCTGCCGCGGCGAACTGCACTGCAAACAGCGACACGCCGCCAGTGCCCAGGCTGAGCACCGTCTCGCCGGGCTTCAACTGGCCTTCGGTGAACAGCGCGTGCCAGGCCGTGACCGCGGGGCAAGGCAATGTCGCCGCTTCGACATCGCTCAGATGGGACGGCGCGAGCACGGCCGCCTGTTCGTCCAGCCGCGCGAACGCGCTGAGCAGCCCATCGATGGGACCGCCGCGCTGATAGGACGGTTCGGCCATGGCGAAACTGCCGCCGACCCAGCGCTGCCAGAACGTGCCGCAGACGCGGTCGCCGATCTTGAAGCGGGTCACTTCGGCGCCAACCGCGACCACTTCGCCGACGCCGTCCGAAAGCGGTATCAGCGGCAGGGCAAAGGCAGTGTGGTAGCTGCCACGGGCGATCTCCACGTCGCGGTAGTTGAGCGCGGTTGCCTTGACCTTGATGATCATCTCCTGGCGGCCCGGTTCCGTCATCGGCCGCTCGACCAGTCTGAGATTGTCGATGCCGCCGGGCGCCTGCAATTCGATTGCTTGCATTGTCTTCTCTTTCCTTTTCGAGATCCGTCGAAAGGAAAATCGCTTGCCGGCGTCGTGATTTCAAATTCATAATAATCAGAGTGATTATGCACCTGGAGCATTTTCGGAATGCTGGAAGAATTGCGCACGCTCGTTCTCTTCGCCGAGGAAGGTTCTATCCAGAAAGTCGCGCAGCGTCTGCCGCTGACGCAGCCTGCCGTCACTCGGCAGATGCAGCGGCTGGAGGACATGCTCGCGACAACGCTTCTCGATCGCCGGCAGAAGCCGCCACGCCTGACCGCGGCAGGATTGGAGGTGCTGGCGCGCGCAAAGGCCATACTGGCTTCGGTCGAGGCTCTGAAAGCGTTCGCCGCCGACGCCGAGCCACAAGGCGTGCTGCGTGTCGGCCTGGCGCATGGCTTGTCCGATGCAAGCGTTGCCGGCGCTATCGCCGGCGCGGCCGCTGAGTTTCCAAAAATTTCGTTGCGGCTCAAGACCGGCTGGAGCGCGGAGTTGGTCGAGCAGTTCGAACGCGGTCAGCTCGACATGGCGATCATTCTGCGACCTGCCGATCATCAAGGCCCGGACGCGCTCGGCACCGAACGTCTCTGCGTCATAGCCCAGGCTGGCGGCACCGAACCCCATGTCACGGACACTCGCATGCCTTGGGTTCTTAGCCCCGAGCCCTGCGACGCGCGTCAGAGCCTCCTCTCCAGTCTGAGCGGCGAACGGCATCGGTTCGTCGTGGCGGCGGAAATCCAGGACCCGGCGATGCAGATGGAATGGGTCCGTCGGGGACACGGCCTCAGCCTCATGCCGTTGCGGCTCGCGGCGCGCGGACTTCCCGACGGCCTCATGCTTGTCGATATCGAAAATGTAGACCTTTCATTGCAGCTCGTGGCACTGCGCTCCCCGCACCTCAACCGGCTGGCGAAGGCTGTGGAGGCCATTGCAAAGGCCGTCGGCGAAGCCATCAAGATCGAGGTCTGATGCCGGCCAGCCGGCTGGAGCCGATCCGGCGTCCCTTGCCTCTCCGGGCGATTTGTGGTCTTGGGAGCCCCTAAATCGCTTGTCCAGGCGAAAATCTCATTCCGGATCCCATCATCATGGCCAAGATCAACGGCAACGAAATCCGTCCCGGCTACGTCATCGAGCACGATGGCGGCCTGTGGGTCGCGGTCAGGACCAACACCGTCAAGCCCGGCAAGGGCGGCGCCTACAACCAGGTCGAACTGAAGAACCTCATCAACGGCACCAAGCTCAATGAGCGCTTCCGCTCGGCCGAGACGGTCGAGCAGATCCGCCTCGACCTGAAGGATTTTTCCTTCCTCTACGAGCAGGACGACGCGCTGGTGTTCATGGACACCCAAAGCTACGAGCAGCTCGAACTAAACAAGGATTTCGTCGGCGACCGCGCCGCCTTCCTGCAGGACGGCATGATGGTCACGGTTCAGCTCTATGAGGAAAGGCCGATCGGCATCTCGCTGCCCGACTATGTGACCTTGACCATCACCGAGGCCGATCCGGTGGTGAAGGGCCAGACGGCGGCATCCTCTTACAAGCCGGCAGTGCTGGAGAACGGCATCCGAGTGCTGGTGCCGCCCTTCATCGGTGCCGGCGAACGCATCATCGTCGACACCAACGAAATCACTTACGTGCGCCGCGCCGACTGACGCGCGGGCACAGGAAGACACACTATGGCACGCTCAGCCCTTCTCAACGTCATGGTCCAGGCCGCAATGAAGGCCGGCCGATCGCTGTCGCGCGACTTCGGCGAGGTCCAGAACCTGCAGGTCTCGCTGAAGGGCCCGGGCGACTATGTCAGCCAGGCCGACCGCAAGGCCGAGGACATTCTGTTTGCCGAGCTGTCGAAGGCGCGCCCGGGCTACGGTTTCCTGATGGAAGAGCGCGGCGTGGTGGAAGGCGACGACAGCCAGCACCGCTGGATCGTCGACCCGCTCGACGGCACCACCAATTTCCTGCATGGCATTCCGCTTTTTGCCGTTTCGATCGCGCTGGAACGCCAGGGCCAGATCGTTGCCGGCGTCATCTACAATCCGGCCATGGACGAGCTCTATACGACCGAGCGCGGCGGCGGCGCCTTCATGAACGACCGCCGGTTGCGCGTCGCCGGCCGCATCAAGCTGGTCGACACGGTGATCGGCTGCGGCATGCCGCATCTGGGACGCGGCCACCATGGCAATTTCCTGGTCGAGCTGCGCAACGTCATGGCCGAAGTCGCCGGCATCAGGCGGCTTGGCTCGGCCTCGCTCGATCTCGCCTATGTCGCCGCCGGCCGCATGGACGGCTTCTGGGAAACCGGCCTGTCGGCCTGGGACATCGCCGCCGGCCTGCTGCTCATCCGCGAAGCCGGTGGTTTCGTCTCGGACATGGACGGTGGACAGGACATGCTCGACAACGGCTCGGTGGTCGCCGGCAACGAGGTCATCCAGCGTGCGCTGCTGAAGACGGTGAAAACGCCCCTCGCACCCCGCTAAAGCCTTCCGCCGCGCTGAACCGCCGCAGTCGCAAAACCGCAACCAAAGCTTGAAATACTGTCCGGCGGTTACAGATTAAAGGTGACGCAGGACGATTGATGACCAACACACCGCCGCAACTCGACATTCCGTTCATCGGGCGCTGGCACTATTCGCGCGCCGAGTTGATCGCCGACGGTATCGTCCATGCTGTCGGCATCGTGTTGGCGATCGCGGCCGGTTCGGCACTGCTGGCGCTGGCGGCGTTTCGGGTCGGGCCGGGCGAATACATCGCCGCCGCGTTCTATGTCGTTTCGCTGCTTACGGTCCTGTCGGTGTCGCTGGCCTACAATCTGTGGCCGGTGTCCTCCCCGGCTAAATGGGTTCTGCGGCGTTTCGATCACGCCGCGATCTACCTTCTCATCGCCGGCACCTACACGCCTTTTCTGGCCCAGATCGACGGCTCCCCGCTGGCAAGCTGGATGATCGTTTTGGTCTGGATCGCGGCCGCAACGGGCATCGCCATCAAGGTGTTCTTTCCCGGCCGTTTCGACCGGCTGGCTGTTGTCTTCTACCTCGCCATCGGCTGGAGTGGCGTCGTCCTAGTCAAGCCACTCGTCGAGACGCTGCCGACGACCTCGATCGTACTCATCGTCGCCGGTGGCGTCGTCTATTCCTGCGGCGTCATTTTCTTCGCCTGGAAGGGACTGCGCTTCCACAACGCGCTGTGGCACGGCTTTGTCGTCACCGGCGCCGGCCTGCATCTGGCGGCCATGGTCGACTGCCTGGTCATCAACCGGCTCTGACCTGGGTTTCGATCGTCGATCGCACGAGCGGCACACCGGCCTCACGGCAATATTGCCAAGCGCCATTCAATTTGGTCACAATTCCGTTTAGAGTCGCGAACTACGTGATCGGCGGCGCTGGAGCAATTCCAGGGAAAGTGTGAGCGGTTTCCCGTTCGGAATTGCGTAAAGGCAAATAGAGCATCGGAAACGGGGCACGGATGGCTTTTCTCAGATCCTTCGGCATGGGCAGGCGCTCCGACGTTCTGATCTACGATCCGCATAAATTGTCGAGTCCGCAGGTCTTCCTGCTGACCATGGTCATCTTCCTGGCCATCGTCGCCTTTATTGCCGCCATCCTGACCCGCCAGATCTCGACGGCTTTCGTCACCAATCCCGGGCTCAACGGCCTGATCATCGGCGTGCTCGTGGTCGGTATCCTGCTCGCCTTCGCCCAGGTCGGGCGGCTGTTCCGCGAAGTGCGCTGGGTCAACTCCTTCCGTGCCGGCTCGGAGACAACAGAACCGGTGCTGCTGGCGCCGATGAAGGCGATGATCGGCCGCTCCTCCGCGACAGCCTTTTCGACCTCCTCGATGCGCACCATGCTCGATTCCATCGCCACGCGCCTCGACGAAAGCCGCGACACCTCGCGCTATCTGGTTGGCCTCCTGGTGTTCCTCGGCCTGCTCGGCACCTTCTGGGGCCTGCTCAACACGATCGGCTCGATCCGCGAGACCATCGAATCGCTAGACCCCGGAACCGGTGACGCCGCGGCTGTGCTCGATTCGCTGAAGCAGGGGCTGTCGGCGCCGCTGGCCG
This sequence comes from Mesorhizobium huakuii, assembly GCF_014189455.1. NCBI lineage: Bacteria > Pseudomonadati > Pseudomonadota > Alphaproteobacteria > Hyphomicrobiales > Phyllobacteriaceae > Mesorhizobium > Mesorhizobium huakuii. The sequence goes on from NZ_CP050296.1 coordinate 2,401,928, forward strand.
GCATGGGCACGGCCTTCTCGTCCTCGCTGTTCGGTCTGTCCGGCTCGCTCGTGCTCGGCTTCCTCGACCTGCAGGCGGGCCGCGCCCAGACGCGCTTCTACACCGAGCTTGAGAACTGGCTGTCTTCGGTCACTGATCTCTCCTCCGACATCGTCGTCTCCGACACGGCCAAGACCGAATCCTCCGACGAGATTCGTGTGCTGTCGGAGCGGCTGCGCAGCATGCAGGAGAATGGCGGCGGCTCCAATCCGCGCGTCGCCACCGCCATGGCCAATCTCGCCGACGGCATTTCCGGCCTGGTCAAGAACATGCGCTCCGAGCAGCAGATCATGCGCGACTGGGTCGAGGCCCAGTCCGATGAGCAGAAGGCGATGCGCAACACGCTGGAAAAGATCGCCGACGCCCTGAAGAAGCCCGGGGTGCACTGACATGGCGCTTGCCAGGGGCCGGCGCACCGATCGCCGCATCGACTACTGGCCGGGCTTTGTCGACGCGCTGTCGACGCTGCTGCTCGCCATCATGTTCCTGCTCACCGTCTTCGTGCTGGCGCAGTTCCTGCTCGGCCGTGAAATCTCCGGCAAGGACACCGTCCTCAACCGGCTCAACTCGCAAATCAACGAACTGACCCAGTTGCTGGCACTGGAGCGCTCGACGGCGCAGGACAAGGACGATTCGCTCGCCAATCTGCAGGCGTCGCTATCGGCGGCCGAGGCGGAGAAGAGCCGGCTCGAACAGTTGCTGGCGCAAGGTGCCGGCGCCGGCGATGCCGCCAACCAGCGGGCCGCGGAACTGGGCGGCGAACTCGACAACCAGCGCCAGATCAGCCAGCAGGCGCTGAGCCAGGTCGAGATCCTCAACCAGCAGATCGCCGCCCTGCGCAAGCAGATCGGGGCGCTCGAGGATGCGCTCAACGTGTCCGAGACCCGCGACCGCGATTCCAACACCAAGATCGCCGATCTCGGTCGCCGCCTGAACGTCGCGCTTGCGCAGCGCGTGCAGGAATTGAACCGCTACCGCTCCGACTTCTTCGGGCGCCTGCGCGAGATCCTCGCCGACCGTGAGAACATCCGCATCGTCGGCGACCGCTTCGTCTTTCAGTCGGAAGTGCTGTTCCCGACCGGCTCCGAGGTGATCAACGATGCCGGTAAGGTCGAGATGAAGAAGCTCGCCGACGCCATCATCGAACTGCAGAAGGAAATCCCGCCCGAGATCAACTGGGTGCTGCGCGTCGACGGCCACACCGACAACAAGCCGCTCTCCGGCACCGGCCGCTATCGCGACAATTGGGAACTGTCGACGGCGCGTTCGACCTCGGTGGTCAAGTTCCTGATCGAGAACGGCGTGCCGGCCAACCGGCTGGTCGCTGCCGGCTTCGGCGAGTTCCAGCCGCTCGACCCCGCCGATACCGACGAGGCGCGCAACAAGAACCGCCGCATTGAACTGAAGCTCACCGAACGTTGATTTCTCATCACGCGAACTCACGCGAATTTGTTCGTCGGCTCAACTCTAGGGCGCAGACGGAGGCCGGCAAGGCCTGAAAACATTATCTTTTTTTAATTACACTTCGCACCGGAGCGCTCCTAGCTTGCTGCGCAGGGCCGAGAACCGCCGGCGATGCCTCCCATCGCGACGTGACGGAACTGGACGACCCAAACGGTCGGAAGGCGAGGCGGCAACGCCGCTCCCTTCCTAGCAGGAGGAAGCGCCCCATGCGCACATCAGCATCACTCAAGACTGCAACGCTTGCCGCAATTCTCATTGTCGCCCCGCTCGCTGGCGCCTATGCCGCGGGCCACCACAAGGGCGCTCTCGACGCGTCCGATCCGACCGACATGACCGGCCCGCGTGTCGAGGCCCTCATTCAACAGGCCCAGGGTCTTCACCAGGGCATCGTCGACGCCAGGCAGGCCAACAACATTACCCCGGCCGTAGCGGAACACCTGGAAATGCGCACCAACCAGATCAGCCAGGCCGCCGAGAAGATCGCCGCATCGGATCACGGCAGAATACCGGCCGCGCAATATCATGACCTTTTGCGTCATCTCGACCATGTCGAGCAGCGGCTGAGGGTCAACACCGGCAGCGGTTTCCTGATGGGTGACGGCTCCGACGGTGGAAACTATCCGAACGGCTGAGGCGATCCCGCCTGGAAACGGTCCAGGAGGAAGGGACCACCTGGCGCCTTCGGGACCCCAATCCCGCGGGCGTCCTTTTTCCTCACCAGCCCAGTCTGCCTACCAACCGAGCCAGATCGCGATCAGGGCGACCACTGCCGGCACGGTCTGGATGAACAGGATCTTGCGGCCAACCGTTGCCGCGCCGTAGAGGCCGGCAATGGCCACGCACAACAGGAAGAAGACCTTGACCTGAAAACCGGCGGCGCCGAGGTAAAGCCCCCAGATCAGGCCGGCGGCGAGGAATCCGTTGTAGAGGCCCTGATTGGCGGCAAGCACTTTCGAGGCCTTGGCGAATTCCGGCGTCAGGCGAAATGTCTTGTGCCCGCGCGGCGTGTCCCAAAGCACCATCTCGAGATAGACGATGTAGACATGGATCAAGGCCACCAGCCCGACCAGGATGTTGCCGATCATTCGCTCCCCCTTCATGCGTTGCCGGCAGCATTTCATGTGTGGCGCGGTCTACGCAAGGTGCATCTGCCGGACCGCATCTGAGGGTTGCCAACGCTTTTGCGTTGGTGTCTTTTCGCGCCGTCCTCAATCACGGAAGCCGCTATGTCCTTTCAGAAACTCGACGACCTCGGCCACAAGCTCGAAGCGCTTGAGCATGCGCTGGCCATCCTCGGCGCCGATGAAGCGACGCATATGGCCGTCGGCGGCGGCGAGAAGCGTGCCGAGGCGATGGCGGCACTTGCCGGCATGTACCACACCAGGGCGACGGCCCCGGAAATCGCCGACTGGATCGCCGCCGCCGAAGGCGAGGCGCTCGATGACGAGCAGCGCGCGGCTGTCGCCGAACTGCGGCGACAGTACACCAACCTGACATGCCTGCCGGTCGAATTCGTCGAACGCCAGACGACGGCGCGCATGCGTTGCGAGCAGCTGTGGCGCGACCTGCGCGCCAAGAACGATTGGGCTGACTTCCAGCCGGCGCTCGCGGGCGTGGTGGCGCTGGTGCGCGAAGAGGCGGCCCTGCGCTCCGACGTACTCGGCCTCGCCCCTTATGACGCGCTGATGGAGCAATTCGACCCCGGCAACCGCACCGTGGACATCACCCCTGTCTTCGCCGATTTGAAAGCCTTCCTCAAAGGCTTCGTGCCGGAGGCGCTGGCGATCCAGGAAGCGCGGCTGCGCAAGCATCCGCTGAAGCCGCTTTCGGGCACCTATGCGATCGAGAAGCAGCGCGAACTCGGCCTTGCCATGATGGCGGCGGTCGGTTTCGACCTGACGCATGGCTCGCTGTCGGTGTCGCACCATCCCTTCTGCGGCGGCGTGCCCAGCGACGTGCGCATCACCACCCGCTACAAGACATCGGATTTCCTGTCGGCGCTGATGGGCGTGCTGCACGAGACCGGCCATGCGCTCTACGAGCAGAACCTGCCGAAGGCATGGTCGCACTGGCCGCTCGGCAAGGCGCGCGGCATGGCCGTGCATGAAAGCCAGAGCCTGTTCGTCGAAAAGCAGATCGGCCGCAATCCTGCCTTCTGGCGCTGGGCGCTTCCGGTGGTGGAAAAGCATCTCGGCGAGGCCTGGTCGCTCGACGATCTCTTGCCGCATGTGCATCGCGTCGAGCGCGGCCTGATCCGCGTCGACGCCGACGAGGTGACCTATCCGCTGCATGTCATCCTGCGCTACGAACTGGAGCAGGAGCTGGTCTCGGGCCGGCTGGAGGTTGCCGATCTGCCCGAAGCCTGGGACGCCAAGATGCGCGACTATCTCGGCCTCTCCACATTGGACAACCCGGCCGACGGGCCGATGCAGGACGTGCATTGGCCGGGTGCCGCCTTCGGCTACTTCCCGTCCTACACGCTGGGCGCGATGATGGCGGCGCAGCAATGGGCCGCGCTGACGCGGGAGCATCCCTCCGCCGACGACGATCTGGCGAAAGGCAATTTCGCCGCCATCAATGATTGGCGCCGCAAGAAGATATGGTCGCAGGGGTCGCGCTGGTCGACGCCGGAGCTGCTCGAACGCGCCACCGGCGAAAAGCTCAACGCCGTGTATTTCGTCAATCACCTGAAGCAGCGCTACGGCGGATGAGATCGGCCGTCCCGTTTCGGTGACCAGCGGCAGTGAACAAGGATGGCTGGCTGTGAAGCGTCATCGCCTGGCGGCGATCTTGCAGGATCGCCACTACTTTTCTATCACTGGTGGTATCCGACGATATTGCGAGACGTGCGGATCATGAGGGCGGGTACTTCCGGTGACATCTTCTGCGATCACGCGGCTTTTCGTCTTGATTGCCTTTACGCTTTTCTGCGCCCCGGCCATGGCCGACGCCGAGATCCACAAGGGCAGCCCTGGCGCCTGGATCGACCGGATCGAGCTTCCGAAGGCGGACCCGCATCTCGACAGCCGGATCAAAAGCGGCATCTCCAATCTTGTCTCGGAATATCAGATCCGGCAGCAGCCCGGTGGCATCGAGGCCTTCGACCACTATGCCTACAGGATCGTCGACCGCACCGGGCTTGAGCGCGGCGCCGCTATCAATTTCGAGTTCGACCCGGCGACATCGCAGGTCACGATGAACTGGCTGAACATCATCCGCGACGGCGTGGTCATCGACCGGCTGCCCGGAGCCACTTTCGATGTGTTCCGGCGCGAAAAGGATGCGGAGAAGGGCCTGTTCGACGGCTGGCTCACGGCTTACGTGAATGTCGACGATGTCCGTGTCGGCGACATCATCGACTATGGCAAGACCACCGTCAGGACACCGATCGTCGGCGCCGACCTGTTTTTCCACTCGGTCGCCATGGCCTGGGGCGAACCCATCGCGCTCATCCGCGAGAAGGTCGTCTGGCCGGCAAACCAGCCCTTGAACATCCGCCAGGTGCGCACCGACATCCAGCCGGATATCAAAACCGACGGTGCGTTGAAAACCTACACCTGGCAAAGCTTCAACCCTGCACCGGTCAAGCCCGAGGAAAACCTGCCCGCGGATTTCCTGACCTACCCGACGATCCAGATCTCCTCGACAGCCAAATGGCAGGACGTCGTCGATGCGATGTTGCCCTACTACCGGCTCGACCAGGAATTGCCGGCCGCCTTCGCATCGAAGCTCGATGATATCGCCGCCAGATACGCCAGCCCGGAAGACCGGATGATCGAGGCGATGCGGCTGGTTCAGGACACCATCCGTTATGTCAGCCTGTCGATGGGTCGTGGCTCCTACATTCCCCGCAGCCCCAGCACCGTGATTGCCTCGGGCTTCGGCGATTGCAAGGACAAGGCGCTGCTTCTTGCCTCCAGCCTGCGCCGGCTCGGCGTTCAGGCTGACCCGGCCTTGACCGATCTTGATGACGGACTGGCGCTTGGCGACATGCTGCCGACGATCCGCGCCTTCGACCACGTCATCGTCAAGGCGACGATCAAAAGCCAGACCTACTGGATCGACGCGACCAATTACCTGCAGGGTGGCCGCGCCGAGAACCTTGTTCCGCCCGACTATGGCTTTGCCTTGCCGATCGTCGCCGGCAGCGCGCGGATGGAACGGATGGAGCGCAAGGAGCTCTTCCAGCCGACCACCTTCGTCAGCGAGGCGTTCGATTTTCCCAAACTCAAAGGCGAGGCGCTCAAGCTGACGGTCAGCACGACCTATCGGGACGCTGATGCCGACTCAATGCGCTACAGGCTGGTTTCGCAATCGGCCACCAAGCTCGCCGACGACTATCTCCAGTATTACAACCGGCAGTATCCGGGGATGACCAGCCTGGCGCCGTTGTCGACACATGACGATCGCGACGGCAATGTCGTCACCACGGTCGAATCCTACGAGCTGCCGGCCGAGGACCTCGACGCCGATGATCTCATCAAGAATTTTCCGTTGAAGGCGGATGTCGGCATCAACAATTTGCCGGAGCCGGACATGGTTGGCAGGACCGGGCCAATCTGGCTTGGCAGCCCGATCTTCAAGCACCATCAGTGCATCGTCAAAAACCTGAAGGCGGCGTTTGTCGGTCCCGAAAAATCCGACGACGTGATCACGCCCTATGTCGCCTTCAAGGCGCGCTGGTCGAGCACACCGACCGAATTCCAGGTCGACTGGTTTCTCAAGACGATCGGCGACCGCGTTCCCGCCAAGGATGTCGGTTCGTATCTGAGGTCACGCAGGAAGATGAGCGACAATTCCTCCTGGAGCTACAATTTCGGCTATGCCGAAACCGAGGCGAATTGAGCCGCCAAGGCAATTGCGGTGAAAAGGTCTCCGACCGGAGGCCACCCGGAAAAGCTACTCGGCTGCGCCCCTGAAGGCGCTGGCGCCGGTCTCGAACTGTAGCTTGGCCAGCCTGGCATAGATGCCGCCCTTGGCGACCAGGCTCTGATGCGTGCCTTCTTCGACGATGCGACCGCCATCCATCACCAGGATCCTGTCGGCCTTCAGCACCGTCGCCAGCCGGTGGGCGATGACGATGGTGGTGCGGCCCCGCATCAGCCGTTCCAGCGCCGTCTGCACCAAGGTCTCGCTTTCGGCGTCGAGTGCCGAGGTGGCTTCGTCGAGCAGCAGGATCGGCGCGTCGCGCAGGATGGCGCGGGCGATCGCCACACGCTGGCGCTGGCCGCCGGACAGCGTCACGCCGCGCTCGCCGACCTGGCTGTCGTAGCCGTTCTCGAGCTTGAGGATGAATTCATCGGCCAGCGCGTCCTTCGCCGCCGCCTCGATCTCGGCATGGACTGCCCCCGGTCGGCCAAAGCCGATATTGTCGCGCGCGCTCGCCGCGAAGATGGTGACATCCTGCGGCACGATGGCGATGCGCTCGCGCACCGAAACCGGATCGGCTTCGCGCACGTCGACGCCATCGATCAGGATCTTGCCGGTCTCGGGATCGTAGAAGCGCAGGATCAGCGAAAAGACCGTGCTCTTGCCCGCCCCCGAGGGACCAACGATGGCCACCGTCTCACCGGGCATGACCTGGAAACTCAAGCCGTGGACGGCGGCACGGTCGGGCCGCGCCGGATAGGAGAAGGAGACGTCGTCGAAGACGATCGCGCCCTTGGCGACCGCCGGCAGCGGCTTCGGATTGGACGGCGCCTGGATCGCCGGCTTTTCGGCCAGAATCTCGGTCAGCCGTTCGGCAGCACCCGCCGCTTGTGCGAGCTCGCCCCAGACTTCCGAGAGCGCGCCGAGCGCGCCGGCGGCAAACACCGAATAGAGCAGGAACTGGCCAAGTGTGCCCGGCGATATCGTGCCCTCGAGCACGTCGCGCGAGCCGAACCACAGCACCGCGACGACAGACGAGAATATGGTGAAAATGGCGAAGAAGGTGAGGAAGGAGCGCGCGAAGATCGAGGCGCGCGCCGCCTCGAAGGCGGCTTCCACCGCACCCGAAAACCGTCCGGTGACCAGTTTCTCATTGGTGAAGGCCTGCAAGGTGCGCACCGCGCCGATCTGCTCGCTGGCATAGGCTGTCGCCTCGGCAAGCGTGTCCTGCGCCTGCCTTGACTTGCGCCGCACCGAACGGCCGAAGGCGACCAGCGGCAGCACGATGACGGGAATGGCGGCTATGACCAGGAAGGACAGTTTCGGGCTGGTGATGACCATCATGCCGACCGCGCCGAGGCCGAGGATAACGTTGCGCAGCGCAACCGAGGCCGTGGCGCCGACCGCCGATTTGACCTGCGTGGTGTCGGCGGCAAGCCGCGACACGATCTCGCCCGACTGGGCCGTATCGAAGAAGGCAGGCGACAGCGTCGTCACATGGGCAAAGACATCGCGCCTGATGTCGGCGACGACGCGTTCGCCCAGCGTAATGACGAAATAGTAGCGGCAGGCCGATGCCGCCGCCAGCATGGCGGCCATCGCCACCAATGCGGCGAAATATTCAGCGATGAAGGTGGTGCTGGCCGACGAGAAACCATGGTCGATCATGCGCCGCACGGCCAGCGGCAGCGCCAATGTCGTTGCCGCCGCGATGGCCAGCGAGATGAGGGCGCCGACGACCAGCGTGCGATATCCAGTGATATAGGGGAACAGGCGCCTGAGCGGCTTGAGCGAGCGTCGGCGCTCGTCTGCGCTGCTGATTTGCGCCATCTCGATGTTTCCTCTAGCCGCTTAAGCTTTATGCGCTTCAATATGCGCTTGCCGCGGCCTTGTGATTCAATTCCGCCTGATGTATAGGCTCGCCGACCGTTTTAGAAGCCGTGGCTCCTCAATAGCTGCGGCTTCGAGTTTTAAAAAGAGGCGCATCGACGCAGGCTTATGCCCGTCAGCCGCGCCGGCAAGCCAGGAACCGAGCCATGAAGAGCGCTATTCATCCCGACTACCACACCATCAAGGTCGTCATGACCGACGGCACCGAATACACGACCCGTTCGACCTGGGGCAAGGAAGGCGATACGATGAACCTCGATATCGACCCGACCACGCACCCGGCCTGGACCGGCGGCCAGCAGACCCTGCTCGACCGCGGCGGCCGCCTGTCGAAGTTCAAGAAGCGTTTCGAAGGTTTCGGCCTCTAAGCCAACTTCGGCATTGTCGCAGATCAAAAACCCGCCTCCGAGGCGGGTTTTTTGTTGACCTCAAATGGCCGTATTGGGACGAAGTCGTCATCAGGGAGAGTGACATGTCTATTCTCGACGATATCAGATGGTCCGGCCTCAAAGGCGGGTACAAGGTTATCTACGATCCGCGGCCGGCCTTGCAAAAGCTGGCCGTTCACTACACCAGCAAGTCGGCCTGGGATGAACTCTGGAATGAACTGCATCATCAGGGGGATGTCGGGGACGCTTCCTATGCTGCCGTTGTGGAAATCGCTCGTATCTCCGAAGACCACGCTCCGGCCTATTGGGGTGCTTACGGTCTGGCCGCGACGATCGAAGAAGCGCGATTGCTCGATGACCAGAACCCACCGGTTCCGGATTGGATCGAACCGCACTACAGCGTAGCGTGGCAGACGCTTCTGCACCTAGCATTGCGGGACCTGGCAACTTCGACTGACGACGAGACCGCGAACTGTGCGTTGGCTGTTGTCGCGCTCCGTCGAGGCAGGCTGAGCCTTGCCCGCATGGCGATGTGCGCAGAGGATGAGCGCGCGGAAATGCTTCGCAGCTATTTCGGCACATAGCGCGCTTGTTCAACGAATGGTGGCGCGAACAAAGTCCCCCTTGATGACGACCGAGGGCTTGGCACCGGCGGTGTTGGCAAGCGCGCTGTCGACTAAGGACGCCGTCGCGGTGACTGAATAGTTGATCGCAGCCCCCTGGCCGAAAGACAGCGTGGCATCCAGCGCCTTGCCGGTGATGGTGATGTTTTCGTCCTTCCTGACGCTGCCAAAGGCGAGATTGGCTTTCAGCGCGTCGCCTTTGAGGTCGACGGTCGAGGCATGCCCGTTCAGCGAAACGTCGGCGGCCTTGCTGGTTATGGCGATGCTCGAGAAATTCCCCGCCATGTTGGCCTGCAGCGCCGCCTGGTCGATCGACACCGAACTTTCGGGCTGAATGTTGGCGTAGATCTCGACCCTGCAGTCGGAGGGATCCAGCCATGAGGCGGGGGCAACGTCGATACGCAATGTCGAAGCCTCCAGCTTCATGTCGCTGGCAAGGCTGCAGTCATCGGCGAACCAACTCGAATACCAGCGCGCGAACCAGCCTTCGCGGCGGCTGCCGATCATCGCCTGGTACGGCGCCGAGGCCGAAGTGGTGAGCCTGACGGAACTGGCTTCGCCGGTGATGACGACGGCGCTCACACCGGCGAGATCGAGCGTCTTGCCGGCATCTCCGCTCGCCGGTGACGCAAGGGCTGCGCTGCCGAATGACAGCAGGCCAAGAATTGCGGATTTCATTGATATCTCCGATCATGTGTGGCGGTCCCGGCTGGACCGTGGCGTTTGTCGGAGTGGCCGGGAATGTCGATTTCCGCGACCTCGATCGCGATCCGGGACGACCGTGAACGCAATCCAGGTCATCGTCGGTCGCTGCCAGCCCTGGAACCACGCTTGCTATCATGATCTTCATTCCCCTGCCGTTCGTCGTCTCCCTGCTGCTCGTCATCCTGCTCATACAGATGATCCGCCGAAACGAGGCCGACCTGCGCGAGAACATCGCCTTCATGCTGCTGATGGCGGTCTACGCCTTGCAGTCGGTGCTGATCGGCATCCGCTGGGGTTATGATGCCAGGGTCGTCATGCCGTTCCTGTCGGTGATGGCGACGCTGATCGCGCCGCTTGCCTGGATCGCCTTCAGCAGCCTGACGAAGGAACGCTCGGAGCATCGGCTGGCACGGCTGTGGCCGCATCTGCTGCCGGCCTGGCTGGTTGCCCTGCTGCTGATCTTCTGGCGCGAGCCGGTCGGGCCGGTGATCATCCTGGTGTTCCTGTCATATGGGCTGGCACTTCTTTGGCTTGCGTTGGCCGGCCCCGATATCCTCGTCGAATCGCGCCTCGACGGCGTCTTGCGATCCTACCGATCGCTGTGGGTGACGGCGCTGGCGATCCTCGTGTCGCCGATCACCGACATCATCATCAGTTTCGATCTGCAGTGGACTGGCGGTGCTCATTCCGGCGCGGTCATTGCCGGCGGCAACGTGCTGGCGCTGTTGCTGCTCGGCGGCGCTGCCGCGGTCGCCAGCGAAGCCGCTGCTTCGGACGAGGACGAAGAGGATCGGCCTCAGGTGGAAACACCACAGGCAACCAGCGAAGATTCCGCGATCGCGGCGGCGGTCGACGCGCTGATGCGGTCGAAGGAACTCTACAAGGACGTCGATCTCAACCTTGGGCGCATCGCCAGGCGGCTCGGCCTGCCGGCTCGGCAAGTGTCGTCGGCGATCAATCGCATCCACGGATCGAGCGTGTCGCAATATGTCAACAACCAGAGGATCGACGAGGCGCGCCGGCTGCTGGCTGCGACGGACGAACCGATCACCCGCATCATGTTCGACGCCGGTTTCCTCAGCAAATCGAACTTCAATCGCGAGTTCCTGCGCATCACCGGCCTGAGCCCGAAGGCATGGCGGCTTGAGCACCAGCCGCCAGGCGGTGCGATGTCGGCCACATCCTTGCCAGCCACATCCTTGCCGGCCACATCTTTGCCGGCAGGAGGAAAATAAACAGGCGCAACGCCACTCAGTCTCCGGCCAATTCCCTCAGCGCCATGCGCTTGTAGGCGGCGACCAGCCTGTCGCCCTCCTGCCGCTCGACCGAGATGGCCAGCCTTACCGCAGCCTCGCCCATTTGCCAGACGAGAAACGCCGTCGTCTCCAGGGCGACCGGATCGGCGCCGGGACGCAAGCGCTTCAGCACCGCCACGAGGAATTCGGCATTGGCGCGGCTGTCGGCGAGTTCCAGCTGGCGCAGCGCCTTGTCGGCCTGGGTGCCCGACCAGATGTCGCGCATCACCGGCTCGGCCAGGAACAGCCCGTAATAGATATCGACCAGCTCTGAAAAGGCTTGGTTCAGCCCTTCCACATCGCTGACATCGGCAAGTGCCGCCGAGATACAGGCCTGGCTTTCGGCGGTGTAGCGCTCGGCCAGTGCCCAGATGATCGCCCGCTTGTCGGGAAAGAACTGGTAGAGCGAGCCGATCGACACCCCTGCCCGTTCCGCGACTTCGCCCATGCGCATGGCGTCGCTGCCTTGCTCGGTGATCAGCGCCGAGGCGGCCGCCAGCATGCGCTCCACCCGCTCGCGGCTGCGCTGCTGGCTTGGCGCCCGCCGTGGCGAAGCGATCTGCTCATTGGCCGGCGTGCCTTCCATGGACTGTCTCCAACAACGCATTCGGCAAAATCGCCGAGGTAATGGCTTGACTCGCAAAATACGAGGGTTTATCACGTTTTGCAAATGTGAGGATTGCTCATGTTTTAAACAAGGAAACCAGAGATGACCAACACGACAACCAAACCAATCCTGATCCTCGGCGGCACCGGCAAGACCGGCCGCCGTCTCGCCGAGCGGCTGACGGCGCGCGGCATTCCGGTACGGATCGGCTCCCGTTCCGCCACGCCGCGCTTCGACTGGGAAGTCCCCGCAAGCTGGGCTCCTGCACTCGAGGACGTCAGCGCGGTCTACATCAGCTACTACCCCGATATCGCCGTGCCGGGCGCCGCCGAAGTGATCGCTGCCTTCGCCCGCCTTGCGGTGCGGCATGGCGTTCGCCGGCTGGTGCTGTTGTCTGGCCGCGGCGAGCACGAGGCGCAGCGCGCCGAAGAGATGCTGAAAGCTTCCGGGGCCGACTGGACGATCCTGCGCTGCGCATGGTTCTCGCAGAATTTCAGCGAAGGCTTTCTCGTCGAGCCGCTGCTGGCGGGCGAGGTGGCACTGCCGGTCGGGCCTGTCGGCGAACCCTTTGTCGATGTCGACGACATCGCCGACGCTGCCGAAGCGGTGCTGACTGAGCCCGGTCATGTCGGCCAGCTCTATGAGCTCACGGGGCCGCGGCTGTTGAGCTTCGCCGGCGCGGTCGCCGAAATTGCCAAGGCAGCAGGGCGCGACATCCGCTTTGTCAGAATTTCGCATGACGAGTTCACGACCGCTGTCGCGTCGCATGAACTGCCACCCGAAATCGTCTGGCTGCTCGATGAGCTGTTCACCCAGGTGCTCGACGGCCGCAACGAGTCGCTCACCGACGGCGTCCAACGCGTGCTCGGCCGTGCACCGAAAGACTTTTTCGCCTACGCAACCGAAACCGCCGCAACCGGCATTTGGAGTAACTGAGATGATCAAGCTTGTCCCCGCCCTCACCATCATCGCCGCGATCAGCTCGGGCGTCGTCGGCGGTGTGTTCTTCGCCTTTTCCAACTTCGTCATGGCAGCACTTGCCCGGCTGCCCGTCCCGCAAGGCATCGCGGCGATGAATTCGATCAACATCACGGTGATCACGCCGACTTTCATGACAGCACTTTTCGGCACCGGCCTCATCTGCCTCGTGCTCATTGCCGCTGCTCTCTTGGGCTGGAGCCAGTCGGGCACCTATTGGCTGCTCGCCGGCGCCGCGATCTATTTCGTCGGCAATCCGATTGTGACCATGGTCTTCAACGTGCCGCTCAACGATGCGCTTGCCGCCGTCGACCCCGCCAGCAGCAATGGCGCCGCCGTGTGGGCGAACCATCTGAGCCAATGGGTGATGTGGAACCACGTCCGCACCATCACCGCCATCGTGGCGATGGCCTGCTTTATCTTCGCATTGCTCTAGAGCAATTCCAGGAAAAGTGTGAAGCGGTTTTCCGTCCGGAATTGCGTTAAAACAAGGAGTTAGAGGCCTTATACAACGCAAAAGACTCCGCTCAGGCGGGGTCTTTTTGCGTGTGCCCCTTCGACGTGTGACCCTTGCGGTCGGAATGACCGAGATCGCGATCCGGGTCGATCACGTCGCGCACCAGCTGCTTGAGTTTTGCCGCATCGGGAAAGCCGCCGTCGCGCTTGCGGTCCCAGATGAGAACCTCATTGCAGGAGACGGTGAAGATGCCGCCGGTACCAGGCACCAGCGTCACTTCGCCAAGATCCGTGCCGAAGGTGGAGAGCAGTTCCTGCGCCATCCAGGCGGCGCGCAGCAGCCACTGGCACTGCGTGCAATAGGTGATGCGGATGGTGGGCTTCTCGCCTAGCATTACAGTTGCATATTTATCTACGGTCTGAATCTATGGGTCTCCATGATTCGGAGGTCATGGATGACAGGTGCATCAATCGAGACGACGCTTGAGCTTTGGGCATCATCGCTGCGTGACGTGAAGGCTCGCATGCGCGGACTGTTTACGCAGGAGCGAGTTGCAGCCTCTGCGAACCTCTTCCTGGACGGCCTGCTGGGTGACGAGCGGCGTAAGACAGGTTGGATGCGCGCTGAGGCGGCCGGTGACCCCGGCCCGTGGCGGCAACAAGCCGTTCTGGGTCGCGGGCGTTGGGACGCGGACGCACTTCGCGACATCGTGCGAGAGTATGTTGTAGAAAACCTCGCCACGGATGATGCGGTCCTGGTCATCGACGAGACGGGCTTCCTCAAGCAGGGCAAGACGTCGTGCGGTGTTGCGCGTCAATATACAGGTTCGGCAGGCAAGATAACGAACTGCCAGATCGGTGTGTTCGCCGCCTATGTGTCCGCTCGCGGTCATGCCTTTATCGACCGGGCCTTGTACTTGCCCAAAAGCTGGACCGGAGATCGGGCAAGGCTTGCAGCAACCCATGTTCCTGAGGCTATAGCCTTCGCTACCAAGCCAGGCTTGGCTGTCGATATGATACGGCGTGCGCTGGCAGCCGATGTGCCGTTTTCATGGGTGGCCGCAGATGCGGTGTATGGCGTCGGGGACGTCGAAGGAACCCTGCGCCGAGCCTGCAAAGGCTACGTTCTTGGGGTCAAATCGGACCACCATTTCGGCTCCTGGTCGGGTAAGCCTCCGGTCGCCGGCACAGCTCAGGAGATCGCCCGTGATCTTGATCCAACTGCATGGCAGCGTCTTTCCGCCGGTGAGGGCACCAAAGGCGCGCGGCTTCATGACTGGGCCTACTGCGAACTCGCCGATCTCGATGCCGACGAATATAACGAGACGAAATCGGGGCTTTGGACCCGTGGCCTCCTAATCCGGCGCAATATCAGCGACGGTGATCTCGCATTCTTCACCACATGGTGCCCGGCCGGGACGGGCATCCAGACGCTCGTTTCCGTTGAAGGCCATCGCTGGGCGATCGAAGACAGCTTCGAGACCGCCAAGAACGAGCTCGGACTCGATCACAACGAAACCCGGTCATGGCATGGCTGGCATCGCCACGTCTCCCTCGTCATGCTGGCCTTCGCCATGATGGCGGTGATCCGATACCGCGCCAATGACGTGACGCCCCAAAAAAGACCGCGGATGCCGACCATCAGGATTTGATCCGCTGGTCTATCCAGGAAGTCCGGCGCATCGCCATCAGACTCGCCCAGCGTCGCATAAAACCCGCCTACGTCATCGCATGGTCATGCTGGAGGCGCGCCCATCAGGCGGCCGCTCGACGAGCTCATCTGAAATCTAAACCGCAACTGTAATGCTAGGTCGGACTGGGCCACACTCATCTCGGACGGGGCTCCGCTCATGCCGCGCTGAGCTTGGCCAGCGTCTCTTCGTCGACTTCGAAGTTGGCGTAGACGCTTTGCACGTCATCGTCGTCCTCGAGCGTGGCGACCAGCTTCATCAGCGACTGTGCCCGCTCCTCGTCGACCGGAACATTGTTCTGCGGCCGCCAGATCAGCTTCACCGATTCCGCCTCGCCGAGCGAGGCTTCGAGTGCCTTCGACACCTCGCCGAGATTCTCGAAGGCACAATAGATCGTGTGACCTTCCTCGTCGCTTTCCACGTCATCGGCACCGGCTTCGATCGCCGCTTCCATGACCTTGTCGGCGCTGCCGGCCGACGCCGGATAATAGATTTCGCCAACACGATCCCACATGAAGGACACCGATCCGGTTTCGCCCATCGCGCCGCCCGCCTTGGTGAAGGCCGCGCGCACATTCGACGCCGAGCGGTTGCGGTTGTCGGTCAGGGCCTCGACGATGACGGCGACGCCGCCCGGGCCATAGCCTTCATAGCGCACGGCCTCGTAGTTTTCGGCATCGCCCATCGAGGCCTTGTTGATGGCGCGCTGGATATTGTCCTTCGGCATCGACACGGCCTTGGCGTTCTGGATCGCCAGTCGCAGGCGTGGATTCATCGACGGATCGGGCGTGCCGCTCTTGGCGGCGACGGTGATTTCGCGCGCCAGCTTGGAAAACATTTTCGACCGCACCGCGTCCTGACGGCCCTTGCGGTGCATGATGTTCTTGAACTGTGAATGGCCAGCCATGGCACCCCTGTCGTCTTCTCGGCTAGAGCATCTCGCGGCCAGGTGGATCACCTCGCTTTTGCAAAATGCTCGAATTCAAAATTCAGAGCGTCCCAGGTGCAACCCGTGGAAGCACGGCGGTCTCTGTCGGAATGGCCGGCTTATAGATAAATCGGCTCAATTCGTCCAGCCGCGCTGTGCTGCGGGCAGGCGCTCAGGATCGTCGCTTTTCCTGCCTGCGGCCAACATGGATGCTTCGGCGAGCTTGAGACCAACTATCGGACGGCACTTCCGGAATGTCCGAAGTGTCGATCTTGTGGTCAGGCAAATCAGCCAGCTTGGCTAACTGATCGCGCTGATCCTGGCTGAGATCATTGATAGTCATATTCAATGCCCGTCGCCTGACTTCGCCTTCTTGCGCCGCCTCGCCAGCATGTTGAGCCCTTCGACCAGCGCCGAGAAACCCATCGCCGCGTAAATGTAGCCCTTGGGCACGTGGTAGCCCATGCCGTCGGCGATCAGCGTCATGCCGATCATCAGCAGGAACCCCAGCGCCAGCATGACGATGCTGGGGTTCTTGGCGATGAAGTTGGCGAGCGGCCCCGCCGCCAGCATCATCACGGTGACGGCCACGATCACGGCGATATACATGATGGCGATCTCGTCGGTCATGCCGACGGCGGTGATGATGGAATCGATCGAGAAGACGAGGTCGAGCAGCAGGATCTGGAAGATCGCGCCGGCAAGGCTGATCTGCAGCGTCCCGCCCAACATCGTGTCCTGATGATCGTCGGGATCGACCGTGTGGTGGATCTCCTTGGTCGCCTTCCAGACCAGGAACAGGCCACCGGCGACCAGGATCAGGTCGCGCCAGGAGAAACCGTGACCGAAAGCGGTGAACACCGGCGTCGTCAGCTGGACGATGATCGAGATGGTGGCGAGCAGCACCAGCCGCATGACCAGCGCCGCCGAGATGCCGAGCCGGCGGGCGCGGGCCCGTTGCGCTTCCGGCAGCTTGTTGGTCAGGATCGAGATGAAGATCAGATTGTCGATGCCGAGCACAATCTCCAGCACCACCAGCGTCAGCAAGGCGACCCATGCCGTTGGATCGGAGACGAATTGAAAATGCGGCGCAAGAAATTCGATAAGCTGCATGGAGGTCGTTTTCCCCTCGTTTAACGATCTGAAGCAGATGTCGTCGGCAGTTAGGTACTGCGTGCGCCTATATCAATGTCATGACCAGAAGGATGGAGCCGTTTCTTCGAGTCTCGGCCCGCGACGAAACGGCGCGATCTTCTCGGTCAGTCCTGTACGATCGGAAATATTGACGCCAACCCCACACAATGTCGCCGGTCCGGTCGCCGCCTCGAAACGCCCCTTCGGCACTTTCGACAGGAACCGGTTGAGCGGTTCTTCCTTGTCCATGCCGAGCGAGGAATCGTAGTCGCCGCACATGCCGGCGTCCGACAGATAACCGGTGCCGCCATTGAGGATCTGGTGGTCGGCGGTCGGCTGGTGCGTGTGGGTGCCGACGACCAGGCTGGCGCGGCCGTCGACGAAATGCGCGAAGCACATCTTTTCCGAGGTCGCCTCGGCGTGGAAGTCGATCACTACGGCATCAGCCTGCTCGCCGAGCGGGCAGGCGGCAAGCTCACGCTCGCCGGCCTGGAACGGATCGTCGAGCTCGGGATGCATGAACACCCGGCCCATAATGTTGGCGACCAGCACCCTAGCCCCGCTCCTGGCGATATAGACGCCAGAGCCGCGCCCCGGCGTGCCCTTGGGAAAATTCGACGGGCGCAGGAAGCGTTCTTCGCGCGGCGCGAAGGCGAGCGCGTCGCGCTGGTCCCAGACATGGTTGCCGGTGGTGACAACATCGGCGCCGGCCGCGATGGTCTCGCGAAAGATCTCTTCGGTGATGCCGAAGCCACCGGCGGCATTTTCGCCGTTGACGATGACGAAATCGAGTTTGAAATCCGAGATCAACCCGGGCAGTTGTTCCCACACTGCCGTGCGTCCCGTCTTGCCAACCATGTCGCCGAGGAAAAGAAGTCTCATGCGGCGCTACGCGTGCCGAGCGCCCGCGATACCGTTTCCGGCTCCTTGGCGATAACCTGCAAATAGGCCTGTGCTGCCTGGTCCGGCTCGGTTCTTCCTTGCTCCCAGTCTCTGAGCGTACCGAGCGGAATGCGATAGCGGACCGAAAACTCCTCCTGGGTGAGATGCAAAGCCCGACGGATCACTTTGACACGCGCGACAGGTGCCATGCCCGGCCGATCCGTGGCGATCGGAGGATTGTCCTTGTCCGCCAAAGCGCCAGCCTCCGCATCCGCGTCGCTCATCGTGCGCAGGCGGTCCCAATCGGTCTCGGATTCAGTCCCTGCGTGCTTGGTCATATGCTTTCTGCTCATGGCGCGTCGCCTTTCTGGCGGAGATCAGTCTTATTCGGTCGCCGCGTTCGGTGTAAACCACCGTCAGCACCAATCCGTTGACGATGCCGATGCCGATGAACCGCTCCCCCTCGTAGCCCATGGAGCGATCGGAATAGTGCAGCGCATGAATGTCATCGAACAGGCGCTTGGCATCGGAAAATGCCACACCATGCTTGGCAAGATTGCTCGCTGCTTTCTCGTCGTCCCACTCGAATTCAAGCATGCCAACCTACTGGAATTCAGTAGTATTGCCAGACGGGCATAAACGTCAAGCCGTGAACCGGCGCAATTCGCCCTCGGTCAGCACTTCTGCCTCTAACGCCGACCGAAAGTACCACGCTGCTGTTGGCCCTGCTTTGCGACCGCGCCAATGACGCGAACAGGCGACGACGGCGACGGCGGCTTCCGTCCGCGCAACCAGAAAAACCAGACATAGAAGACGATGAAACCGCCCGTAACGGCAACAAGCAACAGCCCACCGCGCCAGCCCTTCATCGCGGCGGTATCGAGCTTCGAAGGATCGGCAGGGTCGTAGTACAACTCCACCTTGTCGCCCACGACTGCCTTGTAAAGGCCGATGATCTTTCCCTTGCCGGACCAGCTCATCGGCGCGTCATTGGCCACATAGGCGACGGCTACATTGATGCCATCCGTGGTGAGGCCGCTTTCCTGCTTTTCGCTGTAGGGACTGACAGAGGTCACGGTGGCAACCGTCTGCTGCCAGGCGGCCTGGTGATGCAGGGAGGTTCCGATGATGTGCAATGCCATCGCCAGCAACGTCACCGCGATCAGGACGAACGGCATCAGCAGGAAGCGTGCAACGACAAAAACCATGGTCGCCATCGGCCCGGACTGTATTGCAGGAATACTATCCGGTATGTCTTGGAAACGCGTTAAGCAGATCGCGATATTTTAAGCGATGCCGAAGCGGCGCAACCCGCTCTCGGTGAGTATTTCCGGGATGACCACGTCATGGTTCTCGTCCGGAACCTGCGCCACCTCCTGGCAGTCGAAGGCGATGCCGATCAGCCTGGGCGTATGCCCCTTGTCGACGAGCCTGGCGATCGCGCGGTCGTAATAGCCGGCGCCGTAGCCGATGCGGTGGCCGCGCGCATCGAAGGCGGCGAGCGGCACCAGCATCACCTCGGGATCAAGCACCTCGGCCTCTTCATGGGGCCCGACCGTGCCAAAGCCCATGTCCACCATCGGCGCGCCGCGCACCAGTTCGCGAAAGACGATCGTGGTCTTGTCGAGAATGGCCGGCAGGCAAAGCCTGGCGCCCTGTTCGCGCAGGGCAAACATCAAGGGCCTGACGTCGACTTCCGAACGCATCGGCCAGAAGCCGGATACGATCTGACCGGGCTCGATAGCAAGATGATCGCGCGCCGTCTCGGCCATTTCGAGCGCCATCTCCACCCGCCAGAATTCGTCGAGCGCATCGCGGCGTCCAAGCGCCTGGAGCCGCAGCTGTTTTTTCTGGTCTTTGAGAGATGTCATGCGCGGACGATAGAAAAGGCCGGATACGGATGGCGTTTTGGGAGCGACGTTTTCTACCGCATCATCCACCGCAATGCATGGATGCGCTGCAAGAAGTGACGATCCACACAACCGGTGGAGAGAGCGATCCCGGGAACCTACAAAGTAGGTGGGCGCCGTGTGAGAAAACCCACGGGTCTTCCCAGGGACAGCTCCCTAAGGATCGTTAAGGCCCCGGGGAAAATGTTCTCCTGCCGGGAAGCACAGACCGTCCTCCCCAATATAGGCCGCTCATCGGTCAAGCGCCAGTGACGCAGGTGGCCTCGGCGGCTTTATTCGCCTCCCGCGTCGCGCCCTTGCACAGGCCGGGCGGCGTCCTTACGCTCACGGAATGAACCAAGGAGCAAAAATGCGTTTCGAAGGCACGGCGGCCTATGTCGCCGACAAGGATCTGATGGTGGCCGTCAACGCGGCGATCGCGCTGGAGCGGCCCTTGCTGGTCAAGGGCGAGCCCGGAACCGGCAAGACCGAGCTAGCCCGCCAGGTGGCGGCGGCACTCGGCCTCGATCTCATCGAATGGCACGTCAAATCGACGACGCGGGCACAGCAAGGCCTTTACGAGTATGACGCCGTGTCGCGGCTGCGCGACAGCCAACTCGGCGATGCCAGGTTCAATGACATCAAGAACTACATCAAGCGCGGCAAGCTCTGGGAGGCATTCGCGGCGGGCAAGAAGGTCGTGCTTTTGATCGACGAGATCGACAAGGCCGACATCGAATTCCCCAACGACCTGCTGCAGGAACTCGATCGGATGGAGTTCTTCGTCTACGAAACCGGCGAGACCATCCGCGCCGCCGTCCGCCCTATCGTCATCATCACCTCCAACAACGAGAAGGAACTGCCGGACGCCTTTCTGCGCCGCTGCTTCTTCCACTACATCCGCTTTCCCGACGTCGACACGCTGCACAGGATTGTCGATGTCCACTATCCCGGCATCAAGCAGAACCTGGTGCGCGCGGCCCTCACCCAGTTCTACGAGATCCGCGAGGTGCCAGGCCTGAAGAAGAAGCCGTCGACCTCCGAGGCGCTCGACTGGATAAGGCTGCTGGTCGCCGACGACATCGCACCCGAGGATTTGCGCGCCGACCCGAAAAACGCACTGCCCAAACTGCACGGTGCGCTGCTGAAGAACGAACAGGACGTGCATCTGTTCGAGCGGCTGGCCTTCATGGCGAGGCGGCAGCAATAGCGCTTTCCCCTTCTGTGGACCGTTGCTGCCAGTCGGACAGGAAGGCAGCTTCGGCTCAGAACCTTCGGAGGAGATGAAATGTCTGAAATTATTGTCCGCCCGCTCGCGCAGTCCGACCATGCCGACTGGAAGCGCCTGTGGACCGACTATCTCACCTTCTACGAGACCAAGCTGCCGGAAGAGGTCTACGCCGTCACCTGGAAGCGGCTGTTTACGGAAGGTGAGTTCGAGCCGAAAGGTTTTATTGCCACCTTCGACGGCAAGGCGGTCGGCCTCACCCACTATCTCTACCACCGCTCAGGCTGGTCCGAGAAAAACAATTGCTACCTGCAGGATCTGTTCGCTGACCCAGACGTGCGCGGCAAGGGCATCGGTGCGGCATTGATCAAGGCGGTGAAGGACGCTGCAGAAAAAAACGGCGTCAAGAACGTCTATTGGATGACGCACGAGACCAACACAACGGCTCGCAAGCTCTACGACCACGTAGCGCGCCGCACCGGCTTCATCGAGTACGACCTGCTGTGAAGAAAGTTGACGATTGAAATAGCAGCTTTTGCGCAATATATTGCGCATGATCAGGAGTGTGGATGCCACTGATCGAGACCAATACGCGCAAGATCGTCACAAGGCTTTTGCGCGACGGTTGGCTAAGTGTCGGCGGCGGCAAGCACGACAAGTATGAGCATTCGGACCGACCCGAGGTGATAATCATCGTGCCTCGGCATCGTGAACAATCTCCCGGTGTCGCCCGGTCGATCGCCCGACTGGCTGGATGGATTTGAGGACGGACCGCATGACGCATTATGTCGGAATTCTAGATGGCGCGAGGGATGTCTGGGGGTGCGGGTGCCTGATCTTCCCGGCTGCCATGGTGGCGGCGCAAGCCCCGAAGAGGCCATTGCCGACGCGACGTCCGCCGTGCGCGAATGGGCCGAAGCACGCTTGGCAAAACATCTGCCTCTGCCTGGATCCAGTACAGTTGCCGAGCTGCTCAAACAGGGTGAAATCGACAGCGCCTCAGGTGAATCCGCCGTGATGATACCGGTGCTGATCGACTCCGGCCGCCCCGTCCGGGCCAATCTATCGCTCGACGCCGGTCTCCTGGCGGCGATCGACGAGGAAGCCGGCCGGCGTGGCTTGACACGTTCCGCCTTCATTGCAAGCGCTGCTCGAGAGAAGATCGAGGGCCATAGATAACTGACCATGTTCATCCCCTTCTTCCTCGAACTGAAGGCCGCACGTGTCCCCGTTTCGCTGCGGGAATATTTGTCGCTGCTGGAAGGGTTGGAAGCCGGACTGGTCGACTATGACGTCGAGGGTTTTTACTACCTGGCCCGGGCTGCTCTGGTGAAGGACGAGCGCCATATCGACCGCTTCGACCAGGTGTTCGCGCATGCCTTCAAGGGCATCGAGGCGCTGGGCGGAACGGATGCGGTCAATGTCGCCAATATTCCCGAGGAATGGCTGCGCCGCCTTGCCGAAAAGCACCTGACCGAGGAAGAGAAAAAGCTGGTCGAGGCGCTCGGCGGTTTCGAAAAGCTGATGGAGACGCTGAAACAGCGGCTCGAGGAACAGAAAGGCCGTCACCAGGGCGGCTCGAAATGGATCGGCACCGGCGGCACTTCGCCCTTCGGCGCTTATGGCTACAATCCCGAAGGCGTGCGCATCGGCCAGCACGAAAGCCGCAACCGGCGTGCGGTGAAAGTGTGGGACAAGCGCGAGTTCCGGAATTTCGACGATGCCGTCGAGCTCGGCACCCGCAACATCAAGATCGCGCTGAAGCGGCTGCGCCGCTGGGTGCGCGAGGGCGCCGAGGAGGAATTCGACCTGCCCGGCACCATCCATGCCACCGCCGAGCACGGCTATCTCGACGTGCGGACGCGGCCCGAACGGCGCAACGCCCTGAAACTGCTGATGTTCTTCGATGTCGGCGGCTCGATGGACGACCACATCAAGAGCGTCGAAGAGCTGTTTTCGGCGGCGCGGGCCGAATTCCGCCAGCTCGAATATTTTTACTTTCACAACTGCCTCTATGAGGGCGTGTGGAAGGACAACCGGCGACGCCACGCCGAGGTGATCCCGACCTTCGACCTTCTCCACAAATACGGTCCAGACTACAAGGTGATCGTCGTCGGCGACGCTTCGATGAGCCCTTACGAGATCGCCCACCCCGGCGGGTCAGTGGAACACTGGAACCCGGAGGCCGGCGCCGTCTGGCTTGGCCGCCTGCTGCAGCAATGGCCGAATGCGGTATGGCTCAATCCCGAGAGCGAGAAGAACTGGGGCTACACCCATTCCATCGCCATGATCCGCGACATCTTCGGCGGCCGCATGTTCCCGCTGACGCTGGCCGGGCTCGAAAGCGCGACGAAGCAGCTTTCCAGAAAGCATTGAAAGACCTACGGGAGATCCATGACCTGCTTCCTCTGCCTGCAGTGTGGCGTCCAGTTCGCGGCGACGGAGACACCGCCACAACACTGCCCGATCTGCGAAGACGAGCGGCAGTTCGTGCGCTGGGAGGGCCAGGCCTGGATCACGCCGCAGGAGCTCGCCGCCGGGCATCGGCTGATGATGCGGGACGATGCCGGCGTGCTCGGCTTCGGCATCGAGCCGCGCTTCGCCATCGGCCAGCGGGCGCAGCTGGTGCAGACGCAGCACGGCAATGTGCTGTGGGACTGCGTCTCGCTGGTCAGCGACGAGGCCGTGGCCGAGATCACCCGCCGCGGCGGCCTGGTGGCCATCGCCATCTCGCACTGCCATTTCTATTCGGCGATGGGTGAATGGAGTGACGCGTTTGGCGGCGTGCCGATCTATCTCCATGCCGATGACCGCCAATGGATCATGCGGCCGCATCCCTCGATCGTCAGCTGGCAAGGCGAGACACTGGCCATAAACCCGTCGCTGACACTCATCCGCTGCGGCGGCCATTTTCCCGGCAGCCAGGTGCTGCACTGGCAGCGCGAGGGCGGCAACGCGCTGCTGACCGGCGACACCGTGCAGGTGACGCCGACGCGCCGCCATGTTAGCTTCAGTACAGCTATCCCAACCAGATACCGCTCAACGCGGCGGCCGTACGCCGCATCGCGGCAGCACAGGAACCCTTCGACTTCGACGACATCCGTGGCGCATGGTGGGAGCTGAATATTATCAGCGGCGGGAAGGCGGCGTTCAACGCATCGGTCGCTCGTTATCTCGCGGCCATCGCATGACAGGCGATCGAAAATGCGAGAAAATCCGGTAACAAATGCCTATGTTGGTGCGAATATGAGGTTGCAATCAACAACGAGCCGGCAAGGCTGAGGAGATCAAATGGACACCCACACCTACCCTGTCACCCGCACCGATGCCGAATGGCGCGCCCGGCTGACGCCGGAGCAATATGCGGTCCTGCGCGGCCACGGCACCGAGCGGCCGGGAAGCTGCGCCCTGCTCTACGAGAAGCGCGCCGGCACATTTTCCTGCGTCGGCTGCGACCAGCCGCTGTTCGAATCCAAGCTGAAGTTCGAGAGCGGCACCGGCTGGCCGAGTTTCAACGATCCCGTGCCCGGCTCCGTCGAGAACACCATCGACCGCAGCTACGGCATGGTCCGCACCGAGTGCCATTGCGCGCGCTGCGGCAGCCATCTCGGCCATGTCTTCGAAGACGGCCCGCCGCCGACCGGCCTGCGCTACTGCATCAACGGCGTGGCGCTGAAATTCGAGCCGGCCGCCTGATCGGCATCTTATAGCTTTCGGCAAAGGGCGGCTTCGGCCGCCCTTTTTCGTATGCGCAGGCTGAGCGCTTCAGGCAACAACTGTCGCGATCAGCCAAAGCGCCGAACCCAGCATCACCAGCGAAGCCTTGGCGCCACCGGATTTCTCGGCCGTCCGCCAGACCGCGATGGTGAGAAAGATGTTGTAGGGCACCGGCAGAAAATGCACCGCCAGCACCGCCCAGAGCGGCAGCTTCAGCCCGAGCAGCACCAGAGCCAGCGCCGAAGAGGCTATGTTGAGGGCCGTCCCGACAAGCATCATGTCGCGCCAGAACAGCCGGTCGATCGGGACCTCGCCAAGCCAACGCGAGCGAAAGAAGCCGGCGTTGCGTTTGGCCCCTTCGGGCGCCGCGCCCAGCGCATCGAGATCGTCCATCGGTCGAGCCTTCGCTAACTCAGCATGTCTCGAAAAAGCACCTCGGACGGCGCAGAAATCTGTCGTCATACCATGTATGATCACGTAACTGTGATCCGTATCGCATTCTGTCATTTGCGCAAACATGGAGGGGTTCGGAATGAGCGATCATGTCTACAACGTTCTCTTTCTTTGCAACGCCAACTCCGCCCGCTCGATCATCGGAGAGGCCATCTTGAACCGGATCGGATCCGGCCGATTCAAAGCCTATTCCGCTGGCGCGCGACCGAAAGGCAGCGTCAACCCCTATGCGCTTCAGTTGCTGGAAAGCCTGAGCTACGACACGTCCTTTGCCCGTTCGAAGAGCTGGGATGAGTTCTCCGGGCCCGACGCGCCGCAGATGAATTTCATCTTCACCGTCTGCGACAACACTGCGGATGAGAGCTGCCCTGTCTGGCCCGGTCATCCGATGACGGCACTTTGGGCGGTGCCCGACCCCGCCAAGGCCAGTGGCACGGAAGCCGAGTGGCATCTCGCTTTCGCCGACGCCTATCGCATGCTGAACAACCGCATCGCGGTGTTCACCAATCTGCCGATGGGGTCACTTGATCGTCTGGCCTTGCAGGAACATTTGGACGTTATCGGCAGGGAGGCCCCGCAGCCGAGCTGACGGGTCGCTGGGCGAGTCGAGGCCGTCAGACTTGCGACCAGGCGTTTCCGACCACCGCAATGACGGCCTGCTCGACGCGCGAGCATTCCGTCACCAGCCAGTCGGTCATGGCAGGCCAGTTGTCCTCGGCATAGCAGTTGACCCGCCACATCGAATTGATGCCGAGGCCCTCGCAGCTTTGTTCCGGCCTGAGCTTCAGCCTGTCTTCGATCGCCGGCTGGAACGGCTTCAACCGCGACCAGCTTTGCGTGGCGCCGAACTTCTCGTTACGGCCGAAGAAGACGCCGACATGGTTCTGCGCCGGCGCGACATACATGGAAAGGACCAGGGCGAAGTCGGGCAGCCCGCGCTGCCAGAACCAGGGTCCGCGCCGCGCCAGCCGGGTTCTTTCTTCCGGATGCCGTTCGGCGAACAGCGACCAGAAGCCGCGATGGCGGAACTCCGAGGCGCGGCGACCGCCAAAGTCGAATTCGCTCATGGTTCGATGCCCGCTCCAAGCATCACGCTCAGGCTGTTTCGAAATTCGCTCTTGGCGAGTCATATGGTGGTGGTTTCGAGAACCGTAGCGGAGCGTACTTAAGTACGTGAGCTCAGTTCTACTGCGCCGCCGCAGTAGAACGGGGAAGCGCAGAAAACGCCATCAGATGGCCGCCGGAGTAGAATTTCCAAACAGTCTCTTTATTCCATGCCGAGCGCGGCCATGTACAGATCTAAGATGGCGTCCTCTTCCTGGCGCTCGGCCTGGTCCTTCTTGCGCAGCCGGATGATGGTGCGGATCGCCTTGGTGTCGAAGCCGGTGCCCTTGGCCTCGGCGAAGACTTCCTTGATATCGTCGGCGATCGTCTTCTTCTCTTCCTCGAGCCGTTCGATGCGCTCGATGAGGGCACGCAGCTGGCCGGCGGCAACAGTCTGGCTGGTCTCGGTGATATCGTCGGCCATGTTTTTCTCCAAAGATTGGTTCTATGCCGCGACTCGGGCAGAGGCGGCGGCAAATTTGAGCCGGTTCGATGCCCGACCGGCGGCGGCGGGTCAAGCTGTTATCGAACAGCTCCCCACGGGCTGCCGACAGAAGCCGACAGCCTGCCCGTTCTTTGCGGGCGCTTAAGCGAACGCGATCAGCAGATCCTTGGCATCGATCTGGTCGCCGGCCTTGACCAGCACCTCGGCGACGGTGCCGTCGCGCTCGGCATGCAGCGCCGTCTCCATCTTCATCGCTTCGATGGAGAGCAACACGTCACCGGCCTTCACCGCCTGGCCGGCGGCGACCGAAAGTGCCGAGACCACGCCCGGCATCGGCGCGCCGACATGCGCCTCGTTGCCTGGCTCGGCCTTGCGGCGCGCCTTGACGGCGGAGGCGCCGTGCGCCCGGTCCGGCACCTTGACGCGGCGCGGCTGGCCGTTGAGCTCGAAGAACACGGTGACCATGCCCTTGTCGTCGACATCGCCGATAGCAAGGCAGCGCACGACCAGCGTCTTGCCCTTCTCGATGTCGACGAAGATCTCGTCTTCCGACTTCATGCCGTAGAAATAGGTCGGCGTCGGCAGCACGCTGACCGGGCCGTAGGTCTCCTGCGCGCCGGCAAAGTCGGTGAAAACCTTCGGATACATCAGCCACGAGGCGAATTCGTATTCCGAGAGCTTGCGCTCGAGCTTCTCCTCAATCTCCTTGCGGCTGGCCTTGAGATCGGCCGGCTTCAACAGCGAGCCCGGCCGCGCCGTGATCGGCTTGTCGCCCTTCAGCGCCTTCTTCTGCAGCGCCGCCGGCCAGCCGCCGGGCGACTGGCCGAGATCGCCACGCAGCATCGAGACGACCGAGTCCGGGAAGGCGATGTCCCTGGCCGGGTTCTCGACATCGGCGACGGTCAGATCCTGGCTCACCATCATCAGCGCCATGTCGCCGACGACCTTGGACGACGGCGTCACCTTGACGATGTCGCCGAACATCAGATTGACGTCGTGATAGGTCTGCGCCACCTCGTGCCAGCGTGTCTCCAGCCCGAGCGAGCGCGCCTGTTCCTTGAGGTTGGTGAACTGCCCGCCCGGCATTTCGTGCAGATAGACTTCCGAGGCCGGCCCCTTGAGGTCGCTTTCGAAGGCAGCGTACTGGTTGCGCACCGCTTCCCAGTAGAATGAGATTTTGCGGATCCATTGCGGGTCGAGGCCCGGGTCGCGCTCGGTGCCCTTCAGCGCTTCGACGATCGAGCCCAGGCAAGGCTGCGACGTGTTGCCGGAGAAGGCATCCATCGCCGCGTCGATGGCGTCGACGCCGCTCTCCACCGCCGCCAGCACGGTCGCCGCCGACAGGCCGGACGTGTCGTGGGTGTGGAAATGGATCGGCAGGTCGGTCGCCTCGCGCAGCGCCTTGAACAGCACGCGGGCCGCGGCCGGCTTCAAGAGGCCGGCCATATCCTTGACCGCGATGATGTGGGCGCCGGCGGCCTGCAATTCGCCGGCGAGCCCGACATAATATTTGAGGTCGTACTTGGCCCGCGCCGGATCGAGAATGTCGCCGGTGTAGCACATCGCCGCCTCACACAGCTTGCCCTCGGCGCCGACGGCGTCCATGGCGACGCGCATGTTCTCGACCCAGTTCAGGCAGTCGAAGACGCGGAACAGGTCAATGCCGCCGGCGGCCGCCTGCTTGACGAAATGCTGCACGACATTGTCGGGATAATTGGTGTAGCCGACGCCGTTGGCGCCGCGCAGCAGCATCTGCAGCAACAGATTGGGGGCCGCCTCGCGCACTTTGCTCAGCCGCTCCCACGGATCCTCGGTGAGGAAGCGCATGGCGACGTCGAAGGTCGCGCCACCCCAGCATTCCAGTGACAGAAGCTGCGGCAGGGCGCGCGCATAGGTGCCGGCAATGTTGGCGATGTCGTGCGTGCGCATGCGCGTGGCGAGCAGCGACTGGTGGCCGTCGCGCATCGTCGTGTCGGTGACCAGAACTTCCTTCTGCTCACGCATCCAGCCGGCGAATTTTTCCGGACCGAGCACGTCCAGCTTCTGCTTGCTGCCGCCGGGCACATTGCCGTTGAGGTAGGGCACGACGGGTGCGGCAGCATCGGCCTTCGGCATCGGCCGGCCGCGTGTCTCGGGATGGCCGTTGACGCTGACATCGGCCAGATAGTTGATGAGCTTGGTCGCGCGGTCCTGCCGCTTGACCTGCTGGAACAGCTCCGGCGTCGTGTCGATGAACTTCGTCGTATAGGAATTGTCAGCGAAGCTCGGGTGGTTGATGATCGCTTCGAGGAAGGTGAGGTTGGTGGCGACGCCGCGGATGCGGAATTCGCGCAGCGCGCGGTTCATGCGCGCGATCGTCTCGGCTGGCGTCGGGGCCCACGCCGTCACCTTCTCCAGCAGCGGATCGTAGAAGCGGGTGATGACCGCGCCGGAATAGGCGGTGCCGCCATCCAGCCGGATGCCGAAGCCGGTGGCGCCGCGATAGGCGGTGATGCGGCCATAATCCGGGATGAAATTGTGCTCGGGGTCCTCGGTGGTGATGCGGCACTGCAAGGCATGGCCGTTCAGCCTGATGTCCTTCTGCGCCGGCACACCCGATTGCGGTGTGCCGATGGCGAAGCCGTCGAGGATGTGGATCTGCGCCTTGACGATGTCGATGCCGGTCACCTGCTCGGTGACGGTATGCTCGACCTGGATGCGCGGGTTGACCTCGATGAAATAGAATTTCCCCGTATCGGCGTCCTGCAGGAACTCGACCGTACCGGCGCCGATATAGCTGGTCTCGCGCGCGATCTTCAGCGCGTAGCCGCAAAGCTCCTCGCGCTGCGACATTTCGAGATAGGGCGCGGGCGCCCGTTCGACGACCTTCTGGTTGCGGCGCTGGATCGAGCAATCGCGCTCGAACAGGTGCACGACATTGCCATGTGTGTCGCCAAGCACCTGCACCTCGACATGGCGCGCGCGCTCGATCAGCTTTTCGAGATAGACCTCGTCCTTGCCGAAGGCGGCTTTCGCCTCGCGCTTGCCTTCCGTGACCTCGCGGGCGAGATCGGCCTCGGCGCGGATGGCGCGCATGCCGCGCCCGCCGCCGCCCCAGGAGGCCTTCAGCATCACCGGATAGCCGATCTCCTTGGCCAGTTTCTTGACCGCATCCATATCATCCGGCAGCGGGTCGGTGGCGGGGATGACCGGCACGCCGACCTCGATGGCGAGGTTGCGTGCCGCGACCTTGTTGCCGAGGCGGCGCATCGTGTCCGGCTTCGGGCCGATGAAGGTGATGCCGGCTTGCGCACAGGCTTCGGCGAATTCCGGGCTTTCGGACAGAAGCCCGTAGCCCGGGTGGATGGCATCGGCGCCCGAAAGCCTGGCGACGCGGATCACCTCCTCGATCGACAGATAACTCTCGATCGGCCCCATATCCTTGGCCAGATGCGGGCCGCGCCCGACCTGGTAGCTTTCGTCGGCCTTGAAGCGGTGCAGCGAGTATTTGTCCTCCTCGGCCCAGATCGCCACGGTTTTGAGGCCCAGCTCGTTGGCCGCGCGAAAGACGCGGATGGCGATTTCTGACCGGTTGGCGACGAGGATCTTCGTGATGGCCAAGGACTGGGCTCCAGCAGCGGAAGGAACGGGAAATCGGAGCAATGATTAGCGTGAAAATGCTGCAGCGCAAACAAAATTGACAGATGATTCAATCGATTTAAATCGAATCTTTGCGACAAAGCCGGTCGCATTCATTCGAACGCGCATAAAAGCGCCGGAGCTGTCGTTCAAGGCGCGATCATTTTCCGGCTAAGCCGCATATCGTCCGGCCTAAAACCGGGGCCGCTTTTGGACGACATGCCGTGAAACGAAAAATGCCCGGCGCGAAGCGCCGGGCATTTCATAGTGATCGATGTCGACAGGCTTACATCTTCTGGATGTAGGTGTACTTGCCGTCGGCGCCCTTCTTCCACTCGTACATGACGTAGCCGGGCAGCGTCGGATCGCCCTTGGCGTCATAGGACAGGTCGCCGAGCACGGTCTTGAACGGGCCGTTCGCATGCAGCGCCTTGGCAACGGCCTGCGGATCGTTCGACTTGGCAGCAGTTGCTGCTTCCGCAAGCGCCTGCACGGCAGCGTAGGCGTAGAGCGTGTAAGCTTCCGGTTCGAAGCCCTGCGCACGGAACTTCTCGACGAGTTCCTTGTTGGCGGGGATCAGGCGCGGATCCGGGCCGAACGTGTTGAGCGTGCCCGCAACCGCGTCGCCCGCGATCGAAGCCAGTTCGTTCGACACGATGCCGTCGCCGGAAATCAGCGTCGCCTTGAGGCCCTGGTCAGCCGCCTGGCGGATGATCAGGCCGGCTTCGGTGTGCAAACCGCCCCAATAGATGATGGTAACGCCGGCTTCCTTCATCTTGGCGATCAGCGCCGAAAAGTCCTTGTCGCCGACATTGATGCCTTCATACATCACTTCCGTGACGCCGGCGGCGTTCATCGCCTTCTTGGTTTCGTCGGCAAGGCCCTGGCCGTAGGTGGTCTTGTCGTGCACGACGGCGATCTTGGCGTCCTTGAAGTTCGCGGCGAGATAGGCGCCGGCAATGCTGCCCTGCTGGTCATCGCGTCCGCAGGTGCGGAACACGTTCCACAGGCCACGCTCGGTGAACTTCGGGTTGGTCGCGGCCGGCGTGATCTCGACGATGTTGTTTTCAGCGTAGACTTCCGAGGCCGGGATCGACACGCCCGAGTTGAAGTGGCCGACCACGAACTTGACGCCGTCGCCGACGAACTTGTTGGCAACCGAGATACCTTGCTTCGGGTCGGAGACGTCGTCGCCGATTTCGAGCTTGATCTGCTCGCCGTTGATGCCGCCCTTGGCATTGATCTCGGCGACGGCCGCTTCGGCGCCCTTCTGCAGCTGTGCGCCGAAGGCCGCATTCGGACCGGTGATCGGACCGGCAACGCCGAACATTACATCAGCCCACGCGCTGCCACCGAACGCGACCAGCGCGGTCAGGGCGACGGCGGACAAAAGTGTCTTTTTCATTTAAACGCTCCCATTAACGGAGTGGGCGTGGATGAAGCTTTCATGCGATGCCCACCCTTATCGCAGAAAGCATAGTTTGCCGATTTTCAGGCACTTGTCACGCCGATTCATCCCTGACGCGGCGTTAATGATGAACGTCAACCCTTTGGTTTCCAGCTCAAGATTGAAGCTCTTTCGTAGAGCCAATTATACTGTGTGACCATCTGGTTTGTTCGTGTGTATTGATAGCCGACGAAGCCCAATATCATCAGCACGATGGTGTCGACGATATAGTAGTGCAGCGAAAACATCGTGCCGCCGAACAGGGCGTGATGGATGAAGCGGATGCCGATGCCGAGACCCAGCAGATAGGCGAACAGCTGGATGAAGCTGCGCCACGTCTGGGCGCTGGCCTTGCCGGTCATCCAGGCCGCCCAGCCGCCGAGCAGGCAGGTGACGAACAAGAACTGCCAGATCGAGGGTTCCTCATAGAGAATGCCCTGCATGATGAAGTCTCCCTAGCATGATCCCGAAAAGGTGCAGACTTTTCGGACAAAGGTCATGCGACAAACAAACAACTTGGAGCGGAATACCGGATGCACACATTCCGCTCCAAACTCAGTGGTGTCCGCCTTCGAGATAGGCGGCGCGCACTTCCGGATTGGCGAGCAGCTCCTTGCCGGTGCCGCTCATCGTCACATTGCCGTTGACCATGACATAACCGCGCGTGGCGAGCTTCAGCGCGCCGAACGCGTTCTGCTCGACCAGGAACACGGTCAGCCCTTGGGTGCGGTTCAACTCGCGGATGGCATCGAATATCTGCTTGACGATCAGTGGCGCAAGGCCCAGCGATGGTTCGTCGAGCAGAAGCAGCTTCGGCCGCGCCATCAGTGCGCGTCCGATCGACAGCATCTGCTGCTCGCCGCCCGACAGCGTGCCGCCGCGCTGGGCGATGCGCTCCTTGAGCCGCGGGAACAGCGCGAACACCTTCTCGACGTCCTCGTCATAGTGCTTGAGGTTGTCCAGGCTGGCGCCCATCTGCAGGTTTTCCATCACCGTCATGCGCGGGAAGATACGGCGACCTTCCGGCGACTGGGCGATGCGCATGCGTGCGATCTCGTGCGTCGGCAACTGGGTAATGTCGGTGCCGGCGAAGGTGATGGTGCCCGCGCGGGCGCGCGGTGCCCCGAAAATGGTCATCATCAGCGTCGATTTGCCGGCGCCGTTGGCGCCGATCAGCGCCACGATCTCACCCTCCTTGACGGTGACATCGACTCCGTTCAGCGCCCGGATGTTGCCGTAGTAGGTTTGCACGCCCTTGATGTCGAGCAGCGTTGTCCCGGCCATTATTTACGCCCTCCACGCGGCTTGGCTGTCGAGGCTTTTCCGGTCGGCTTGGCCGTGGCCCGCTCGGAGGGCTTTCTTGGCAAGTTGGCCTTTGCATCGACCTGCGCCGCCTTCGAAGCACCCTTCGACACGGTGACACGCTCGCCCTCGCTGTGCCCGACGGTGTCGCTCACCGGTCCGGCCAGGTATGACGACGATGTCCCCGGGCCATGCGCGGCATCCGGCCCTATGTCGAGCTGCTCGATGACGTCTTCGTCGCCGACTTCGGTCAGCACGGTCTCGACCTCCTCGTCGTCGACGCCGAGATAGGCGGCGATGACGCGCGGATCGGTGCGCACCGACTGCGGGCTGCCGTCGGAGATCTTGCGGCCATATTCCAGAACCACGACATGGTCGGAAATCTGCATGACCACGGACATGTCGTGCTCGATCAGCAGGATTGAGGTGCCCGATGTCTTCTTGATGTCGATCAGCAGTTCATTGAGCGCCGCTGATTCCTTCGGATTGAGGCCGGCTGCCGGCTCGTCGAGGCACAGAAGCTCTGGCCCGGTGCACATTGCGCGTGCGATTTCGAGACGCCGCTGTGCGCCATAGGGCAGGTCGCCGGCCGGATCGTCGGCGCGATCGATAAGATCGGCCTTCTCCAGCCAGTGCCTGGCAAGCTCGATCGATTCGGCCGAAGCCTTGCGGTAGCCGCTGAAGCCGAACAGGCCCAGGATCGTATAGCCCGATGCCTTCATCAGCTTGTTGTGTTGAGCGACCAGCAGGTTCTCCAGCAGCGTCATGCCGGAGAACAGGCGGATGTTCTGGAAGGTGCGCGCCACCTTGGCACGCGCCGGGATCTCATGGTTGGGCAACCGCTCGAGCAGGTAGCTCGTGCCATCGTTCCGGTTGAGCGTGATCATGCCTTCCGACGGCTTGTAGAAGCCGGTGATGCAGTTGAACACGGTGGTCTTGCCGGCGCCATTGGGGCCGATCAGCGCCGTGATCTCACCGCGCTTGGCGGCGAAGGACAGATCGCCGATGGCGACCAGGCCGCCGAACTTCATCGACAGATGTTGGACCTGGAGGATGGCGTCGTTCATGCCCGGATTGGCTTTCTGAATCGAGTTCGCATTCATCAGCCGTGTCCTTCCTTGGTAAAGGAACCGGAGACGGCCCTTCGCTCTTTCAGGAAAGCGGTCGGTTCGCGACTGCCGACGAAGCCACGCGGCTTCCACAGCATGACGATGACCATGGCCATGCCGAAGAGAAGCATGCGGTAGAGTTCTGGCGTGAAGTCCGGCCCGAAGATCTCCTTGAGGAAGTCGAGTTCGCGCAGCGCCTCGGTGCCGCCGATCATCACCATCGCGGCAACTGCAATGCCGACCAGCGAGCCCATGCCGCCAAGAACGACGATCGCCAGGATGATGGCCGATTCCAGGAAGACGAAGGATTCCGGACTGACGAAGCCTTGCCGCGCGGCGAAGAACGAGCCGGCGAAGCCACCGAACATGGCGCCGGTGGCAAAGGCGGTCAGTTTGGTGGTGGTGGTGTTGATGCCGAGCGAGCGACAGGCGATCTCGTCCTCGCGTAAGGCTTCCCATGCACGGCCGACCGGCAGACGGCGCAGCCTGATGGTGACGAAGGCGGTGAGCAGGCACAGGCCCAGGATCAGGTAGTAGAGGAAGATCTTGTAGTAGGCGCCCGACTGGGCGATGCCCAGCACCTTAGCGATGTAGTTGGGGTCCGACACGTTGAACGACATCAGGCCGAAGAAGCTGACCTTGGGAATGCCGGAAATGCCGGCCGAGCCGTTGGTGACCTCACGCCAGTTGATCAACACCAGGCGGATGATCTCGCCGAAAGCCAGTGTCACGATCGCCAGATAGTCGCCGCGCAGGCGTAGCACGGGGAAGCCGAGCAGCACGCCCCAGAGAGCAGCCATGGCGCCGGCGGCCGGCAACAGGATCCAGAACGACAGGCCGTATTGCGTGGCAAGAAGCGCATAGGCATAGGCGCCAAGCGCATAGAAGGCGACATAGCCGAGGTCGAGCAGGCCGGCGAGGCCGACGACGATGTTCAGGCCCCAGGCCAGCATCACATAGATCAGGATCTGGATGCCGAAATTGTCGACCCATTTCAGCGACCCCTGGAGCCCGCCGGTGATGGACCAGGCGTTCAGCGACAGCACCGCGACCACGAGGATCGGGTACAGCACAAGCGCCGTTATGCCCAATCTGGTGAAGTTGGCATGGATGAAGGCGCGGAAGTAGTAAATCACGCAAGCCAGCAGATAGATGATCGCCAGGGCGCGCAGGAATTGCAGATAGCCGGCCGGTTCTGCTCCCACCCATCCGGCGAGCGAGCTGTTGAACACGAACAGCAGCACCGCTACGACAACGGCCGCGACGAACCACGGCAACTGGAAGAATCGTGACGCGACGCTGGCCGGCAACAGGCCGGTGGCAACATTGGTTATCTTCTGGCTGGCCATGAAGGGCTGGCCATAGGCGACATAGAGGAAGCGCCCGACGGCCGTGGCGATCACCACGGCGGCGAGCAGGCCCCAGCGCGTCGTCACGACCAGTTCATTGGACATGTTCTGACCGGTCTTCAGACCGATGAACAGCACGAACAGGCCAAGCGAGATGGCGCCGGCATAGAGCCCTTCCTTGAGGGCGCGTTGGACAGGGGTGGCGACGGTGTCGCGCTCGGGAGATACGGTGACGGCCATGATCTCAGACCTTTTCGACTTCTGGCCGGCCCAGAATGCCGGAAGGCAGGAAGATCAGCACGATCGCCAGGATCGAGAACGCCGCGACGTCCTTGTAGTCGATCGAGAAATACGCCGACCACATGCTCTCGATGAAGCCGATCATCAGCCCGCCGAGCACGGCACCCGGCAGTGAGCCGATGCCGCCGAGCACCGCCGCCGTGAAGGCTTTCACACCAGGTGTGAAGCCGTCGGAGAAGGCAACGACGCCGTAATACATCAGGAACAGCGTGCCGGCGACGGCGGCAAGGGCGGCGCCCATGATGAAGGTGATCGAGATGGTGCGGTCGACATCGATGCCGAGCAGCGCCGCCATCTTGCGGTCCTGTTCGCAGGCGCGCTGGGCGCGGCCAAGCGAGGTCCTGTTGACCAGGTACCAGAACAGCGCCAGGAGCAGCGCGGTGACGATGACGATGATGATCTGCTTCAGCGACACGCTGACGCCGTTGATGCTGTAGACTTGGCTGACCATTGGCGGGATCGGCTTGTTACGCGGGCCTTGCGTCACCTGGACGAAATTCGACAGCGCGATCGACATGCCGATGGCGGTGATCAGCGGCGCCAGCCGGAACGAACCGCGCAGCGGCCGGTAGGCCACCTTCTCGATCGTCCAATTGTAGAGGCTGGTCAGCAGCATCGCCACGATCATCATGATCAGCAGCGCGATGACCACGGGCACCGAATAAAACAGCGCCGTAAGGATGAGGAAAACGATCAGCGCCGAGAAGGCGCCCACCATAAAGATATCGCCATGGGCGAAGTTGATCATGCCGATGATGCCGTAGACCATCGTGTAGCCGATTGCGATCAGCCCATAGATCGATCCCAGCGTCAGCCCATTGATAAGCTGCTGGACAAAGTACTGCATGTGTACATGGCTCCCCTGGAATGTCGCCCATGCAGACGCATTCCTTTTCGTATTTCCCCTAGTCGTAAAGTTTCGAGCCCGGATTGCAACGTGATTTTTTTGACCGCCCCGCGTGTTTCCGATTCACGTCGTTTCGACCGCCCGTTTTTTGCACCCGACCCCTGGACTATCGCGGACCCTATCATTGGCATAACGCAATGTCTTTGACGATTCGGCCGTATCATGCGCCGCGTTTCGAAGAAATCGCCGTCAAAATTAGGTGATAAGAAGAATCGTTGCGTTCCTGACGCGGTTCGTTTTTTCGCCACACTCCTTTCCCCAAGGTCAGGATTCCTCCTGACCGACCTCAAAGCCATGCTCGAATGGATCGCGGTCGTCGGCGCGCATCGCATTCAAGCGACTGTGCCTGCCTGGCCGCCGATCAAGGAAAATTGCCCTCTCCGGATCAGTACGCCGATCCCCCGTCCTCGCTCAGCGCATGCCGTTCCGTGCCCTGAAGGGGAGGATTGAAGACACTCACCAGGATCATGTCGCCGGAGGCGTCGGCACGCAGATAGTGGTCGTCATGTTCGTCGAGCACATAGATCGTGCCAGGCTCGATACGATGCACCGCACCGGACATGTCTTCGACCTCACCAGCGCCGGCGATGCAGTAGCAGGCCTCGAAATGCCGCCGATACTGCAGTCGCGATTCGCTGCCGGCGCGCACGACCGTGTGGCAGACGGTGAAGCCCATGCCGTCCCGCTGCGTCAGCAGGCGGTGGCTGGTGCCATTGCCCCAATCCACGAAGAAGTCAGATTTTTCTACATCAGCCAATTGTCTGGTGAACATGCTTTCTTTCCCTGCAGATCGTGGCCCGGACCAGGAATGCCAACAGGCCGTTGAATGGATGCAGGAGTGCCGCAATGTGCATGGATATTCAAATGATTGCTTCTCACCCGATGTGTTAGTAAATTTTACAGATGGACTATATCCCGCTGAATGCCATCCGCGCTTTCGAGGCCGCCGCCCGCCGCTTGAGCTTTTCGGCGGCCGCCGAAGAGCTTCACGTCACGCATCCGGCCATCAGCCACCAGATAAGGCGGCTGGAGGCGTGGCTGGGCGTGCCTCTGTTCCATCGGGACGCGCGCAAGGTACGGCTGACGGATGCCGGCGTGATCCTGCAGGCGTCGGCGAGCGGCGCCCTTGCCGAACTCGGCGCCACATGCCGGCGCATCCGCCGCAATGCGGGGTCGGCGACACTGTCCGTAGGTTGCATACCGTCTATCGCCAGCCGCTGGTTGGTGCCCCGCCTGCCGGACTTTACCGCCAGCCATCCCGACATCGGCATGCGGGTCGCTTATGCCAAGGCCGAGGACAGGCTCGGAGATGACGAGAACGATGTGCTGATCACGCTCGGAGCCGATCCGACGCCTGGCGTCACCAGCCTCAAGCTGTTTTCACGCCTCAACCGACCGGTGTGCAGTCCGCATTACCTCGCTGGCAGGCAGCAGCTGCGAACAGCTTCGGGTATCGCTGCCGCGGACCTTTTGCATGACGAGAACCGCCAGGGCTGGCGCGAATGGTTCTCCGAGGCCGGCCTTCCCGATGTCGATGTCGGCAACGGCCCCGTCTTCGCCGACTTCAACATTCTCGCAACGGCGGTCATTGCCGGCCACGGCGTCGCGCTTTGTCCGGTCGACGTCTTTCGTGACGAACTGAAGCGCGGCGACCTGGTGGTTCTGTCCGATGTCTCGACCAACCGCGACAAGAGCTATTTTCTGACGATGTCGGTGGATGCCTCATCAGCCGCGCGCACCTTCGCCGACTGGTTTCGCCGGGCGGTCTCGGTCGATGCTGATGATCAGCAGCCTGCCAGGATCACTTGACCACGAAACCATGCGCGAACGGATCGCGGTCGTCGATGAAGATCGTGTTCAGTCCGGTCATGCGCGCCCAGCCGCCGATCGAGGGGATGATCGCCGGTTTGTCAGCCACCGTGACCTCTTTTTCGACCTTGCCCTTGAACAGCGAACCGATGATCGATTCATGCACGAAGGCGTCGCCGGCCTTGAGCTTGCCCTTGGCGTGAAGCTGAGCCATGCGCGCCGAGGTGCCGGTGCCGCACGGTGAGCGGTCGATGGCCTTGTCGCCGTAGAAGACGGCATTGCGGGCGTCGGCTCCTTCCACCGTCGGCTTGCCGGTCCACAGCATGTGCGACAGCTTGTTGATGCCGGGATTTTCCGGATGCACGAAGGAATATTTCTCGTTGAGCCGCTGCCGCACCACCGGGCTCCAGGCGATGAAATCTCCGGCGGAATGGTCAGCCATGTCGCGATAGTTCTTCTGCGGCTCGACGATGGCGTAGAAATTGCCGCCATAGGCGACATCGACGGTGATCTGGCCGAGCCCGGGGCATTCGACCGTCAGACCTTCTGCATAGAGGAAGGACGGCACGTTGGTGATGCGCACCTCCTCGACATAGTCGCCGACCTGTTTGTACTCGGCGATGACCAGGCCGGCCGGCGTGTCGAGCCTCAGCACACCTGGCGTCTTCGGCTTGATCAGCCCGTGCTCGATGGCCATCGTCACCGTGCCGATAGTGCCGTGGCCGCACATCGGCAGGCAGCCCGAGGTTTCGATGAACAGGATGGCGATGTCGCAATCCTCGCGCGTCGGCGGGTAGAGGATCGAACCCGACATCACGTCATGGCCGCGCGGCTCGAACATCAGGCCGGTGCGGATCCAGTCATATTCGGCGAGGAAATGCGCGCGCCTTTCCATCATCGTCGAGCCCTCAAGCAGCGGGCCGCCGCCGGCGACCAGCCGCACCGGATTGCCGCATGTGTGGCCGTCGATGCAGAAGAAGGATTTCTTGGCCATGTCGTTCCTCAAAAAATTCAAAACCGTTGTGGACTGAAGGGGGCGAGATCAACAGACGCAACCTGCCCCAGGACGATTTCCCGGATCAACCGTCCGGTCGCCGCGGCCTGGGTCAGGCCGAGATGGCCATGACCGAAAGCATAGATCACCGGCAGGCTTCCCGACGCCCTGCCGATGACAGGCACCGAATCCGGCAGCGAGGGCCGGTAGCCCATCCATTCGCGACCGCCCGAAGGATCGAGCCCCGGCAGGAATTGCCGCGCCTTCTGCAGTAGCGCCTTCGAGCGGGCAAAATTGGGCGGCCGCTCTATGCCGCCGAGTTCGACGGCACCGCCAACGCGCAGGCCCGTCTCCAGCGGCGTGATGACGAAGCCATGGCCGGAGAAGATCAGCTGCCGCTTCACGTCGAACGCGCTCTTGGGCAAGGTCGTGTTGTAGCCGCGCTCGGTCTCCAGCGGAATGCGGTCGCCAAGCTGCCGCGCCAAAAGGTGCGACCATGCACCGGCGGCGATGACGAGGTGACTCGCCTGCCTGGTCGTGCCGTCGGCCAGCGTCAGCGTCGCGCCATCCTGGTCCGCCGCGACCCGGTCGATCCTGGCCATTTCAAAGCGGGCGCCCTTGGCCTCAGCGTAAGCCCACACCGCCTTGCCGAGCAGCTTTGGATCGGCGACCGTCTTCCAGCCCGGCACGAAGGTGCCCTTGATGAAGCGCGGAGAAAGTCCCGGCTGCAAGCCCGCCAGGCTCTCGCCCTCGACGTGGCGAAAGCCGATGCCGAAACGCTCGCGCGCCGCCCAGCCCGGCAGGGCGGCGCGGAACTCGGCCTCGCTTTCGTAGAGTTCGAGAGAACCATCCTCGCGCAGCATCGGCCTTGTGCCCGAGCGATCGAGCAGGCCCATCCACTCCGCTTCGGCGAGCTTCATCATGCCGGCCTGGGCGGCGAGGCTGGTCTCGTATTTCGCCGCCGCGCCGGCACGCCAGAAGCGGATCAGCCAGGGCAGCAGCTTCGGCAGGTAGGCGGGCGGAATGCTGAGCGGGCCGAGAGGATCGGCCAGCCATTTCGGCAGGTTCTTGATCATGCCCTTATGCGCCAGCGGCAGCACATCCGAGAAGGCGAAGGCCGCCGCATTGCCGGAGCTCGTCTCCTCGCAGATACCGGTGCGGTCGAAAACCGTAACGTTCCGCCCTGCCTCGGCAAGGAAGGCCGCCGCGCAGATGCCGATGATGCCGCCGCCGATGATGGCGATGTCCTCGCCTTCCCCCGCGAACGAGGAGAAGGTGCCCCAGTGGCGGAGCGTCGCTCCCGTTCCGGGGAGTTGGAATTTCCTGGCACGTTGGTGCTGTCCCTTATTCGGCTGCCACCAGTTTGTCCGCCGATCGAGGAGACGTCTGCAGTGACGGCAGCTTCGGCCGCACCGCCAGCGCATCCCCTATGATCTTCTCCACCGCCTTGCGGCGCTCGCCCGACAGCGGCTGGCGCGGCATGCGCACGCGGTCATTGGTACCAATCGCCAGCACTTCGGCAAGCTTGATATTTTGGACCAGATAGGTCGAGACATCGAGGTCGAGCAACGGTCGGAACCAGCGGTAGATAGCCAGCGCCTCTTCGCGGCGGCCCTCTCTCATCAGCTGGAAGATGGCGACGGTCTCGCGCGGGAAGGCGGTGACCAGGCCGGCCACCCAGCCGATGGCGCCGACCGACAGCGCCTCGAAGGCTAGGTTGTCGACACCGGTGAACAGGTCGTAGCGGCTGCCCAGGCGGTTGATGATCTCGGTCGAGCGCCTGATGTCGTCGGAGGATTCCTTGATGGCGACGAAGCGCTTGTCCGACGCCAGCTCCTCCATCTGGTCGACGGTGACGTCGACGCGATAGGCGAGCCGGTTGGAGTAGATCATGACCGGCAGGTCGCCGGCCTCGGCGACTGCGCGCAGCGCCGCGACCGTTTCTTCCGCATTGGTGTGGTAGATCGGGCTCGGCACCACCATCAGGCCATTGGCGCCTTCCTTGGCGGCGCGCCTGGCGATGCTGGCCGCCTCGCGGGTGCCCGCCTCGTTGATCGTCAGCAGCACCGGCTTCTTGCCGGCGACTTTCTGAGCGGTCTTCAGCACCTCGATCTTCTCGTCAGGCGACAGCATCGGCCCTTCGCCGAGCGAGCCGCAGACGATGATGCCGTCGCAACCGGCCTCCATCTGCAGGCTGAAGCAGCGCTCCATCTCGGCATGGTCGAGCCGATCGTCGGCGGTGAATTTGGTCGTGACGGCGGGGAAAACTCCAGTCCACATAATCGTGTCTCCATCTGATATATCAGTCGTATATCTGTTAAGAAACCCACTGTCAATGCGGAATCTGTTATGATATATCTAAAATATATCAGGAGATCGCCTTTGATATCCATAGAAGCAACCATGACGTCCGAGCCGGCAGCGGCCAAGGCTTATCGCGTGCTCGAGCATATGATCGTCACGCTGGAACTGGTGCCGGCGAGCTTCGTCACCGAAGGCGCCCTCATCGAAAAGCTGGCGCTCGGCCGCACGCCGGTGCGCGAGGCGATCCAGCGGCTGGCCTGGGAAGGGCTGCTGGATGTCCGGCCACGCGCTGGCATCGCGATCGCGCCGCTGCATCCGGGCGACTGGCTGCGCGTGCTCGACGCCCGGCGCGGCGTCGAAGTGGTGCTGGCCCGTTCGGCCGCCCGCTTCGTCACCCGCGAGGCCGCCGACCTGTTTCACGAGGCGGCCCTTGCCATGCAGAAGGCGGTCATCTCGGGCAATGTGCTTGCCTTCATCCAGGCCGACAAGGCGCTCGACGAGGCCCTGGCGCTGGCCGCCGACAACCCGTTCGCCGCCCGGCTGGCCGCCCCCTTGCAGACCCACAGCCGCCGATTCTGGTTCCGCTACAAGGCGGATACGGGCCTGGCCGAGTCAGCC
Organism: Mesorhizobium huakuii; assembly: GCF_014189455.1. Classification (NCBI taxonomy): domain Bacteria; kingdom Pseudomonadati; phylum Pseudomonadota; class Alphaproteobacteria; order Hyphomicrobiales; family Phyllobacteriaceae; genus Mesorhizobium; species Mesorhizobium huakuii. The sequence continues at coordinate 2,444,471 of NZ_CP050296.1, forward strand.
GAGCATCACGTCGCGCTGATCCGCTCGATCCTCGACGGCGACGAGGAGGCAGCCGCCAAGGACGCCAAGCGGCTGATGGCACTGCTGCGCGGCCATGCCGAGGTCGCCGCGACGCGCTGACCGGCGATCAAATCCCTTGCGCCGCGGTGACGGCGGTATTCTCCCACCCGTCACCGGTCGCGAAAATGCAGCTCCGGCCCTGCACGTCAGTCACCAGCATCGACCAAGTCCCACTTGCCGAAACATAGACCTCGACAATGGCGGCCTGGCCAACCACACCGTAGCCGATCTGTTTTTGTTGCAAAGCCTTTGCCAATGCCGCGACGAGGTCACTGTGGCCGCCGCAGATGAATTGCGCCTGTGCCGATAGCGTCGACAGCGCCAGCGCGATGCCGGTCGCGGCTATCCTGATCCATCGAAACGAAAATTTGTGTGCCATCTGGCACCTCCTTCGCCTTCGCGTTCCGGCAAAGGGAGGCACATGAGGCAGCCTCAATATACCGAAACGCTCCAGGCCGGGTTCGACGTCTTCATCACGTCACTCCTTCTGGTTTCCGGTCTGTCGTCAGGGGAACTTTATCATTCCCTGGAATCGATATGGTGAGGCCCCGATCCGAAAACAAGCGGCATTTCGGAGCGCGCGGCGCGTTGCAGGACGACGACCCGCGTCAAGCTTCCGCGGGTTCGCGAAGTGCCGCCCATTTCAGCAAGGCATCGAGAGCCGGGCACAGTGCCTGGCCCCAATCGGTCAGGCAGTATTCGACCTTCGGCGGCACCTGGTGGTGCACGATACGGCGAACGATCCCGTCGGCCTCCATCTGTCGCAACTGCTGGATCAGCATTTTCTGCGAGATCGCCGGGATCGCCCGTTCGAGGTCGGAAAAGCGCAGCACCTTGCCGCCGAACAGGTGAAACAGGATCACCAGCTTCCAGCGGCCTTCGAGGATACGCAGCACATTCTCGACGCCGCTTGCCGCCGACAATGGCGTCAGCGTCTCGGGCTTACTTTCGGGCCGAGCCTTACCTTCAGGTAAGTACCTTACTTTTTCGTCGGTTCTTGTCATTTTCCCAGCATATCTCATTTTAGAAGCCGGACAAGCGCCGCCAGCCTCGGCTGGAGGCGGCAACCCGCACCGGAGACGACACCATGACCGCAACCCTTCCGCAGCCGCTGGCCGATTATTTCGCCGCCAAGAACAGGCATGACATCGACGCCATGCTCATTCCTTTCGCGTCGGACGCCACGGTCAAGGACGAAGGCAAAACCTATCACGGATCGGCCGCCATCCGCGGCTGGATGGCCGAGACGACACGCAAATACCGGGTGACCGTCGAGGTAGCCGAGGCGACCGCCAATGGCGACGCATGGCGGGTTGCCGGCATCGTGTCGGGGAATTTCCCAGGCAGCCCTGCGACGCTCCACTACGTCTTCACGCTGGCCGACAACCGGATCGCCCGGCTGGAGATTGGCGCATGACCATCGTTCAGAAATTTGCAATCGACGACCGAGAATTCGCCGGCAAGCGCGTTCTGGTCACCGGCGGTACCAAGGGTGCCGGCGAAGCCATCGTGCGCAGGCTTTCCGCGGCAGGCGCGATTGTTCTCACGACCGCCCGCTCAGCGACCGAAGCATACCAGCCGAAGCTGTTCGTGCAGGCCGATGTGAGTACTTTGGCGGGTACCGAAACAGTTGCCGCGGCCATCATGGCACAGCTTGGTGGCATCGACATCATCGTGCACAGCGTCGGCGGGTCGAAGAGCCCGGGTGGCGGGTTTGCCGGACTGACCGATCAACTCTGGCAGGACGAGCTCAGCCTCAATCTGCTGGCGGCGGTGCGGCTCGATCGCCTGCTTGTCCCGCATATGATCGAGCAAGGCGCAGGCGCGATCGTCCACATATCGTCGATCCAGCGCCGCCTGCCGCTGCACGAATCCACCATCGCCTACGCGGCGGCCAAGGCAGCCCTTTCGACCTACAGCAAGGCGCTGTCGAAGGAGCTCGGACCGAAAGGCGTCCGCGTCAACTCAGTGGCGCCGGGCTGGATCCACACCACCGCTTCGGAAGCCATGGTGAAGCGACTGGCATCCCACTCGGGTTCAGACGAGGAAACCGCCCGTCAGGGCATCATGGATGCGCTGGGCGGCATCCCGATCGGCCGGCCGGCATGGCCGCAAGAGGTTGCCGAACTCGTGGCATTCCTTGTCTCGGACCGTGCGGCATCGATCCACGGCGCCGAATACGTCGTCGATGGCGGCACGATACCGACGGTCTGACGGAGGCAAGCGACCGACAAAAACGAAAAGAGGCGGGATGACCCGCCTCTCTCTTATCGTGGAACGTTTCCAATCAGTTCATCGTCGGGATGACGAATTCGGCACCGTCCTTGATGCCGGACGGCCAGCGCGAGGTCACCGTCTTGGTCTTGGTATAGAAGCGGAAGGCGTCCGGACCGTGCTGGTTGAGGTCGCCGAAGGACGACGCCTTCCAGCCGCCGAACGTGTAATAGGCGATCGGCACCGGGATCGGCACGTTGACGCCGACCATGCCGACCTGGACACGGCTTGCGAAGTCACGCGCGGCGTCGCCGTCGCGGGTGAAGATGGCGACGCCATTGCCCATCTCGTGGTCGTTGGCGAGCTTGATCGCGCTCTCATAGGTCGGTGCGCGCACCACCGAAAGCACCGGCCCAAAGATCTCTTCCTTGTAGATGCGCATGTCTGCCGTCACATTGTCGAACAGGCAGCCGCCCATATAGTAGCCGTCCTCATAGCCCTGCATCTTGAAGCCGCGGCCGTCGACGACGAGCGTGGCGCCTTCCTTGACGCCGGTGTCGACATAGCCCTTCACGCGCTCCAGTGCCTGCGCCGTCACCAGCGGGCCGAAATCGGCGCCCGAATCCGTTGACGGACCGACCTTGAGGCTCTCGACGCGCGGCACCAGCTTTTCCATCAGCCGGTTGGCGGTGTCGTTGCCGACCGGTACAGCCACCGAGATAGCCATGCAGCGCTCGCCAGCCGAGCCGTAGCCGGCGCCGATCAGCGCGTCGACGGTCTGGTCCATGTCGGCGTCGGGCATGATGATCATGTGGTTCTTGGCGCCGCCGAAGCACTGCACGCGCTTGCCGGCGGCCGTGCCGCGCGAATAGATGTAGTGGGCGATCGGCGTCGAGCCGACAAAGCCGACGGCCTTGATGTCGGGATCGTCGAGGATGGCGTCTACGACTTCCTTGTCGCCATTGACGACGTTGAGGATGCCTGCCGGCAGGCCAGCCTCGAGGAACAGCTCGGCGATGCGGATCGGCACGCCCGGGTCACGTTCCGACGGCTTCAGGATGAAGGCATTGCCACAGGCGATTGCCGGCGCGATCTTCCACAGCGGGATCATTGCCGGGAAGTTGAACGGGGTGATGCCGGCGACGACGCCGAGCGGCTGGCGCATCGAATAGACGTCGATGCCGGGGCCGGCACCATCGGTGAACTCGCCCTTCATCATATGCGGCGCACCGATGCAGACTTCGACCACTTCGAGGCCGCGCTGGATGTCGCCCTTGGCGTCGGCGATGGTCTTGCCGTGCTCGCGCGCCAGTATGTCGGCGAGTTCGTCATAGTCACGGGCGACCAGTTCGAGGAATTTCATCAGCACGCGCACGCGGCGCTGCGGGTTGGTGGCGGCCCATTTCGGCTGCGCCGCCTTGGCGTTCTCGACCGCCGCGCGCAGTTCGGCCTGCGAGGCCAGCGCCACCGTGCCGCGCACGGAACCATCCATCGGCTGCATGACGTCCTGCCTGCGGCCGCTGGTGCCGGCGACACGCTTGCCGCCGATGAAATGACCGTATTCGATCATGATATCTCTCCCTTGTTTGTGATGGGTGCATTCTCCGCCTTTGTGGTGGCGAAGGCAACGCGAGGGAGAACGCAACCGTTGTGCGCAGAATAGACAACAGCCATCGACTGTGCATTAATTGTCGCAAATGCCATCCCAGGAACGCTCAACGTTGAGCTTCGTCACGCCTGTCCTGCCGGACCCAGCCTTCACCCTCCCCCTTGTGGGGAGGGTCGGCGAGCGGTCGGAGCGAAGCGGAGATCGTTCGACGGGGTGGGGGTCTGGCGCCAGCGTCACCCCCACCCCGCTCCGCTACGCGGATCGACCCTCCCCACAAGGGGGAGGGTAAGATGAACTGGGATGACGTCCGCATCTTTCTCGCCGTGGCGCGCGCCGGCCAGATCCTTGGCGCCGCCAGGCGGCTGGAGCTCAACCATGCCACCGTCTCGCGCCGCATCGCCGCACTCGAGGACGCGCTGCGCACGAAACTCTTTCGCCGGCTGACCACCGGCAGCGAGTTGACGCCCGCCGGCGAGCGCTTCCTCGACATTGCCGAGCGCATGGAGGGTGACATGATCGCCGCGCGCTCGACCATATCGGGCGAAGGTGACGATATCTCCGGCACCGTGCGCATCGGCGCGCCGGACGGGTTTGGCGTCGCCTTCCTGGCCAGGCGCCTCGGCGAACTGACCGCGCTGCATCGCGAGCTGACGATCCAGCTCGTGCCGGTGCCGCGTTCCTTCTCGCTGTCCCGGCGCGAGGCCGACATCGCCATCACCGTCGAGCGGCCGACCGAAGGCCGGCTGGTGGCGGGAAAGCTGGTCGACTATTCGCTCGGCCTGTTTGCCTCGCGCGCCTACGCCGATGCCAATGGTCTGCCCAAAACCGCCGCCGAACTCGGCCAGCACACCCTGATCGGCTATGTGCCTGACCTGATCGTCAGCCCTTCGCTCGACTATGCCTCTGAATTCAGCGCCGACTGGCGCACCAGCTTCGCCATTTCCTCGGCACTTGGCCAGGCCGAAGCGGTGCGCTCGGGCGCCGGCATCGGCATCCTGCACACCTTCGTCGCCCGCTCGATGCCGGAACTGGTCGCCGTCGATGTGGTGGCACCCATCCGCCGCGCCTACTGGCTGGTCTATCACGAATCGGTCAGGCCGCTGCGCCGCATCCAGATCGTCGCCGGCTTCATCACCAAGGCGGTGGAGCGGGAACGGGGCTTGTTCTTGTGAATTCAGGCTGGATCGAGAGCAAAGGAACGTACAATTCTCTCGATCGGGCCGGCGACCCCTATCCACCTCGCCAGCACTTCGTCCGCGCTTCCCATCAACATGCAGTTGACATAGCCAAAGCGTGAGCCGCGTATGGATAAGGCGATCCTGGAATGGCCGTGCAGGCCGAGTTTCTTGTCGCCAAGTGTAAAGGCTATATCGGCTAAGCGAACAGCATAGCCGGACGACCGTTGCTCAAGTCGTTCATTGCTGAATTCGGCGTTGCTGTAGGTCGGACCGATCACCTGCCTCCAGTCCTCAGCAGACCAGTCCTTTTCAATGAATTTTTTCGGGTCGGAGAGCCTTATTGGTGCAGATGTGTTGGAGACGGAGGTTGATACCTGACAGATCAGCTCACCGCCTCCTATCTGCAGCTGCGTTGCCCCGCTGGAAGGCCGTTCAATCGGAAAGTTCCCCGGAAAGGTCAGCGAAAAGCCGTTGTCGGCGTCATGTACGGTCTTTTCAGGAAGCATTAAGACATTGAGCAGAATTCCGCCGACCATTGCCGGAAATAGAGTATGCATCGCCGCCGCCACCTCGCCTAAAACCTACATCGGACAGCTCTTGCGGGCCGATGCATATCGAGGCAGATGATAGCACATGCATGCTGTGATCGTGCCGCCTTTTCCTTGCCACAAAATCAGCGAGGGTGGAAGCAAGCGCGATGTCGCCGATCACGTAGGGGCTGGCTGCGACGGGTGGGACATTTTTTGCATAGCTGGCGCGGATAAACATGCGAGCCGTTCTTGCCATCCTGCCGCTGCTTTTCGTCTCGGCTTGCGCCAACCCGTGGACGAAAGTGCCGGAAGCCGAATTGCCTAAGCCGATCCGCTACGCCATGGCGCGCCCCTCGCCTTTCGTCATTGGCAATTATTGCGGTCCGGGCACTCGCACCGGCGATCTGTCGGCCCGACCGGTCGACCGGCTTGACGCGGTCTGCCAGACCCATGACGCCTGTTACATCGCCCGCCACAATCATTGCGACTGCGACGGTGCCCTCGTCGCCTCGGCCAGGGCCATCCGCGACGACAAGACGGCGCCCCGCAAGATGCGCGACGAGGCGGAATTGCTGATCGCTACATTCGCCATTCCCGTCTGCAAGGTATTTCCACAGGGCTTCATGCCGCCGCGCGACCCGGCACAGTTGAGCGCCATGAAGGCCGGAGCCGCCGGGTGAACCGACGCGCCTCCATCATCCTTGCCCTCATCGGGCTGGCCGCCCTTGCCGGTTGTACCGGCACAGGCCGTAATACCTGCGATCTCCTGCCGGGACAGGAGGCCTGCGCGCGGCCCTCTCTGTCGGCAGGCACGCCCGGGCCGCGGGTCGCGGCGTCGCAGTTTTTCGGCGATGCCGGCAGCAGCGACTACGAAAGACGCTTCCTGGCGCTGCTTGCCCACAATCAGCTCGACGCCATGGACCGCGCCAACGGCACCGGCCCGTTCGGGCGCAACCGGCGCGACGTGCAGAACAATGACTTCCAGGCAACCTATTCGACGCTGCTGCAACTGGCCGGACCAGTCGCCAAGGCGCATCTGCCGCCGGCCAGTGGCGGCAGCGGCGAGGGCTATTTCGACGGCCGCTGGCGGGTGTCGCGACAGACGCTTTACATCGACGCGGCAGCGCGGCCCTTGGCTCCCAAGACTTTCGATTTCTCCGGCCTACAGGCACGCAGCACCGAGATCGTCCTGCGCCAAGCGGGCAAGCAGCCTGCCGACATCGAGGGCACCTGCGACGGTCCTCTGGCGATCCGCGCCGCCGGCGCCTCGCGCACCATCGCCGCCGGCGCGGCGTTTCGCTTTCGCCTGTCCGGCGAAGACGACACGGTCAGCCTGTTTCCAAGCGACAGCCTGAACCGCTGCACGGTAAGAATCCGCTCCAGCCTTGCGCCGGCCGGCGCGCCGCTCACCATCCGGCGCGAAGAGACCGCCGATCCGACACTCGCCAGCATCGACAGCCGCTATGAGCGTTGCCCGGTCCCCGACAGCGCCGGCCTCGACGCGCTCGAGCGCGCCTTCTATGCCAGCCGCTGGCTGTCGCAGACCTGCGCCCTGCCGATCGGCCAGCCCAAGCTGCTGCGCAAGTCGCGCGACGGCTTCAACGCCAAGGTCGAGGCGCTGATGGGCGCGCCGCTGTCGGATGCGGCAATAGACAAGGGCGATCCGGAGCTGCCGCTCGATTTCTCCAGGGCGCCAAGGCTGAAGCTGATCTATCTGTCCTCGCTCGAATTCAAGGCCGACTTTTCCGGCTGCATCATGGAACGGCTGATCCGTCATCATGCCGCCCTTGGCACCAAGGTGCGCATCATGGTCACCGACGTGCTGGAGCGCGAGAAGGACGACGCCATGCTGCACCGGCTGGCGGCCGAGTTCCCCAATGTCGAACTGCAGGAATACCGCTGGCGCGCCGATCATGGCGCGCCGATCGACGAGCAGATCTCACAACTGCACAAGACCCATCATATCAAGATGCTGGCGACGCTGGCTGAGGTCCCCGCGCGCTCGCGCGTCATCATCGGCGGCCGCAACATCCATGACGGATTCCTGTTCCACAGCCCGATCGACCTGTCGCGTTATCCGGACCTGCAGCAATACGGCAAGACCGACGGGCTTTCGCTGAACTACTATTCGAACTGGAGCGACTTCGACATCGAGTTCGCCGACAAGGCGACGGTCGAGACGCTTGCCGCGCATCTGTCGACGATATGGTTGCGCGACGCCGACACCAATCTGGCGCGCCCCTTCTCCATCCCGGTTCGCGGCGATGGCCGCCCCCGAGGCAACGCCCGGCATTTCATTTCGGTGCCCTATGAGGACGACCATGCGCTGGAGGCCTATTTCGTCGAGCTGGTCGATGCCGCCCAACACCACATCCAGATCGTCAACCCCTACCTCAATCTGACGCCGAGCCTCGCCCAGGCCGTTGACCGGGCACTTGCCCGTGGCGTCAAGATCGACATTGTCGGCCGCATCGATCTCAAGGGCGATATTGGCGGCAGGTTCCTCACCGCGCTCAACAAGCTGTTCGTCGAGAAGTATGGCGACCGCATCAACATCCGCGAGTTCAAGGCGCCCGACGTGGTGCTGCATTCCAAGATCATGATGATCGACGAAAGGCTGGTCGCCATCTCCTCGGTCAATCTCAACAACCGCAGCTTCTTCCACGATTCAGAGAACGGCATGACGGTGCTCGATCCCGCCTTCTACGTCAGGATGAAGCCGATCTATGACGACTACCTCGCCCACTCGAACCCGGTCGCCACCAAGGTGACGATCCCCTGGGCCTACCGGCTGCTCTTTGACGAGGCTTGGGTCAGGCAGGCGTTCTGACCCCCATCGCCCCCTATTTCAGGTAACGTTCCTGCGCCAGCGCACGGGCATCGATGTCGGGCACCTTGTTCGACATGATGTCGGCCAGCACCTTGGCCGAGCCGCAGGCCATGGTCCAGCCGAGCGTGCCATGGCCGGTGTTGAGGAAGAGATTGGAAAGCTCGGTGCGGCCGATCAGCGGCGGGCCATCCGGCGTCATCGGCCGAAGTCCGCACCAGAAGGTCGCCTCGCGCATGGCGCCGGCGCCCGCAAAGAGATCGCCGACCGAATGTTCGAGCGTGCGGCGCCGCGATTCGTGCAGCCTGAGGTCGAAGCCGGAAATCTCGGCCGTGCCGCCGACGCGGATGCGGTCGCCCAGCCGGGTGATCGCCACCTTATAGGTCTCATCCATCACGGTCGACACCGGCGCCAGGGCGGCATCCTTGATCGGCACGGTGATCGAATAGCCCTTGACCGGATAGACCGGGATCGACCGTTTCATCCGGCGCATGAAGCCGGCCGAGTAGCTGCCCAGCGCCATCACATAGGCTTCTGAAGCCTTGAACCCCTTGCTGGTGCTGAGATTGGCGATGCGGTTGCGGCTGCGGATAACGCGCCAGATCGTCGTGTCGTATTCGAACGTGACGCCGCGCGCGACGCAGAGTTCGGCCAGTTTCTCGGTGAACATCTTGCAGTCGCCGGTCTCGTCATGCGGCAGCCGCAGCCCCCCGACGAACTTCTCGCGCACACCGGCCAGCGCCGGCTCCGCCGCGATGCAGCCGTCCTGGTCGAGGATCTCGTAGGGCACGCCATATTTCTTCAGCACCTCGACATCGCCGCCGGTGCCGTCGAGCTGCTTTTGCGTGCGAAACAGCTGCAGCGTGCCCTGGGTGCGCTCGTCATAAGTGATGCCGGTTGCTTCGCGCAGCGCCTTCAGCGTGTCGCGGCTGTATTCGGCGAGCGGCACCATGCGCGACTTGTTGATCGCATAGCGCTCGGCCGTGCAGTTGCGCAGCATCTTGACCAGCCAGGTCCACATATGCGGGTCGAAGGCCGGCCGCACCACCAATGGCCCATGCTTCATCAACAGCCATTTGATCGCCTTCAGCGGAATGCCGGGCCCGGCCCAGGGCGAGGCATAGCCGGGCGAAATCTCGCCGGCATTGGCGAAGCTGGTTTCCAGCGCCGGGCCTTTCTGGCGGTCGAGCACCGTCACCTCGTGACCAGCCCCGGCAAGATAATAGGCCGTGGTCACCCCGATGACGCCACCGCCCAGCACCATGATCTTCATCGCATCACGCTCCACGCCGCCACGGACACCGGGCATGCCATTCCCTGTCTGCCGGATTTTGCCGCGCCCGCCAAGAGGCTAGCCCAAAGGGCTATCCATTGACGTAATGCCTATGAAAGCGCGGGCCGAGGCTGGCCAGGATTTCATAGCCGATGGTGCCGGCATGGCCGGCGGCATCGTCGACGCTCTGCGAAGGACCGAGCAGCTCGACCAGATCGCCCTCGCGCAGTTTGCCGGGCAGCAAGGCGGAGACGTCGAGAATGATCGAATCCATCGACACACGGCCGAGGAAAGGCAGGCGCACCCCTTCGAACCACGCCGCCGAAGTGGAGCGACGCAGCCAGCCATCCGCATAGCCGAACGAGATCGTCGCCAGGCTCAGCGGGCCTTCCGCGTGATAGGTATGGCCGTAGCCGACGCCGGTGCCTTTTTCGACGCGGCGCGTCTGCGCCACCTTGGCCCGCAGCCGCACGACAGGCAGCATCGGATTGGGCTCGCCAGGCGTGGGATTGATGCCGTAGAGCGCCGCTCCCGGCCGGGCGAGGTGGTAATGGTAGGGCTGCCCGAGAAAAATGCCGGAAGAGTTGGCAAGCGAGGCGGGCGCCTCGGGCAGCATGGCGCGCAGCCGCTCGAAGGCCTGCCGCTGTTGTTCATTGGCCGAATGGCGCGGCTCGTCGGCGCAGGCCAGATGGCTCATCACATACCGGATGTCGATGCCTTCGAAAGCATCGGCATCTCCGGCCAGTGCCTCGACTTCGGACGGCGCCATACCGAGCCGCGACATGCCGCTGTCGACCTGAACCGCCGCCGGCAGCTTTCGGCCGGCAGCGCGTGCCGCAGCACTCCAGGCTTTCAACTGTCCGACACTGTTGACGACCGCGCAGAGGCCGGCTGCCACCGCTTCCGGTTCGGAACCCGGCGGCAGCCCGTTCAGCACGTAAATGTCGGGCCCGCCCCCGATCGCCTTGCGCAGCTTGACGCCTTCGGCCAGCAGCGCGACGAAGAAGATATCGCAACCATCCTTGATGAGTGCCGATGCCACTTGGGCGGCACCGAGGCCGTAGCCGTCGGCCTTGACCACGCCAGCGCAGCGCACGCCACCCAGCCGTGCCTTCAGCCGCCTGTAATTTTCACGGATCGCGCCGAGATCGATGGTCAGGATCGCGCCAGCCGCCGCTTCGCTGACCGGCCAATCGGTGACGGTTTTCGCTGCAGTCGGGTTGACGGCGTCGTTCATTGGCGACCCTCATTGCATCGGCCATCAATACGACCACCGCACGGGCGCGGCAACCTTGGCCAACGTTTTGCGGACTAGCGCGCCAGATGGCTGAACGCCGCCACCACGTCTTCATAGACCTTGCGCTTGAACGGCACGATCAGGTCGGGCAGATCCCGCATCGGCCGCCACGACCATTTGTCGAATTCGGCGGTGTGGCCGCCCGGCGGCGGATTGATCTGGATCTCGCTCACATCGCCATGGAAGCGGAAGGCGAACCATTTCTGCGTCTGGCCGCGATAGCGCCCCTTGAAGGCAATGCCGACGAGGTGGTCCGGCAGATCATAATTGATCCAGTCCGGCGCCTCGGCGAGCAGCGAGACGCTGCGCATGCCGGTCTCCTCGTAGAGCTCCCGCTCGGCCGCCTGCAGCGGCTCCTCGCCCTTGTCGATGCCGCCTTGCGGCATCTGCCAGAGCTGCGTCGTGCCCGCGAATTCGCTGTCGGGCTCGGCAATGCGATGCCCGACCCAGACCAGGCCATCGCCATTGAGGATCATCAGCCCGACACAGGGACGGTAGGGCAGCGTTTCACGGTCGACGATTTTCGTCTTCGGCATCAGTCAGTCTCTCCAGCCATCTTCCGATGGCTAACCCTTTGCGGATCGATGGCCACCGCCGAAATCGGCACGATCTCGATGCCGCGTTTCTTGGCCTCGGCAATCCAGGATGAGACCGTGTCGACCGTCAGGTCGAAGGCCGAGCCGATGCCGACGGCAGAGCCCTTGGCCCGCGCGGTGGCTTCGAGACTGTCCAGTTTCTTCAGGATGGCACCGCGATCCTGCACCGCGTCGATCGCCATGTCGCCGGCGACGAAGGGCACGCCGTCCTTCAGCGCCAGGTCGGGCGCCAGGCTGCGCGCCGACGAGCCATCGTCGATATAGGCGAGACCCCGTTTGCCGAGTTCGGCCATGAACGGCTCCATCGCCGCCGTGTCGGCGGAAAAGCGTGCGCCCATATAGTTCATGACACCGGTATAGTTCGTCGTCCGCGACAGCGCCCAGTGCAGGTTTTTCAGGTTTTCTTCGGCGCTCGCCGCCACCGTCAGCGTGTTGCGGCCGGGGTTGACGTTGGGATAGTCGAACGGTTCGAGCGGCACCTGCATGACGATCTCATGGCCGCTCTGCCGGGCGGCCTGCATCCAGCGGCCGATGCTGTTGCCTTGCGGCGCGAAAGCCAGCGTCACTTCCGCCGGCAGCTTGGCGATGGCCGCCTGGGTGCCGGTCTGCGACACGGCAAGTCCACCGATGACGATTGCCACCCGCGCACCGCGCGCGCCGGACCACGGCCGTGCATAGACATCGAACGGCCGCCTGCCATCGGCGGAGCGTATCGGCAAGGGTCCGGCGTCGCTGGTTTCGATCAGCGCCTTGTCGGGAAGATGCGCAATCTTCAGGTTCTGCCCAATGCTCGACGGATCGCGAATGACGATAGCCGCCTGCGGCGGACCATCGCCCTCCTCCTTCTGCACATGGATGATCTGCGGACCACCGGTCTTGGTTGGCGTTTCAACCTTTGGTGCCGCGACCGGGGCCAAAGCGGATGGCGCGGCAGCGGGCTCGGCCGCCGCCGTCACCTTCGGCGTCGAAACGGCGACCTCTTGCGGCTTGCGAAACGGCTTTTCCCGGAGCGCGATCGCGGCGGACACGCCAACCACCGCCAGCACGACAATTGTCGACACGATCACGCCCGCACTGACCTTGCCGGCGGCGCGCGGCGCCTGGACGGTCTGTCCAAGCGGGCGTTCGATGTCCTTGCCGATATCAGCCAAGCGCTGTCCCCGGAGCGCATGGTTCCGAAGGCGACCCCCTTCGGCGACATGCGCGAATTCATCAACCCTGGCGCGCCACTGGCGCCGAATCTGGAGGCCTTGTCTTGCCTCCCCGAATCAAACTGCCGGAACCTTTCGGTCCCGGCAGCATCGCATTGCTTCGTTCAGCCGGCCAGACCTGGCCGGCCAAGCCGTTACTGGTTGAGCACGGCCTTTTCCGGATTGGGCGGGAAGGCCGGATCGGTCTTCTGACCGCGCAGCAGCTGCTCTGCATAGATGAGCTGCAGATCGTCCTTCGGATCCGGCGGCACATAGGCGGCCGAGCCCGAGCCGGTCGAGCTCTCGTCGGCGCCCTTGATATGACCCTTGAGATCGGACTCGCCGCGCGTCAAATCCCTGCCCTGCAGTTCGGGCGGCAGCGGCTGGTCGACCTTGATGTCGGGCGTGATGCCCTTGCCCTGGATCGACTTGCCGGACGGCGTGTAATAGAGCGCCGTCGTCAGCCTGAGCGCACCATTCTCGCCGAGCGGAATGATGGTCTGCACCGAACCCTTGCCGAAGGACTGCGTGCCGACCACCGTGACGCGGCGCAGATCCTGCAGCGCGCCGGCGACGATTTCGGACGCACTGGCCGAGCCGCCATTGACGAGCACGATAATCGGCTTGCCGTTGACGTCGTCGACCTGCTTCGGCTTGGCGTCGAAGCGGGTGACGTCCTTCGGATCGCGGCCGCGCGTCGAGACGATCTCGCCGCGCTTCAGGAAGGCGTCGGACACGCTCACCGCCTGGTCGAGCAGGCCGCCCGGATTGAGGCGCAGGTCGAGCACATAGCCCTTGAGCTTGTCGTCCGGCACCTGCTTCTTGATGGTGTCGATGGCATTCTCGAGGTCGTCATAGGTCTTTTCGGTGAAGGAGGTGATCTTCATGTAGCCGATGTCGTTCTCGACCCGGAACTTGACCGCCTTGACCTTGATGATGTCGCGCACCACCGTCAGCTCGATCGGCTTGTCGGCGCCCTGGCGCAGGATGGTGAGCTTGATCGGCGTGTTGACCAGGCCGCGCATCTTGTCGACCGCGTCGTTGAGCGTCAGGCCGCGAACCTCTTCGCCGTCGATCTTGGCGATGTAGTCGCCGGCCAGCACGCCAGCCTTGGCGGCAGGCGTGTCGTCGATCGGCGTGATCACCTTGACCAGGTCGTTCTCCATGGTGACCTCGATGCCGAGGCCGCCGAATTCGCCCTTGGTCTGCACGCGCATGTCCTGCGCCTGTTCGGCGTTCATGTAGGAGGAGTGCGGGTCAAGCGACGAAAGCATGCCGTTGATGGCGTTCTCGACCAGCGACTTGTCGTCGGGCGGCGTGACATATTGTGCCCGCACCCGCTCGAAGATGTCGCCGAAGATCGCCAGCTGCTTGTAGGTCTCCGATCCCGCAGCGTTCGCCGACGAGCCAGGAGCACCATAGACAAGGCTCATGGCGGAGGCGCCCATCAGCGCACCGGCAAACAGAAGCGACAGTTTCCGCATCATTTCACGTCCTTCCAGAAAAACGGTCCGCCCACCATGGGGCCGGATCGACGGGTTTTCCATCCTTGCGGAACTCGACATAAAGTTCCGGCGTGGCATTTCCATTCTTCGAAACCGAGGTGCTTGCCACCCGGGCCTCTCCCATCGCGCCGACCGGCTCTCCTGCGAGCACCGACTGGCCAGTCACGACGCTGATTCTGCTCATCCCCGCCAGAACGACATGATAGCCGTCCCCGGCATTGAGGATCAAGAGTTGACCATAGGAGCGAAACGGCCCCGCATAAAGCACATTCCCATCCGCCGGCGCGGTGACGATGGCTCCCGATTGTGTCGCAAGCATGTCTCCAAGCATCACTGCGCCGTTACCGTCATCGGCGCCAAAGCGGCGTTTGATGCGGCCGGTGACCGGCAGCGCGATCTGCCCCTGCAGCGCCGAAAAGGGAGCTGCTGCGGTGAGCCGGTTGCCTTCGGGGACCGGCAGTGCTGCCAGCGATGCCGTCTTGTCGCCCGTCTGATCGTCAGCCGGCTGGCCCGCGGCGGCTGCCTTTGCGGCTTCCGCGGCCTTGCGGGTCTTGTCGGCCTGCGCTTCGAGCGAGGAGATCAGGTCCTTCAGGCTGGAAGCCTTGGCCGCCAACTGCTCGGAGCGCTGCTGCTCGGCCGTCATTTGCGCCTGCGTATCGGCCTCGAGCTTCTGCTTGGCTTCGAGCAGCATGCCGAGCCGCTTCTTTTCCGCCACCTGCTCGCCGACCGCTTCCGTCAGCCGCGCCCGTTCGGCCTCGATCGAGGCCGTCACCCGGGTCTGCTCCTTGAGGTCGGCCAGCAGGCTATCGGTCTGCTGGCGCAATTCCGGCACCACGGCGCCGAGCAGGATGGCGCTGCGCACCGACGACAGCGCGTCCTCCGGCTTGACCAGGATCGCCGGCGGCGGGTTGAGGCCCATGCGCTGCAGCGCGCCCAGCACTTCGGCCAGCACGTCGCGCCGCGCCACAAGAGAGGTGCGGATCTTCTGTTGCTGGCCCTTGAGCCCTTCCAGCTTGGCGCCGATGTCCTCGATGTCCTGGCCAAGTTTCTGCTCGGTCATCGCCGACTGGATCAGCGCCGCGGTGATAGAGGCATGGTCCTTCTTGACCGCGGCGATATCGGCGGCGAGCTTGGCCAGCCGTTCCGACGACAGCGTTATTTCCTTGGAAACCTGTTCGTACTCGGCGCGGCTCTGGTCCGGATCGGGCGCCATGTCGAGCGCGTTCTCGGCCCGGGTGGCATGCAACGACAAAAGCACCGCCACCGCCGCGATGCCGCAGCGCGCGCGCCCAAAGCGCCCGGTTGATGAGCCCGCTGTTGGGCCCAGTGTCGATTTCCAGCCTTCAGACATTCGCGATCTATACTATCCGCGGCTTCGTTAACGAATCATCAACCATATTCGAAGAGCCCGTCCCCGACTGCATGTTGCCCAAAAGTGGTCCCCTTTTTGGGAAAACGACATGCATAAAACTAGAGATTTTCGATCTTGCGCGGCATTGGGGCGGAAATCCGGGCAATGGGCGACGAATCACCGCTGGCGGCAACTGTAGCGGCAGGCTCAGGAGCGATGATAGGGGTGGCCGGAAAGGATCGTCGCTACCCTGTAGAGCTGCTCGCCCAGCATCACCCGCACCAGCTGATGCGGCCAGGTCAGCGCACCGAACGACAGCACCAGCTCGGCCTGGTCGCGCAGCGACGGATCGTGGCCGTCGGCGCCACCGATAGCCAGCACCAGCGCCTTGCGCCCGCCGTCGCGCAACTGTCCGATACGATTGGCGAAATCCTGCGAGGAAAGGCTCTTGCCGCGCTCATCGAGCAGGATCAGTGCCGTGCCCGGCTGCAGCTGCGCCTGCAGCCTCGAGCCCTCGTCACGCTGGCGCTCGGTAGCGCTCTGCGACCGGCCCTCGGCGATCTCGGTAATCCCGGCGAATTCGAGCCCGACCGCGGGCCCGCTCTTGGCGAAGCGTTCGAAATAGCGGTCGGCCAACTCCCGCTCGGGACCGGTTTTCATTCGGCCCACGGCATGAACTGAAATCTTCATCCTGCCTCTATAAGCCGCTAGTGCATGTCACCCAAAGGAGAAATCCAATTCTGGGCAACGACACGGAGCAGCTTAATGAAGGGTCTCTTCCTCGAGATCCGGCGCCTGCCACATCTTTTCGAGATTGTAGAATTCGCGGACTTCAGGGCGGAAGACATGGACAATGATATCGCCCGAATCGATCAGGACCCAGTCGGCACCGGACAGCCCCTCGACGCGCGCGGTGCCGAGGCCGGCATCTTTGAGCGCCTTGAGGAGATGGTCGGCGACAGCCGAGACATGACGGTGCGATCGACCCGACGCGACGACCATGTAGTCGCCGAGGCTCGATTTCCCCTGAATGTCGATTGAGACAATATTTTCGGCCTTGGAGTCTTCCAGACTGGCAAGGACTGTCTTGATGGCACGGGACACGGCGTCGTCTACGCTGATCCTGGCCGGCGAAGGCATGATATCGGCCTTCTTCCGCAGTGCTGTTCTCAGTGTATTTCCTTTCGCAGCAAGAACAACCAAATCACCCCCAAAAGCAGGTGACACCACTTAGATAGGCAGAGTTCCGTTGCAGTTTCAAGACGCAGCCGCAGAAGCAGGTTCGCCAGGCATCAGAAATGAAGCCCGTCGGCCAGGGGTCAGCCCGGTTTCCTGGCGGTATCATCCGGCGCATAGGCAAGTTCGACCGGCAGCGGCGCCTGCGCCGTCATCGGTGCGAAACTGCCGGTCTCGGTGGCCGGCACGGCCTGTGTTGTGAACACGCGCAACAGCACGAACAGGCAGAAGGCGCAGGCGATGACAACAGCCACATAGATGAACGCCTGCGTGCCGAACGCGGCCGAAAGGGCGGTGACGATGCCCGGCACGATGAAGCCCGACAGCGACCAGGCAAACAACAACGAGCTGGACAACGCCACCATGTCGTCCTTGCCTGCGCGGTCGGCGGCGTGCGCGCTGGACAGTGAATAGATCGATTCCGAGGCGCCGTCCCACAAGACGTAGATCACCAACAGCGCCGGCAGCGCGCCGCCGTCGAAACCGAGCGCGAACATGCCGGCAGCGGTGGCCAGTGCGGACGCCCCGATCAGCACGTAACGGCGATCGGTACGGTCGGAGATCCAGCCGAACGGAAGCTGCAGGATCAGCGTGCCGAGCGGCATCACCGAAAGCAGCAATGCCACATCGGCCTGGCTGTAGCCCTTGGCCGTGGCGTGGATCGGCGCGAAACCGGAAATCGACATGGACAGGCCGCCGACCGCCAGCATGCCGGCAACGCCGACCGGCGAAATCCGCCAGGCCCGGCGCAGCGCCACCGAGGCCGCCTGCGGCGCCGGCGGCTGCGCAAGCCGCGTCATGCCGACAGGCAGGATCGACAGAGCGGTAAAGACGATACCGATCAACGGCGCATCCGCCGTTCTGATGTCGACCAGCGCCAGCGTCGCATAACCGACGCCGAGCCCGGCGACATAAGCGACGTAGAAGAACGCCATCACCCGGCCGCGTATTGCGTTGGCGACCGCATCGTTCAGCCAGCTCTGCGCGACGATGAACAGGCCGCAAATGGCAAAGCCATAGAGGGCGCGCGCCCCGATCCACAGCAAGGGATGCGGTCCGGCGCCGATGGCCGCATTGGAAAGCGCGATCAGCGCCGACAGCACCATGAAGGCGCGGGCATGGCCGACCCTGCGTACCAGCGGTCCGGTCAGGATGCAGCCGGCGAGGCCGCCGGCCGACAGGCCGGTGACGATCAGCCCGGCCCAGGTCGGATCGAAGCCTTCGACGCCAAGCCGGACCGGGATGTAGGCAAACATCAGCCCGTTGCCGATGGCGATCAGCGCCATCGACACAATGACGCTGGCGATCGCGATCAGCGGCGTCGGCGCGTTGCCATGCTCCGGCTCGGTCGGGGTGCGGTTCTTCTCCAGCATTCACGCACCATCGCTTACCCCCCACGCGAAAAGCCGCCGCAAAAGCGACATCGGCGGGTCTTCCCTTCTCCCCCTGTGGGAGAAGGAAGATCCGTGCAAGCCCTACCCCTTCGCCATCTTCCGGATCGCGCTCGACGACAGCGATGAGCGTGGGCCATGGATGAAGGTCCAGGCCGGCGCCTGCATGCGGGCGAGCAGCGGCGCGTCGCCTTCATCGATGCGGGCATAGTCGAAGGTCTTGGCAACGACCGACGACAGGAACGACAGCGTCGCGCCCGGCCGGTCGATGACCGCGATGGGGAAGGTCAGCACGATTTCGCGCCAGCGCTGCCAGCGGTGGAAATCGCGCAAACTGTCCGCCCCCATGATCCAGACGAACTCGACTCCAGGATTGCGCGCCTTGACCAGCGCCAGCGTGTCGGCGGTGTAGCGCACATGATGCGCGGCTTCGAAGGCGGTGACCTTGATCTTCGGGTTCCTGGCGATCTTCTCCGACAGCTGCAGCCGTTCAGCCAGCGGCGCCAGCTCGCGCGTGCTCTTCAGCGGATTGCCCGGCGTCACCATCCACCAAAGCTGGTCAAGCGCCAGGCGCCGCAGCGCAATCTCGGCGACCAGCGCATGGCCGGCATGCGGCGGGTTGAACGAACCGCCGAACAGACCGACAGCCAGGCCTTTTTCGGCATGCGGCATTTTCAGGTAACGAGAGGGGACCGCCGGTTCGGAAGATGCCAGCATCGCCTCAGGCTCTAGCGACGAAAAGCGTCAAGGCCTCACCTGTCCCGACCCGCGCACGCGGTATTTGAACGAGGTCAGCTGCTCGACGCCGACCGGCCCGCGCGCATGCATCTTGCCGGTGGCGATGCCGATCTCGGCGCCCATGCCGAACTCGCCGCCATCGGCGAACTGCGTCGAGGCGTTGTGCAGCAGGATCGCCGAATCGATCTCGTTGAAGAACCGCTCCACGGCCTTCGCGTCCTCGGCGACGATCGCCTCGGTGTGATGCGAGGAGAAGGTTTCGATGTGTTCGATCGCACCGCCAATGCCGTCGACCAACTTCACCGCGATGATGGCGTCGAGATATTCGGTCACCCAGTCGGCATCGGTCGCCGGCTTGGCGTCGAAAAACACTTTCAGCACCTCGGCATCGGCATGGATCTCGCAGCCGGCGGCGCGCAGCGCATCAAGGATCGGCACCAGATGGGTTGATGCAACCGAGCGGTCGATCAGCAGCGTCTCGGCGGCACCACACACGCCGGTGCGCCGCATCTTGGCGTTGACGGCGATCTTCACCGCCATGTCGAGATCGGCGGAGCGGTCGATGTAGAGATGGCAGATGCCTTCGAGATGCGCGAAGACCGGCACCCGTGCCTCGCTCTGCACCCGCCCGACCAGGCTTTTGCCGCCGCGCGGAATGATGACGTCGAGCGCACCACCTAGCCCCTTCAGCATCTCGCCGACCGCGGCGCGGTCGGTGGTCGGCACCAGCTGGATGGCGTCCTCAGGCAGGCTGGCTTCCTTCAACCCCTCTACCAGGCAGGCATGAATAGCGGCGGATGAATTGAGCGAATCGGAGCCGCCGCGCAGGATCACCGGATTGCCGGCCTTAAGGCAGAGCGCGCCGGCATCGGCAGTGACGTTCGGCCGGCTTTCGTAGATGACACCGACGACGCCGAGCGGCGTGCGCACGCGCTCGATCTGCAAGCCATTCGGCCGTTCCCAGGCCGCGATCACGTCGCCGACCGGATCGCTGAGTTCGGCGATTTCGCGGATGCCGTCGGCCATGGCGCGGATACGTGCCGGATCGAGCTTCAGCCGGTCCATGAAGGACGCGGACAGCCCGGACTCCTCGCCATTCGAGACGTCGATGGCGTTGGCGTCGAGAATGTCCTGCTCGCGGGTGATTATGGCCTTGGCCATGGCGGCAAGAGCGGCGTTCTTGGCTGCGGTCGACGCGACGGCCAACGGTCGGGCAGCGGCGCGGGCGCGGCGGCCTATATCGGCCATCAGCGCCACTGTGTCGTCTCCGGATTGTTCATGCAGCTTCAGCATGGCTCATCCTCCGCTTATGTCGCCTCCGGCGTGACTCACCACGAGGTCGTTGCGGTGGATCATCGCCGAGCGCGCTTCGTAACCGAGCACGGTTTCGATCTCGGCCGTCTTCAGGCCTGCGATCCTTACGGCATCGGCGGCATCATAGGCAACCAGCCCGCGCGCGATCTCGCGGCCCTCGGGTGACAGGATCGCCACCGTATCGCCGCGCGAAAAATTGCCGCTGACCAGCTTGACGCCGGCCGGCAGCAGCGATTTGCCCGAGGTGAGCGCGCCAACGGCGCCGGCATCGACCGTCAGCCGGCCGGCCGGTTCGAGCTGGCCGGCGATCCAGGTCTTGTAGCCCTTGACCGGATTGGCGCTCGGCCGGAAGAAGGTGGCGCGTTCGCCGCGCTCGATCGCCATCAGCGGCGACAGCCGTGTGCCCGAGGTGATGATCATCGCGGTGCCGGCGGCGGTGGCGATCTTGCCGGCATCGAGTTTTGTCCGCATGCCGCCGCGCGACAGTTCGGACGCGGCAGCTCCCGCCATCGCCTCGATGTCAGGCGTGATGCGGTCGACCACCGGAATGAATTTGGCTTGCGGATCGCGCGCCGGCGGCGCCGTATAGAGCCCGTCGATATCGGACAGCAGAACCAGAAGATCGGCGCCCATCATCGTCGCGACACGCGCGGCCAGCCGGTCATTGTCGCCATAGCGGATTTCGGAAGTGGCGACCGTGTCGTTCTCGTTGATGACCGGCACCGCCTTCATCTTGAGCAGCGTCGAGATCGTCGCCCGCGCATTGAGATAACGCCGGCGTTCCTCGGTGTCGCCAAGGGTCAAAAGAATCTGGCCTGATTTCAGCGCGCCCTTGCCAAGCGCATCCGACCAGGCGCCGGCCAGCGCAATCTGTCCGACGGCCGCCGCCGCCTGGCTCTCCTCGAGCTTCAAGGCGCGCTTGCCCAACCCCAGAATGGTGCGGCCAAGCGCAATGGCGCCGGAGGACACGACGAGGATTTCGGCGCCGCCTTGAGCCAGCACGGCGATGTCGTCGGCGAGCGAAGCCAGCCAGTCACGCTTCAGGCCGCTCGCGCGGTCGACGAGCAATGCCGAGCCGATCTTGACGGTGATGCGCCGGTATTTTTTCAGCGACTGCATGGCCTTACTTTTCCCAGCGCGTCTCGACCACGGGCGCAGCCTCCGCGCGCGCCTCGGCAATCACTGTCATCAGCGCCCGCAGCACCGCCTCGACGCCTTCGCCGGTGACGGCGGACAGGAGCATCGGCGCACGCCCGGCGGCGCGCTTCAGCGAAGCGACCTTCTTCTTGCGCGCATCGGCATCGAGCGTGTCGACTTGCGAAAGGGCCAATATCTCGACCTTCTCGATCAGCCCATTGCCATAGGCATCGAGCTCGGCGCGCACGGTCTTGTAGGCCTTGCCCGGATTTTCCTCCTGCGCCGAAACCAGATGCAGCAGCACGCGTGTGCGCTCGACATGGCCGAGGAACCGGTCGCCGATGCCCACCCCCTCATGCGCGCCTTCGATGAGACCTGGAATGTCGGCGATGACGAATTCGCGCGCATCGATACGGGCGACGCCGAGGCCGGGATGCAGCGTCGTGAACGGATAGTCGGCGATCTTTGGCTTGGCTGCGGTGACGGCGGCGAGGAAAGTCGACTTGCCGGCATTGGGCAGCCCGACCAGCCCGGCATCGGCGATCAGCTTCAGCCGCAGCCAGATGTTGAGTTCTTCGCCGGGAAGGCCGGGATTGGCGCGGCGCGGTGCCTGGTTGGTCGAGGTCTTGAAATGCTGGTTGCCGAAGCCGCCATTGCCGCCCTTGGCGAGCAGGAAGCGCTGGCCGACCACGGTGAGGTCGCAGATCAGCGTCTCATTGTCTTCCTCGAACACCTGCGTTCCGGCCGGCACTTTCAGCGTGACATCGGCGCCTTTGGCGCCGGTCATGTTGCGGCCCATGCCGTGGACCCCGGTCTTGGCCTTGAAATGCTGCTGGTAGCGATAGTCGATCAGCGTGTTCAGCCCGTCGACCGCTTCCAGCCAGACATCGCCGCCACGCCCGCCATCGCCGCCATCCGGCCCGCCGAACTCGATGAATTTCTCGCGCCGGAACGACACCGAACCGGCGCCCCCGTCACCGGAGCGGACATAGACCTTGGCTTGATCGAGAAATTTCATGAGATTGCAGTTTCTTTATTGGCCTTGCGGCATTGCTCTAAACCTTGGGCCTTGCTCTAAACCAAGGCGCGGTCAAGGGCGAGACCGTTTTGTGACAATGGCCGCGTGGGGTCGGCCGGAGAAATGTTGCTATGAAGCTTGTAACCTACAACATCCAGTACGGCATCGGTCTTGATGGCCACTATGATGTCGCGCGCATTGCCGAGGCGGTGCGCGGCGCCGATGTGATCGCGCTGCAGGAGGTCACCCGCAACAATCCGAGAAACGGCGGGCGCGACATGGTCGCCGAGATCGGCGAGGCACTGCCCGACTATTTCGCCGTCTATGGCAGCAATTTCGAGGCCAATATCGGCTCGCGCATCGAGAACGGCCGTGCCATCACCACGACCTTCCAGCTCGGCAACATGATGCTGTCGAAAACGCCCATTCATCTGTCGCGCAACCTGCTTTTGCCGCGCAGCCGCAGCTTCGAGATGATGAACTTCCAGCGCGGCGCGCTGGAAGCGCTGATCGAGACGCCGCTTGGTTTCATCCGCTTCTATTCCATTCATCTCGATCACCGCAGTCCGGTCGAACGCACCAGCCAGATCCAGTTCCTGCGCCGGCGCCTGTTGAACTATGCGCTTGAAGGCGGCGCGCTGTCCGGCGTCGCCGAGATCGGCCTGCCGGAATTGCCGCATCCCGAGGCCTTTGTGGCGATGGGCGATTTCAACATGCTGGCCGGCTCGCCCGAATATGTCGAACTCGCCGGCCGGCCGGACCACCAATTCGGCATGCCGCTGACCGCCGACTTCGCCGTCGATGCCGCCGTGCGCCTCAATGCCACCGGCGAGGATCTCGCCAGCTGGGCCGACCCCAAGGACCCCGCTAACGCCAGCCGCCACAAGCGCATCGACTATGTCTTCACCAGCGCGTCGCTTGCCCGATCGCTGCAGCGCCTGTGGGTCGACCACCAGGCAACCGGTTCGGACCATCTGCCGGTGTGGGCCGAACTGGGCTGATGGCTCTTCATCCGGCTGCGTTTTCGCGCTGGACGATCGCCATCATGATCGTATCGCCGTATTGCCCGTCGATACAGATAGCGTCGCGCTGCACACCCTCCCTGACAAACCCGACCTTGTCGTAGAGAGCGATGGCGCGGGCATTGTCGGCATGCACGGACAGCTCGACGCGGACAAAGCCCACCTTGCGTGCCTGCGCCAAGGTCGCGTTGATAAGCCGCAGTCCGAGGCCACGCCCGCGATGGGAGGCAACAATCCCCATTCCGAGGCTGCCGCGATGGGCATGGATGAGCCGGTCATGGCGTGAGATATCGCACCAACCGACAACCCCGCCACGAACCACGGCGACGAAACCTGGATCGCCTGCCGCGATACGGTCCAATACGAATCGCCGGGTTTGATCCAGTGGTGGCGCCTCGAGGAAAGACAGGTACTTCCGCTCACGCGCAACGAGATCAAGCGCGCGATGAAAGCTTTCGATATGATCCGGCGTTATCGGCGCGATCGCGATCGTTTCAATATCGTTGCTGTCATCGACCATTGGCTTGACCGACGTCATCGATCAAAAATGCACCCAGTTGCGCAGGCTAATCCACGTCTTGCGATCCAGCCTGTAGCGCTCGACCGGCACCTGGCCGGCGACGATCGAATTCAGCATGCCCTGGCCGGCATACTGGAAGCCGCACTTGTGGATCACCCGGCGCGAGGCCGGATTGATGACCCGCGTCGAGGCATGCAGCACCTGGACCGACGTCTTCTGGAAGGCGAGGTCGACCAGCGCGTGGGCCGCTTCCGTCGCATAGCCGCGCTTCCAGTAGGGTTCGCCGATCCAGTAGCCGAGCTCCAGCCCGCGATCGGTGGTGTTGAGCCCGGCGCAGCCGACGAAAGTGTCGGTGCCGGCCAGCGTCAGCGCATAGGCGATGCCGGCGCGGCGCGACCTTGTCATGGCGAGGAAAGCCCGGGCCTCGGCCTCGCCATAGGGGTGCGGCATGCGCGCCAGCATTTCGGCGACATGACGGTTGTCGGCAAGCTCGACCAGTTGCGCGATGTCGCTCTCGCTCGGCGCCCGCATCACCAGCCGCTCGGTGACCAGCACCGGGCAGTCTATCGCGTAACTTTCGTCTTCTGAGTCTTCCGCTTCGGCAACCATTTCAAAGTCCTCCAGGCACAAGAAAAAGGGGAGATGGAAACCCATCTCCCCTGATCCTTTCCTGGCGTTGCCAGACACCGGTTCCCGAGATGGGCGCCGGTGTTCTAGTGCGGAACCGGCTACTCCGCGGCTTTGGTAATCGGGTTGACCGATACGTAGGTTCGGCCGTTGGCTTTTTTGTTGAACGTCACGGCGCCGGATTCGAGCGCGAAAAGGGTATGGTCCGTGCCCATGCCGACATTGACGCCGGGATGCCAGGTCGTGCCGCGTTGACGAATGATGATGTTGCCCGGGATGACGGCTTCGCCGCCGAACTTCTTCACGCCCAGACGCTTGGAATGCGAGTCGCGACCGTTGCGCGACGAGCCGCCAGCTTTCTTGTGTGCCATCTAACTAACTCCGTTGCGCCGCAAGGCGCCTAAAAGGCCTTATGAACGCGTTCGCGTTCCGTTTCAAGTCCGATCCGGCGGATGTTTCGCCGGAAAAATTACTTCTTCGCCAGTTCCTTGGCCTGTTCGCGCCAGTCCTTGATCTGGTCGGCGCTAAACGGCATGTGCTCGTCGATCTTGGCGACATCCTTGTCGGTCAGCTTGGCGAGCTGCACGAAGGTGATGATGCCCTGCTCGTTAAGATCCTTGGCGGCGACCGGGCCGATGCCCTTGATCACGGTCAGGTCGTCCGGCTCGCCCTTCGGCGCCTTGAACAGCGGCGCGGCGGCCGTCTCGGCCGTCACTTCTGCCTTGGGGGCAGCTTCCTTCTTGGCCTTGGCCTCCTTCGGCGCGGCCTCGGCCTTAGCCTCGGCAGCAACCTCAGCCTTGGCTTCCGCCTTCACGGCGGCCTTCTTGGCGGGCTTGGCGCCACCCAGCAGGATCTCGGCGATCCGCACGGTGGTCAGAAGCTGGCGATGGCCGATCTTGCGGCGCGAATTCTGGCGGCGGCGCTTCTTGAAAGCGATGACCGTGCGGTTCTTGCCCTGCTCGACGACTTCAGCGGTAACCAGAGCGCCATCGACGAACGGCGCGCCGAACGTGACATTCTCGCCCTCGCCATGCGCGAGCACGTGGCCGATCTCGACGATATCGCCGACATTGGCTTCGACTTTTTCGATCTTCAGGAGATCGTTGGCGGCAACGCGATACTGCTTACCGCCCGTTTTAATGACTGCGAACATTTTTTGCCTTTCGCTGTTCGGTCGGCCTCGATGAACCGCCTGAGGCGGTTCGGCCGTCTTTTTGTCAGTCTGCGGGTTCAAAAAACAAGCGGCGCGGAAGAACCCTCCACGCCGATTGCGCGCTGTCCCTAACCGAAGGTTGAGTTGGAGTCAAGGCAAACGGCCGTTGCCGGGTCTGGTGATTGGCGGGCAACCACTTGTCGTGTCAACATGACGACCCAGCGTTACCGTCGCCTGGAGATGGGAGGCATGGCTGGCCGTGAAACCGTATGGGCTCGACGGTAAACACCGCCTTGAATCCGCCACTTGTCCGGCAAGCCAAATATCGGCGGATTTGGCCTTGTAACCTGCCCGTTCAGCCGTTATCTAGTGCGCCGCGCCGGCAACGGCCGACCATGACCGCGGAGAGGTGGCAGAGTGGTCGAATGCACCGCACTCGAAATGCGGCATGGGTGCAAGCCCATCGGGGGTTCGAATCCCTCCCTCTCCGCCACCCTGCGCCCTGTGGGTTTCGGGTGGCAGGCCACCCGAAACCGCAATCGGGCGTAGGAGTGTCGCCCGAAGCTACGAAGTAGCGTAGGGGACCATGTGGTACGTCTATTTCCTGCAGCTCCGTAACGGCGATATCTATGTCGGATCGACAAACGATCCGTACCCCGCCGTGTGGCAGCGCACATGTCACGTGACAAAAATCCGACTATGATCGATAAATAAAAGGATCTCTAAGGGACCCAACCTGCGGAGGACCGTTTCGACATGCGTTCTGGGAAATCCAGCAGTGTCCGGCCGCTCCCTGGATCGGCTGTTTCACAACGGGTGATCAGATGATCGGGCGAACTATAGCGACTGCCTTTGCAATTGCGGCTTCCTTTTCGCCTTCGCATGCGCAAGCACAGCATCGTTTGCCGAGCGGTTATAAATGGGGCCGCTGCCTGCTTGTCGTTCAGGGTGAGACCCGCATATCCGGAAAATGCTCCTATCAAATCGAGAAGGGCGGCGATTTCAATATTCAGGGGCCTCATCAGGTTTTCGCAGGTATCGACTATCCCGACACCCATAGTGGGGCCGGTGAAATGTCCAAGGATTACTGGGCGGTTGTATACAAGGACCGAGATTCTTGGGCAGGCTATGCGAACGGGGATATTCGCGACACCCACGGCGACGGACAAGATTGGGGAGCACTTCACCGCGAAGGCGCGTGCTATATTGGAAATGACGTCCGGGTGTGCCTTTGGCGTTAGCCGACTCCGGGCGGCAGTCTTTGACCTGAGCCGACCTAGAGAATATCGCTCGCCCAATCCTCGTGTCCGTGTCGTATTCGGACAATGAGAATATCGCCATCTGCTTCGATCCGGTAGACGACAAGGTGGGCCTTGAACGGGTGGATGCGCATAGGCGGCGATATCTCATACCGCTCCCGGGCCATGCGAGGGTTCGCAGCGATCAGATCGAGCATCGCAAACAACTGCTCATGGTACAGTCTGGCCTGCGCTGCGCCGAACAGGCGCACGCCCTGTTCGGCAATGGCGATGATGTCGTCTTCCGCCGCCAGGGAAAGGCGGAATCCCACTACCCATTGCCGCGCGGCGCATTGGCACGCGTCAGCGCCTCCGCAAAAAGCGCGTCTTTGGAACGAGTGCCGATGCCGCTTTTCAGACCGTCATCGACAAAGCGCTGCATGGCCGCGATCTTGTCATTGCGCTCCTGATCCCGGCGGATCAAATCCCGCACATAGTCGCTGGCATTGGCATAGCGACCTGTCTTGGTTTGCGCCTCGACCCAGTCTTTCATGGGATCAGGCAAGGACACGTTCATCGTCGCCATAGCGGTCTCCAATCACCTACAATATGGCATATTTTGGCAAAGTTTGTCAAAGCTGGCTGCGCGTATCTCGCCGCCAGATGCCATTGCGGTCATCCTTTGCAGCGCCTCAGATGCTCGACCAGCGCGCGCAATTTCGGCGCGGCGTTGCGCCGGCTTGGATAATACAGATAGAAACCGGCAAAGCGCGGACAGTAGTCCTCCAGCAGCGGGACCAGTTCTCCCCGCTCGACAAACGGTCGAAAACTCTCCTCCATGCCGAAGGTGATGCCGGCGCCGGCCACGGCCAGCTTGATCATCAGCTCCATGTCGTTGGTGGTGATTTCGGGCGCGACCGCGACGCTGAAATCCTTGCCGTCCTCGGTGAATTCCCAGCGGTAGGGAACCGCCTTGGGTGATGGCCGCCAGCCGATGCAGCGATGCCCGGCAAGGTCGGGAATGCCGAAGCGGTCGCGATAGGCTGGTGAGCAGACCGTCAGTTGCCGCTCGTCACCCGCTACGGGCACCGCGATCATGTCCTGTTCGATGACCTCTCCCAGCCGCACGCCCGCATCATAGCCTTCGGCGACGATATCGAACTCCTCGTCGGTCACCGTGATGTCGAGCCGGATTTCGGGATTGGCCTCGGTGAAGCCGGCGAGAAACGGTCCCGACAGGAAGCGCTCGGCGATCGAGGAGACGGCCAGCCGCAAATGCCCGCGCGGCCGGTCGCGCCACTGTTCGGTCTGGCTGAGCGCCGCGCGCACATCGGCGATGGCCGGCGCGACGTCTTCGTACAATTGCTCTCCCGCCTCGGTCAGGCTCACGCTGCGCGTCGTCCGTGAAACCAGCGCGATGCCGAGGTTTTCCTCGAGCCGCCGGATCGTCTGGCTGACGGCCGACCGGGTGACACCGAGCCGCTCGCCCGCCGCGCGGAAACTGCGTTCCTCGGCAACGAGTGCGAACACCGAAAGCATATTGAAATCGGGTAGCATTGGTTAGCTCAGCTTTCCACGGCGACAACAATTGGATGTCTTATCGCGACAGTGGCGGAGACGTAAATCCTTGGCAATCTTGATCCCATTGAAGACGAAAGGATTTTTGCAATGGCTCTCGACAAGGTCGTTCTCATCACTGGAGCCTCCAGCGGGATCGGCTCCGGCATTGCCCGCGAACTCGGGGCTGCCGGCGCCAGGCTGATGCTGGGTGCACGCCGCATCGACAGGCTGCAAGACCTGGCGGGCGAGATCCGCGCGAAAGGTGGGGAGGTGATGACCCGCAGGCTCGACGTGACCGACCGGACCGATGTCGCCGCCTTCGCGGAAGCCGCGCGCCAGGCCTGGGGGCAGGTCGACGTCATCATCAACAATGCCGGCATCATGCCGCTGTCGCTGATGGCGTCGATGAAGGTCGACGAGTGGGACCGCATGATCGACGTCAACATCAAGGGCGTCCTGCACGGGATCGCCGCCGTGCTGCCGCAGATGACGGCGCGCTGAGCCGGCCACATCATCAACATAGCCTCCGTGGGTGCGCTCACCGTCTCGCCGACAGCGGCTATCTATTGCGCCACCAAATATGCGGTGCGGGCGATCTCCGACGGTCTTCGCCAGGAGAGGGATGACATCCGCGTCACCTGCATCCATCCCGGCGTTGTCGAAAGCGAACTGGCCGACACCATCACCGATACGATTGCCGCTGAAGCGATGAAAACGTACCGCGCGATCGCGCTGCAACCGGATGCCATCGGCAGGGCGGTGCGCTTCGCCATCGAGCAGCCCGATGACGTCGACGTCAACGAGATCGTCGTGCGTCCGACACGGGCGGCGCACTGAGCATGGCGCCGCTCGGCGTCACAACCACAGAGGACCAGATGAACAACCATCCCTATGTCGGCATGTGGGTCACGGCCGACCGCACCATCCGCCACGAACTTTTAGCCGACGGCCGCTATGTCGAGGCCAGGGGCAAACGCGAGCGTGCTTATCTGGGACGCTATCTCGTCACGGGGAATCACATCGATTATTGGGACGACACCGGCTTCACAGCGGACGGCGAGTTCATCGACGGGATCCTGCACCACGCCGGCATGATCCTCTACCGGGATAGATGACGAGCCGTGCAGGCCGTCCGAACCGATTGGCGCGAACGGATTTCTAAGCCTCTGTTGCTATCGGTTTGCCGACGGACGGAGCTTCCAGGCAGTGACCCAGCGCGCCTTCATCATCTTGCTCATCCTGCTGGCGGTGGCGGTCGCGCTGTCGGCGACAGCGTTTCCGGGCTCGATGATCGGCTTCCTGTTTGCGATCGCCGGAGCCTTCTTCGTCGCAGTACCGGGAGCAGCCATCGGCGACGCGCTCAGACAGGGCGGCGTTCCGGTGACCGGCGAGCAACTCCTGTGGGCTCTGGCCGGCCTCTACGCCCTGCTCCCGCTTGGCGCCGCCGTGCAGGCATGGCTGCGGCTGAGACGAGGTGATTTCGACAAAGCTCGATCGGCAGCGCTACGCCTGGCGCTCCTGCTGGCGCTGCCGCTGATGGCCTGGCTGTCGGTCAATTCAATGCAACACGCCTGGCCGTGAGGCTTGGCCTGGGCCGCTCATGGCGAACTCCGCAAATGCCGGGTTGCGGACGACCAGCTGATCCCGATGGCTACCAGTTGATCTCGATCGCTTACCAGTTGATCCCGATCTTTGCCTTGCCGGCATAGCTCTGGACATTGCCGGAGAATTCACCCTGGAAGCCGAGCGAAGCAAACAGGCCGGAGCTTGTTGTGTATGTCGCGCTGGTGTTGAGGAGAGCGGCGTTGGTGTCCGGCTCGGCCCCGTCGATGGTGAATGTTGCGCCGGGCAGGCCCTGGAACGTCGCCGTCACCCTGCGGTCGGTGCCGCCGTTGATCGCCCAGGCGGCGCGGCCCGACAGCGTCAGCTTCGCGCCATCCCGCAGCGGGATGTCCTTGTCGAGGTTGAGGCCCAGTTCGAAACGCGTCGCGGTGGTCGTCTGCGATCCGTAACCGAGCGCGAAGTCGCCGGAACCGGCGCTGGTCTCGGAATAAGCCGGCAAATGATAGGCCGTGGCCTGGAAGGCGGCGTAGGGTGTCAGCACCGCAACCGGCGTGGCGAAGCGATAGCCGCCCTCGACGCGTCCCGACCAGGTCTGCGCGTTGAAGGACGCCTCCAGCGTGTCGCCCGGCACCACCCGGCTGGTGTTGGTGTCGTTGAACCCGTAGGCCAGCACGCCGCCGATATAGGCATCGCCAAAACCCTGCCGGCCGAACACGCCGACATTGAAAGTGTCGGCATGGCCGGAGCCGAGATCATCCGACAATGAGAAGCTGGACGAACCGCCGCCGATGGCGACGCCAAGGCGCGTGTCGCCCCAGTTCCTGACGATGCCGCCGGCGATGCCAAAGATATCCGAATTCGTGTCGTGCGAGCCGACGCCGGCATCTCCGCCGATCTTCTGCGAACCACCATAGACGGCGCCCCATGCCTGCCAGCGGCTGGCGAAGACAGACCCCACCAGGTCGGCATTGTGGCTGGCCTTGATGCCGAGCGAGGCAAACTGGTCCTTGTCGCCGGCTGCCCTGTCTTCCGCATAGGCCGTCGCCCCGCCGCCACCGGCCGGACCCGCCGCGCCCTGGCCTGCCTGGGCATCGAGCGCATTGATGAACTGGTCGGCGCTGTCGATGCCGGCATTGGCGGCACCGGCCGCCACCTCGCCCGACACCTGGGAAAGCCCGTTCGCGTCAAGCCCGGCAAACGCGCCGGGCAATGAGCCGGTCCGGTCGAAGTAATCGAGGAGTGCCGTATCGACGCTCTTCTGGTTCTCGTTGAGCCCGGCGCCCATGGTCGGCACGGCGGTCGTCTGCAGATAGACGTCGTTCGCGGTGTAGTCATAGACGAGGCTGCTTGTAAGGCCCGGCAGCGTCGGGGCGTCGATACCCGCGAATGCAGTGCCGCCCAGTCCCCCGTCGGCATGGAGGATGGTATAGCTCTTGGCCACGAAAGTGCCCGGCAGGTAGGTCACCGCCACCGTGCCGCCCGAGAGGTCGGCCGTGCCGGTAACGTTGGTGCGGTCGGCCGTAACAGGCGAAACCTCGACGCTGTATGTGGAGCCCGCGCCGAACACGAGGTTCCCGGCGACCGTGATGGTGCCGATCGAATTGCCTGGCGCCAGAACGCCGCCCACGATCGTTGTGTTGCCAACCGTGCCGGTACCCCCAGCGTGCCGCCACTGTTGACCGTCGTCAGCACGGACGATGCAATCGACCCGTTCACCGACAGGACGCCACCATTCACCGTCGTCGCGCCGGTGTAGGTGTTGGCACCATCAAGAACGGTGCCGCCGCTGTTCTGGGTCACCGTGCCGTCGCCGCTTATGGCGGGTGAGAACGTGACGGCGTTCGATTGGTTGAAATTGATCGCGCCGTTATTGGTCAGGCTGGACAGGCCCGAAATCGTCCCGGCGACAGTCCCATTCGCAACCGCATTGCCGAGATTGAACGTGCCTGTGGCATTGATGGTAAAGCTGCCGCCGCTCTGGAAATTCAACGCACCCGCGAGGTTCAGCGTGCCTGCGCCACCGGCGCCACTGGGTCCAAGATACGAACCGACGAGAACTCCCGGAACTCCGGTGCCACCCAGGATAATTGCGCCCCCACTGCCGATGGCGATGGATGAGGTGGAGTCGACCGTAACGGCACCGCTGCCGCCCGCTCCGCCCCCGGCTACCGCAGTGTACCATGAGGCGCCGCTGCCGCCCATCCCGCCGACCAGCAGCGTTTCGCCTACAGAAAGGCTGGCGCCGTCCTCCAGCAAAACCGTGCCGGCACCACCAACCCCGCCGACACCGAAGGCGCCCGCGCCGCCGCCGCCGCCGCCAACCAGAATCGAGCGGTTCACGGTCAGCGTGACACCAAAGACGGTAAGGTCACCCGCGGATCCGTCACCGCCAGTGCGGTCCCAGCTACCGCCGCCGCCGCCGCCGCCCACGCCGACGAATTCGTAGCTTCCGCTGTTGGTCAGAATAAGCGAAGAGGGGCCACTCGCACCGGCATCCGGCGTCTTGCCCGAAATGTCGTTGCCGTCACCATCGACCACTTTGCCGCCGCCGCCGCCGCCGCTGCTATTTGCACCACCGCCGCCACCCAAGAGACCGCCAAGGCCGCCGCCAGCACCGTTGGCTCCCGATCCATCCGGGTTGACGCCAGCAGCGCCACCGGGGTTGACGATAGCAGGGCCCGCGCCGCCGGCAGGGTGCCCGCCGGTACCGCCGGCGCCGCCAAGCGCACCGCCGCCGCCGCCCGCGGCAGCCGTTGCACCACCGCCTCCGACGCCGCTGATACCGCCGCCAGTGCCTCCGGAAAATTGTGCCCCAATGCCGCCGCCGCCGCCGCCGATGCCGCCACCGCCGCCATTGCCCCAGCCGCTAGTGCCGCCGTCGCCGCCACTGCCGACCAGCAGACTATCGGCTGCCGCTGGCAGCGTGGCCAGCAGCAGAGCCGCTACGGACGTTGTGGCAAGAAGAACTTTTACACGGCCCGATCGACGAGCCGCCCCCGGAAATGTCACGCCAGACATGCCTTGCCCTCAAAAAACCGTCGCGCGCCCTACCGGCACAACAACATCGGCCAGGTGCGCCGACTGCAACGACCCAAGGCATGTCTCATCATGATTATGAAGGCTTTGAACGAGAATCCGTGCGCCTCTTGCAGTAGAGAGCCCAGACATCTGGGAGAGCAAGAGCGGCATTCGCGCCGCGGGCTTTTCATCTTGGGTTGTTGCTTGCCGGCAACAGGATCATAGAAGTAACCGACCAGATGAACCAAGTAGTGCATAAAAAAGTGGCACAGTCTGCAAAAAATAGTGCCGTCGAGCTTCGGATTCATGCGCCGCGATCGCGCCCGGAAAAACCTCGCCCAACGCCTTAAGCGTGGCGACACGAACGCCATTGACGTCGGGTGGTTCAGCCATGTCGATCAGCGCGCGATCGGAGACCATCACATGGGACCAGAACTCCCTTGCGAAACGCATTCGCCCGCGCATTAAGTTCATTTGACCGGCTTCGATTGAACGATAGGCTGACAACAAGCCGCCGATTGCCGCATGGGATCGGCACCCGTCCCATGTGCGCAGAGGCCGCCTGTTTTGAGCATTTTCGATCGATTTTCCCTGGAGGGGCGTGTGGCCCTGATCACCGGCGGCGGACGCGGCCTCGGCTTCGAGATCGCGCGCGCCTTTGCTGAAGCCGGAGCCCATGTCGTGGTGAGCGGACGCACCGAAGCGACGCTCGACGGCGCCGTCGCCGCCATCACCGGAAATGGCGGCAGTGCGCAGGCTGCGGTCTTCGACGTGGCCGACATCGGGGCGGGCCGCGCGATGATCGCAGAGATCAGTAAGACCCGAGGCCGGCTCGACATCCTCGTCAACAATGTCGGCGCCCGCGACAGGCGGCCGCTTGCCGCCTTCAACGACGACGACATCCTTGACCTGATCAGGACGGATCTTTTGTCGGCGATCTCGCTGTCGCGCGATGCGGCGGAGATCATGAAGGCCCAGGGCCATGGCCGGCTGATCGCGGTGACCTCGATCGTCGGCGAGATGGCGCGGCCCGGCGACGCCATCTACCCCGCCGCCAAGCAAGGACTGACCGGCTTGATGCGCAGCATCGCCGTCGAATATGGCGCCCACGGCGTGACCAGCAACGCCATCGCGCCGGGGATGTTCGCCACCGAGACCAATGCCGCGATGGCGGTAAACCCCGATCTGGTTGCCTTCGCGCGCCAGCGTGTTCCGCTACAGCGCTGGGGGCGGCCGCAGGAGATCGCCGGCGCCGCCCTTTTCCTCGCCAGCGACGCGGCTTCCTTCGTCAACGGCCATGTCCTGACCGTCGATGGCGGCATGTCGATACAGATGTGACTATAGCCTGCAGGATTTGGTGAGAGTCTTCAGACCGACCCGTCGGACCGGTGGGCAGCAATCGCCTTCAGAAAAATCGCCCCAAACTCCTTGAGCTTCGCCCCTCCCACGCCATTCACTTCGGCGAACGCATCGAGGTCCCGGGGACGCCGTTCGGCCATGTCGATCAGCGTGCGGTCGGAGAACACCACATAGGCCGGCACCTGGCGCTCCTTGGCCAGGCGCAGCCGCAGGGATTTCAGCGTGGCCAGCAGCGAAGCGTCGACGCCTTCGGCACCCGAACCCTCGGCCGCTCGCATCTTGCGCAAGGCGCGGCTGTGCATCTCGACACGGTAGTGGAACGGCACCTCGCCACGGCCAAGCGCATGGCCCTTTTCGGCGATGGCGAGGCCGCCATGGCCGCTCGGATCCGGCTCCAGGAAACCGTTGGCGACGAGCTGCCGGATCAGCGACAGCCAGAAATCCTTCTTGTGCGCCGCGCCGCTGCCGAAGCAGGCGAGCTTCTGGTGACCGCGGGCCAAAATCTTCTCGGTCTCATGGCCGAGCAGGATGTCGATGACATGGGCGGCGCCGAAGCGCTCGCCACTCTGCGCGACAGCCGCCAGGATGATGCGCGCCTCGGCAGCGCCATCGGCGCGCGGCACCTGGTCGACGCAATTGTCGCAATTACCGCAAGGCTCGGCTTCCTCGCCGAAATAGCCAAGCAGCACCTGGCGGCGGCACTGTGCCGTCTCGCAATAACCGATCAGCGTGTCGAGCCGGCGGTGCGCACGCCTCTTGTGCTCCACCGCTGCATCCTCGTCGTCGATGAACAGCCGCCGCATGCGGATGTCACCAAGGCCGTAAAGCATGTGCGCCTCGGCCTTGCGCCCATCACGGCCGGCGCGGCCGATCTCCTGATAATAGGCTTCCAGGCTGCCCGGCATATCGGTGTGGAAGACATAGGCGACGTCAGGTTTGTCGATGCCCATGCCGAAGGCGATGGTCGCCACCATGACGACGCCGGACAGCGTCATGAATGCGTTTTGGTTCGCCTCGCGCGCCTCCTTGCTCATGCCGGCGTGATAGGCGAGCGCGGTGACGCCGTTCTTCTCGAGGAAGGCCGCCATCTCTTCCGTCTTCTTGCGCGACAGGCAGTAGACGATGCCGCTCTTGCCCGAGTGGCGCTCGATGAAACGCAGCAATTGCCGCTTGCTGTCTTGCTTGGACTCGATCGCGAGCTTGATGTTGGGCCGGTCAAAACCCAGCACCAGCGTTTCCACCCGCTCCGCGAACAACCGCGCTTCGATATCGCTGCGCGTGCTTTCATCCGCCGTCGCCGTCACCGCGATGATCGGCACGTTGGGGAAGATGTGCCGCAAACGCGACAGGTCTTCATATTCGGGCCGAAACGCTGGCCCCCATTGCGAGATGCAATGTGCCTCGTCGATGGCGATCAGGCTGATTTCGAGCCTGGAAAGCGCCTCGAGCATGCGCTCGGTCATCAGCCGTTCCGGCGCCAAGTAGAGCAGCCGCGTCTGGCCTGATGCCACGCGTCGCCAGGCGGCGACATTGGCTTCGCGGTCGAGCGAGGAATTGATCGTAT
Source organism: Mesorhizobium huakuii (assembly GCF_014189455.1). Taxonomy (NCBI): domain Bacteria; kingdom Pseudomonadati; phylum Pseudomonadota; class Alphaproteobacteria; order Hyphomicrobiales; family Phyllobacteriaceae; genus Mesorhizobium; species Mesorhizobium huakuii. The sequence goes on from NZ_CP050296.1 coordinate 2,480,559, forward strand.
CGGCGCCGACGCCCGCCAGCCGCAAGGCGGCGACCTGATCCTGCATCAGCGCCACCAGCGGCGAAACGACGAGGGTGAGCCCGCCCATGACCAGCGCCGGAACCTGGTAGCAGAGTGACTTGCCGGCACCCGTCGGCATGACGGCCAGCACATGGCGCCCGCCGAGCAGCGCATCCATGACATCGGCCTGGCCGGGGCGGAAATCATCAAAGCCGAACACGTCCTTCAGGACGCGCCGCTTGGGATCCTCGGCCCGAATGCTGGCTGTCTGCGCCGACATCAGGATGACACCGGATCGGAAGCAAATTTTCGGGAATTGGAGAGAATATGGGAATCGATCAAGAGACTCTCCGCGCGATGCTTCGGAGTAGCGCAGCTGCCTTCGGAACACAACCGGAACGGTCCTCCCATGTTGACGGCGGACTGATTGGTCGTGGCTGGCGAAGGCACACCTTCCCCAGCGCCACCTCCACCCCCGCTGGATTCCTTCACGTCAGGATGTAAGCTTGGCCAGGCGAGCCAGGGAGGGTACGATGCTGCAGGTGAGACAGGATGTCCTCGGCGAACGGTTCCAGCTGCAGCGCACGGCCTTCGAGAAGCAGCCCTTTCCCGATCTGGGTGTGCGGAAAGACCGCCTGAAACGCTTGCTGGCGCTGACCGAGCAGCATGAGGCCGACATTTGCGCGGCGATCGGTGCCGACTTTGGCGGCCGCTCGGCGCATGAGACGCGCCTTGCCGAACTGTTCGTCGTGCGCGCCGGCATCCGCCACACGCTGTCTCATCTGAAAGGCTGGATGCGGGAGCGTCGTGTCGCCACCACCTTGCCGTTCTTGCCGGGCCGCAATCGCCTGCTGCCGCAGCCGCTTGGTCTCGTGGGCATCGTCTCGCCCTGGAACTACCCCTTCCAGCTTGCCGTCGCGCCGGTCACGGCAGCGCTCGCCGCTGGCAACCGCGTGCTGGTCAAGCCTTCCGAACTGACACCAGCTTTTTCCGAGCTGCTCGCCAGACTGGCCAGCGAGCATTTCGCCCCGGACGAGTTGAGCGTCATCACCGGCGATGCCGAGATGGGCAAGGCCTTCGTGGCGATGCCGTTCGATCATCTGCTGTTCACCGGCTCGACCGCGGTCGGCCGCCAAGTCGCGATCGCCGCTGCCGCCAACCTGACCCCGGTCACGCTCGAACTCGGCGGCAAGTCGCCGGCGATCTTCGACCCCTCCTGCGATCTCGATGCGGCGACAGCCAGCATTGCCTACGGCAAGCTGCTCAATGCCGGGCAGACCTGCATCGCGCCGGACTATCTGCTGGTGCCGAAGGGGCAGGCCGGCACGGTCGCGGCCAAGCTCGCAACCGCGGTGGCGCGGCTCTACCCAACGCTCCGCGACAACCCCGACTACACCGCCATCATCAGCGACCGCCACTTTCAGCGCCTGCGCGCCATGATCGCGGAAGCCCGTGACGCCGGCGCCGATGTCACCGAAATCAACCCGGCCGGCGAAGAATTCGGCGCCGCGAGCCGCAAGCTGCTGCCGACCCTGGTCAGCAACGCCGGCCCGGACCTGCGGTTGATGCGCGAGGAGATTTTCGGTCCGGTGCTGCCGATCGTCGAATACGCCACCGTCGACGAGGCAATCAGCCATGTGAACCAGGCCGACCGGCCGCTGGCGCTCTACTGGTTTGGCAACGACAGCACCAACCGCCAGCGCATCCTGCGCGAGACGATCGCCGGCGGCGTCACCATCAACGACTGCATGCTGCATCTGGTGCAGGAGAACCAGCCCTTCGGCGGTGTCGGCCCCAGCGGCATGGGCGCCTATCACGGCGAATGGGGGTTCCGCACCTTCAGCAAGGAGAAGCCGGTTTTCCTGCAGTCGCGCCTGAGCGCCGGCGCCCTGCTGCGCCCGCCCTATGGCAAGGCGTTCGAGCGGCTTTTCGGCCTGCTTCAGCGGATCACCTGACCAACCGCCGTGACCTCCGCGCATTAAGTTTATATTCACCATGATCCAGCAGGTTCCGATCCTGCGGTGATGTTTTGAGTACCGCGGCGCCACGGGCGCCCAGGCAACAAACCCGCGCCTCTTTGGAGGTGCGGGTTTTTCATTTCGAAAGAGAGCGCGAAGTCGGCCGCTGCTGCCCTCAGGCGAGAAAATCCGCCCGGTGCGGCGTAAAACTGTCGACCAGCCGCCCCGCTTCCAGCGCCTTGACGCCATGCACCAGACCGGACGGCACGATGAAGCTGCCCCCGGCCTCAAGAATCTCCGTCCGCCCGTCGATGGTCACCTCGAAGCGGCCTTCGGCGACATAGCTTGACTGCACATGCGGATGGGAATGTAGGGCACCGACGCCGCCCTTGTCGAAGCCGAATTCGACCAGCATCAACTCATCGATGGAGAGGAGAACGCGCCGCCTGTTGCCATCCGGCGTCGGCGTCCAAGCACCCTCGCCGGCATGCGCGAAGATCTTCGTCATCGTCATCTCCTCATCGCGGACGCATGCGTCAGAGCCGGTAGGCTTTCTTCGCCAGCGTATAGGCCAATTCCCCTGCCAGCTCATGCGCCTCGTCCTCGCGCAGCCGGTGTTCGGCGACGAGGCGTGCGAGGAAGGCGCAGTCGACGCGACGCGCCACATCGTGGCGAGCCGGGATCGAGGGAAAGGCGCGCGTGTCGTCGTTGAAGCCGACAGTGTTGTAGAAGCCGGCCGTCTCCGTCGTCATCTCGCGAAAGCGGCGCATGCCTTCCGGACTGTCGTGGAACCACCAGGCCGGCCCGAGCTTCAGCGCCGGGTAAACACCGGCCAGCGGCGCCAGTTCGCGCGCATAGCTGCTCTCGTCGAGCGTGAAGAGGATGACGGTCAGGTCACGCTCCAGCCCGATGCAATCGAGCAGCGGCTTCAGCGCCGTCACATAGTCGGTCCGCGTCGGGATATCGAACCCTTGTCGCGACCGAACTTTTGGAAAACGTCAGGCGAATGGTTGCGCCAGGAGCCGGGATGGATCTGCAGCACCAGCCCGTCATCCCGGCTCATCTTGGCCATCTCGGTCAGCATCTGGGCGCGGAACAGTTTATGCTCGCGCTCGTCCTCCGAGCCGCGGCGGATGCGGTTGAACAGCTCCTGCGCCGCCGCGTCGGAAAGGTTGGCGGTCTCGGCCGTCGGATGGCCATGGTCGGACGAGGTCGCGCCAAAACTCATGAAGAAAGCACGCCGCTGGCGATGCGCGTCGAGATAACCGGCCCAGCTGCCGGTGTCGCAGCCGGTGATCTCGCCGAGCCGATCGAGATTGGCCGAAAACCCCTCGAAATCGGGATCGACAACCGCGTCTGGACGATAGGCGGTGACAACGCGGCCCTCCCAGCCGCTGTCGCGGATCATCTTATGCCATTTGAGATCGTCGAGCGCGCCTTCGGTCGTGGCGATGACCTCGATGTTGAAGCGCTCGAACAAGGCGCGGGGACGGAAATTCTCCCACTGCAGCACCGTCGCGATCGTGTCGTAATGGCGGTCGGCTGTCGCGGCATTCAGCGGCTCTTCGATGCCGAACAGATGCGCCAGCACATGGTCGAGCCACAGCCGGGTCGGCGTGCCCCGAAACAGGTAATAGTGCTCGGCAAAGCGCCGCCAGATCGTCCTGCCGTCGGTCTCCACCGGAGCGCCATCCAGGTTCGCCACGCCGAGATCTTCCAGCCGCACGCCCTGGCTGAACAGCATGCGGAAGATGTAGTGGTCGGGCACGATGAGCAATTGCGCCGGATCCGGGAACGGCTCGTTCAGCGCATACCAGCGCGGATCGGTGTGACCATGCGGGCTGACGATGGGCAGGTTCTGGACGCCGGCGTAGAGGTCGCGGGCAAGCGAGCGCGAATGCGCTTCGGACGGAAACAGCAGGTCCGGATCGGTCAGCGCGACCATGGGAAAGCGGCTCCTTCCAGTCTGGATACCGGTACGTTCGGGCCAAGGCGAAGTCAATGTGTGCTGGCAAAGCGGCATCCTTGCGGCAGCCGCAAACAGGTGTTACGCCGCCTGTTATCCAAAGTCCCCAGTTCCCGGTATGGTGATGACCAGAAGCCATCTGTCCGACGCCACGCTTCAGAAGCTGCCCGCCGGGACCAAAATCCCCGTATATGACCGCGGCAAGGTTGCCCCCGGCATCGTGCATCTCGGCGTCGGCGCCTTCCATCGCGCCCATCAGGCCGCCTATGTTGACGAGTGCCTGGCGGCGGGCGAAACGGAGTGGGGCATCATCGGCGTCTCCTTGCGCAGCCCCGACACGCGCGATGCACTGGCGCCGCAGGACGGGCTCTACACGCTGGCGATCCGCAGCAGTGGCGAGGAGGAGCTGCGCGTCATCGGCTCGATTCAGTCGATGCTGGTGGCGCCGGAAGACCCGGGCGTGGTGCTTGCCGCGCTGACCGATCCACGCACCCGCATCGTCACGCTGACCATCACCGAAAAGGCCTATCTCAGGGCCGCGGGCGGCGGATTGGACGCCGCCCATCCCGACATCATCCACGATCTGGCAAATCCGCAAATGCCGAAAACCGCGCACGGTTTCCTCTCCGAGGCGCTTGCCCGGAGACGGACCGCCGGTACCCCTCCGTTCACCGTGCTCTGTTGCGACAACCTGCCCGCCAATGGCGCAACTTTGCATCGGCTGCTGACTGAATTCGCCGCATTGCGCGACGCCAGCCTTGGCTCGACCGGCGATGCCGCCCTCGTCGGTTACATCACCGACCAGGTCGCCTTTCCTTCCAGCATGGTCGACCGCATCGTGCCGGCAACCACGGACGTCGATCGGGCGCGCGTCGCCGGCGAACTCGGCATCGACGATGCCTGGCCTGTGATGACCGAGCCCTTCCGCCAATGGGTGGTCGAAGACAATTTTCCGGCGGGACGGCCGGCCTGGGAAAAATTTGGCGTCACAATGGTCGGCGATGTCGGCCCCTTCGAGGACATGAAGCTCAGGCTGCTCAACGGCGCGCATTCAGGCATCGCCTATCTCGGCCTGCTCAGCGGCCACGACACCGTGGACCGCGCTTTCGCCGATCCGGCGATCCGGCAATTTGTCGACGGGCTGTGGGCCGAGGCCATCCCGACATTGCCGGAGGATGCCGGGCTCGATACATCAACCTACACAGCCGAGCTTGCCGAGCGCTTTTCAAACACCGCACTCGCCCACCGCACCGCCCAGATCGCCAATGATGGCAGCCAGAAACTGCCACAGCGCATCATCGCGTCCGCTATCGAGTGCCTCGAAGCTGGCACCGAGTTCGTACATCTCACGCTGGTGGTGGCGGCCTGGATCGCTGCCTGCGCCGCGCGTGGAAAAACCTTGCCCGAAAGCCATTTCACCGATCCGCTCGATGTAGCGTTGACGGCGCTTTTGGACCAGCAGCTACCGGCGAACGAGACCGTGACGGCGGTGTTCGACCTTGCCGGCTTCGCTGGGGACCACGCCGAGCGCCAGACGCTGATTGAACTCACGGCGGTGCATCTGGTCCACCTGCGACGCGATGGTCCGACACTGGCCTTCGCAGCCTTGGGCATATAAACAAAAACCGGGGCAACCCCCGCTTTTCATCAAGTCATTTAGTGCGGATTTCAGGCCGGGATGATCGCGCCTTCCAGCGTGGTGAGCTGGCTAAGGAACTGCTCGGCCTTGCTGCGCGCCTGGTCGTCCTTGGCGTCGGCGGCGTCTTCCCTAGCTTCCTGGATGCGGCGGGCGAGATCGGCACGATCGACATCCTTCACCGCGACAGCCGATTCCGCCAGCAGCGTGCAGCCGGCCGGAACGATGTCGGCGAAGCCGCCAAACACGACATAGCGTTCTTCGCCGCCCGAGGCGGTCTTCACCGTGACGACACCCGGCTTGATGGTGGTCATGACCGGCGCGTGATGCGCCATCACGGTCATCTCGCCTTCGGCGCCGGGAATGACGACGGATTCGACCTGCTCGGAAACCAGCAGGCGCTCTGGCGAGACCAGTTCGAATTTGAAAGCTTCAGCCATGATCACTTTAGCGAGTAGGAAATAGTGAGTAGCGAGTAGGGAAGAAACTCGCTCGGCTCACCTTGCCCTATTCGCTACTCCCTATTCGCTATTCGCTTCTTATGCCGCTTCAGCCGCCAGGCGCTGTGCCTTCTCGACTGCTTCCTCGATGCCGCCGACCATGTAGAAGGCGGCTTCCGGCAGGTGATCGTAGTCGCCGTTGCAGAGGCCCTTGAAGCCCTTGATGGTGTCGGCGAGATCGACCAACTTGCCCGGCGCGCCGGTGAACACTTCGGCGACGAAGAAGGGCTGCGACAGGAAGCGCTCGATCTTGCGGGCGCGGGCGACCGTCTGCTTGTCCTCTTCCGACAGCTCGTCCATGCCCAGGATGGCGATGATGTCCTGCAGCGACTTGTAGCGCTGGAGGATCGACTGCACCTGGCGGGCGACGGCATAGTGCTCGTCGCCGACAACCAGCGGGTCAAGCATGCGCGAGGTCGAATCCAGCGGATCGACGGCCGGATAGATGCCCTTCTCGGCGATGGCGCGGTTCAGCGTCGTCGTCGCGTCAAGGTGGGCAAACGAGGTCGCCGGCGCCGGATCGGTCAAGTCGTCGGCCGGCACGTAAATGGCCTGCACCGAGGTGATCGACCCCTTGGTGGTGGTGGTGATGCGTTCCTGCAGCGCGCCCATGTCGGTGGCGAGCGTCGGCTGATAGCCGACGGCCGACGGGATACGGCCGAGCAGAGCCGACACTTCCGAACCCGCCTGCGTGAAGCGGAAGATGTTGTCGACGAAGAACAGCACGTCCTGGCCCTGGTCGCGGAAATATTCGGCAACCGTCAGGCCGGTCAGGCCGACGCGGGCACGGGCGCCCGGCGGCTCGTTCATCTGGCCGTAGACCAGCGCGGCTTTGGAGCCTTCGCCGCCGCCCTTCTTGTTGACGCCGGATTCGATGAACTCGTGATAGAGATCGTTGCCTTCGCGGGTGCGCTCGCCGACGCCGGCGAACACCGAATAGCCGCCATGCGCCTTGGCGATGTTGTTGATCAGTTCCTGGATCAGCACGGTCTTGCCGACGCCGGCGCCTCCGAACAGGCCGATCTTGCCGCCCTTGGCGTAAGGCGCCAGCAGGTCGAGCACCTTGATGCCGGTGATCAGGATCTGCGCTTCCGTCGACTGCTCGACATAGGCCGGAGCCGGCTGGTGGATCGAGCGCATCTCGGTCGCGTCGACCGGGCCTTCTTCGTCGACCGGCTCGCCGATGACATTGATGATGCGGCCGAGCATGCCCGGGCCGACCGGCACGGAGATCGGGCCGCCGGTGTCGCGCACTTCCTGGCCGCGCACCAAGCCTTCGGTGGAGTCCATGGCGATGCAGCGCACGGTGTTCTCGCCGAGATGCTGGGCAACTTCGAGCACCAGGCGGTTGCCGACATTGGTGGTCTCGATCGCATTCAGGATCGGCGGCAGGTGATCGCCGAACTGCACGTCGACGACGGCGCCGATGACCTGGCGGACCTTGCCGACAACGCCGGTTGCCTTGGTGGCAACGGCCGAGGTCTTGGCCGCGGCGGCCTTGGCGGGCGCTGCCGCCGTCTTGGCCGGATCTGCCTTAGCGGCTGCGGCTGGAGCCTTGGCCGCCTTCGCGGGGGCTGCGGTCTTCGCGGCTGCGGCCTTGGGGGCTGCCGTCTTGGGGGTCGCTGCTTTCGCCATCGTCTTTACCCTTTTCGTCCTTTGTTTCTCACGCGGTCCGGTCGCGGGCAGATTGACCCGCGAACCGCGTCTAGAGCGCCTCGGCGCCCGAAATGATTTCGATCAGTTCCTTGGTGATCTGCGCCTGCCGCTGGCGGTTGTAGGTGATCGACAGCTTGTTGATCATCTCGCCGGCGTTGCGCGTCGCATTGTCCATGGCGCTCATCTTGGCGCCCATCTCGCCGGCCGCGTTTTCGAGCAGCGCCCGGAAAACCTGCACCGAGATGTTGCGCGGGATGAGGTCGGACAGGATTTCACCCGGCTCCGGCTCATACTCGTAGACGGCATTGCCGCCATCCACCGCCTCGGCGGGAGCCGAAGCGACGCCGGCCGGAATGATCTGCTGCGCGGTCGGAACCTGGCTGATCACCGACTTGAACTGCGAATAGAACAGCGTGCAGACGTCGAAGGCACCTTCGTTGAAGAGGTGGATGACCTTCTTGGCGATCGCGTCGGCGTTGACGAAGCCGAGCGTCTTGACCTCGCGCAGGTCGATACGATCGAGGATCATCGCTGCATAGTCGCGGCGCAGTATGTCGAAACCCTTCTTGCCGACGCAGATGATCTTGACCTGCTTGCCGTCAGCCAAAAGCCGGCGGATATGGTCGCGGGCGTGACGGGCGATCTGCGAATTGAAGCCGCCGCACAGGCCGCGCTCGGCGGTGCAGACGACGAGCAGATGCACGTCGTCCTTGCCGGTGCCGGTCATCAGCGCCGGGGCATCGCCGCCGCCGCCGATCGCCTGGGTGATGTTGGCCAGGACGGAACCCATGCGCTCCGAATAGGGGCGCGCCGCTTCCGCGGCCTCTTGCGCACGGCGCAGCTTCGCCGCGGCGACCATCTGCATCGCCTTGGTGATCTTCTGCGTCGCCTTGACCGAGGCGATACGGTTACGAAGGTCTTTTAATGAAGGCATGCTTCAAACCTGATCCCGTCTTGTCTCATCCGGACTGGCGCTTCGCTCAGGCGAAGGTCTTGGCGAAAGCGTCGATCTCGGCCTTCAGCTTGGCGCGCAGATCGTCCGACAGCGCCTTTTCCTTGCGGATGGCGTCGAGAACGTCCTTGCCGGCCGCACGCATGTGGCTGAGCAGGCCATGCTCGAACTTGCCGACCTGGTTGACCGGCAGCTTGTCGAGATAGCCATTGACGCCGGCGAAGATCACCGCGACCTGCTCTTCCGTCTTCAGCGGCGAGAACTGCGGCTGCTTCAGGAGTTCAGTCAGGCGCGATCCGCGGTTGAGCAGGCGCTGCGTGGCGGCATCGAGGTCCGAGCCGAACTGCGCGAAGGCCGCCATTTCGCGGTACTGCGCGAGCTCGCCCTTGATCGAGCCGGCAACCTGCTTCATCGCCTTGATCTGCGCGGCCGAGCCGACGCGGCTGACCGACAGACCGACGTTCACCGCAGGACGGATGCCCTGGAAGAACAGGTTGGTTTCGAGGAAGATCTGACCGTCGGTGATCGAGATCACGTTGGTCGGGATATAGGCCGACACGTCGTTGGCCTGCGTCTCGATGACCGGCAGCGCGGTCAGCGATCCGCCGCCCAGATCGTCATTGAGCTTGGCGGCGCGCTCAAGCAGGCGCGAGTGCAGGTAGAAAACGTCGCCCGGATAGGCTTCGCGGCCCGGCGGGCGGCGCAAGAGCAGCGACATCTGGCGATAGGCGACAGCCTGCTTCGACAGATCGTCGTAGCTGATCAGCGCGTGCATGCCGTTGTCGCGGAAATATTCACCCATGGTGGCGCCGGCGAACGGCGCCAGGAACTGCATCGGCGCCGGATCGGAAGCGGTGGCGGCGACGATGATCGAATATTCGAGCGCGCCGCGCTCTTCCAGCACCTTGACGAACTGCGCGACGGTCGAGCGCTTCTGGCCGACGGCGACGTAGACGCAGTAGAGCTTTTCCTTCTCGGGACCGTTGTCGTGCACCGACTTCTGGTTGAGCATCGTGTCGAGGATGATGGCGGTCTTGCCGGTCTGACGGTCGCCGATGACCAGCTCGCGCTGGCCGCGGCCGACCGGGATCAGCGCATCGATGGCCTTGAGGCCGGTCGACATCGGCTCGTTCACCGATTTGCGCGGGATGATGCCGGGCGCCTTGACGTCGACGCGCTTGCGTTCGGTCGCCTTGATCGGGCCCTTGCCGTCGATCGGATTGCCGAGCGCGTCGACGACGCGGCCGAGCAGGCCCGGACCAACCGGAACGTCGACGATGGCGCCGGTCCGCTTGACGATGTCGCCTTCCTTGATGTCGCGGTCGGCGCCGAAGATGACGACGCCGACATTGTCGGCTTCGAGGTTGAGCGCCATGCCGCGGATGCCGCCGGGGAATTCGACCATTTCGCCAGCCTGGACATTGTCGAGGCCGTAGACGCGGGCGATACCGTCACCGACGGACAGGACCTGTCCGACTTCGGAGACCTCGGCCTCCTTGCCGAAATTCTTGATCTGGTCTTTCAGAATTGCGGAAATTTCCGCGGCGCGGATGTCCATCAGCCGACCTCTTTCAGTGCAAGCTTGAGCGAATTGAGTTTGGTTTTGAGCGACGTATCGATCTGGCGCGAGCCCATCTTGACCACCAGCCCGCCGAGCAGCGACGGATCGACGGTGACGGAGATGGCCACGTCCTTGCCGGCAACGCCCTTCAGCGCAGCCTTGAGTTCTGTCTGCTGGGCAGCCGTCAGCTCATGAGCCGACGTCACTTCAGCAGAGGTCTCGCCGCGATGTTCGGCTGATATCTGGCGGAACGCCTTGATCATGCCGGGAACGGCGAACAGCCGGCGGTTCTGGGCGACGACACGCAGGAAGTTGCCGGCGAGACCAGTGATCCCGGCCTTGTCGGCGATCGCCGCGATGGCCTTGGCCTGGTCCTCGCTGGAGAACACCGGGCTGTTGATCAGCCGGGTCAGGTCAGCGCTGCCCGCGAGCATAGCCTCGAAACTGTTGAGGTCGGCCTCGACCTTGGCCACGGAATTTGCCTGCAGGGCGAGTTCGAACAGCGAACCCGCATAGCGTTCTGCGACACCTGAGATTGGCGATGACGATTGAGCCACGGACCGTCTTTTCTCTTGTCTGACAGGCCGCAGATTGTTGGCGCGAGCAAAAACTCTGGCTAAATCTTTGACCTTACTGCATTTTTTCAAGCACGGAGGCGCGGCTTCCGCTATCCCCGGCCGAAAGTCGATTGCCGTCTAGCACAGGCATTTTAAGACCGCAATGCGTCGTTCCGCATGCTTTTCAGGCACTATTGTCGCATCCGGCGAAAGACTCGCGCCTTATGCGCCGGAATACCCTTGGATTCAGGGCACAAAGCCGAAGGCAAAGGCGAGCGGCAATGCCGCCAAGACCAATTCCACCACAATGGAAACCCAATTGAAAGGTGTGTTGGCGCCATCCGACATCATCGACAGCAGCCGGCCGAAGGCGGTGAACAGCCAGGAGAAGCCGAGCGCCATGTAAACCAGCGGCTGCGCCAGCAGGATACAGCACAGGCCGACGCCGAGATAAAAGCCCGACATCCTGCCGCGCCCCTCGGCGATCGCAGCCGCTTTCTCCGGCTTGGCCTGCAGGCGCAGGATGCGGAAGGCGAGGCTAGGTGCCAGGAAAAACAGAAGCCCGAGCAGCACAGTGAAGACGGCGCTCGACCAGGCCAGCCATTCGCCCTGGCTCGTCGGCCATGGAAGCGCAAAGTCCATCTTGTCCCCTCGAAATGCCTGTTTTGAAATCCCGGGCATTCTAGCGGAGGAAAAGAAGCGCGCCAGATGGTGGCGGGCAATTTAGGAGGGCGCATCAACCCAGCGCGAATTCCACGGCCGCCTCGGCATGGATGCGCGTCGTGTCGAAGACCGGAATGTCGAAATCGTCCTGGCCGATGAGCATGGTGATCTCGGTGCAGCCCATGATGATACTGTCGGCGGCTTCTTCGCGGCGCAGGCGTTCGGCTTCTTCTATGTAAGCCGCCTTCGAAGCGTCGGTGACGATGCCCTGGCAGAGCTCGTCATAGATGACGCGATGCACCATGTCGCGCCCGGCGGCATCGGGCACAATGGGCGACAGGCCGTATTTGTCGGCGAGCCGGCCCTTGTAGAAATCCTGCTCCATGGTGAAGCGCGTCGCCAGCAGCGCCGGGCGCTGCATGCCGGCACGCTTGATCGCCATCGCGGTGGCATCGGCGATGTGGATCAGCGGGATAGATACGGACGCCTGCACCTGGTCGGCCAGTTTGTGCATGGTGTTGGTACACAGAACCAGCCCTTCCGCACCGCCCGCCTCGAGCTTCCGCGCCGCTTCAATCAGAAGCACGCCGGCACCATCCCAATCGCCATGATGCTGCCGCTCGGCGATCTCGGCAAAGTCGAACGACCAGAGCAGCAGTTTGGCCGAATGCAGCCCGCCGAGGCGCTCGCGCACGATCTCGTTCAAGAGCCGATAATAGATGGCGGTCGATTCCCAGCTCATGCCGCCCAGAAGGCCAAGGGTTTTCATGTGATCTTCCGTTTCTCGCTGGCCTGCAGCGTATCGCCGATATCGCGACCTTACAAAAAGCTCTGCGGATCAATATCGACCTGCACCCGGACCGAACCGCGCTGTTTCGGCCCGTTGGCCAGCATGGCGCGGATAAAGCCTTGCATGTCGGCGCGCCGTTCGCCCTGGATCAGCAGGCGAAAGCGGTGGCGGCCGCCGAGCAGCGACAGCGGTGCCTCGGCGGGGCCTAGCACGAACAGGTCTGACGACTCGGGCGCGGCGCGGCGCAGGCCGCGTGCATGGCCTTCGGCTTCGGCTCGCGTCACCGCGCTGACGATGACGCCGGCCAGCCGGCCGAACGGTGGCAAGGCCGCCCGTTCGCGCTCGGCGATTTCGCGCTCGTAAAAAGCTTCGGCATCGCCGGAGACGATCGCCCGCATCACCGGATGGTCGGGCTGGAAAGTCTGCAGCAGGCCGAGGCTCTTCTTGCCTGTGCGGCCGGCGCGGCCCGTGACCTGGCTCAGCAATTGGAAAGTGCGCTCGGCGGCGCGCGGATCGCCATTGGCAAGGCCGAGGTCGGCATCGACGACGCCGACCAGCGTCATGTTGGGAAAATTGTGCCCCTTGGCGACGAGTTGCGTGCCGATGACGATGTCGGCCTCGCCATCAGCGATCGCCTCCAGTTCCAGCCGCAGCCGCCGCACCCCACCCATCAGGTCGGACGACAAGACGATGGTGCGCGCATCGGGAAAATGCGTGACGACCTCCTCGGCGATGCGCTCGACGCCCGGCCCGCAGGCGACCAGATGATCGAGCGTGCCGCATTCCGGGCAGGCTTCGGGGCGGCGCTCATTGTGCCCGCAATGATGGCAGACAAGCTGGCCGCGGAAGCGGTGCTCGACCAGCCAGGCCGAGCAGACCGGGCAGCCGAAACGGTGGCCGCAGACCCGGCACAGTGTCAGCGGCGCATAGCCGCGCCGGTTGAGGAACAAGAGCGACTGTTCCTTCTTCTCCAGCGTCTTGCGCATGTGGTCGATCAGTACCGGCGACAGGAAGCCGCCACGCGCCGGCGGGGCGCGCCGCATGTCGATCGACTTCAGCTGCGGAAGTGCGGCCTCGGCGAAGCGGGCGGAGAGAATGGCCCTGTTGTATTTGCCTTGGCTCGCATTGACCCGGCTTTCGACCGAAGGCGTCGCCGACGCCAGCACCACCGGAAAGCTGCCGATATGGCCGCGCACCACCGCCATGTCGCGCGCATTGTAGAAGACACGGTCTTCCTGCTTGTAGGCGGGGTCGTGCTCCTCATCGACGACGATCAGGCCAAGCTCCTTGAACGGCAGGAATAGCGCCGAGCGGGCGCCGGCAACCACACGCACCGTGCCCTCAGCCACTTGCCGCCAGACTTTTTCGCGCATCCTGGGTGGCAGGTCCGAATGCCATTCGCCCGGCTTGGCGCCAAAACGCTGCTGGAAACGCTCGAGGAAAGCGTGGGTCAGCGCGATTTCCGGCAGTAGGATCAGCACCTGCTTGCCCTGGTCGAGCGCGGCCGCCACCGCCTCGAAATAGACCTCCGTCTTGCCCGACCCGGTGACACCATCGAGCAGCGCGACATTGAAGACGCCGGCCGCGACATTGGCGCGCAGCATCGATGCGGCCTCGCTTTGGTCCGGCATCAGTTCCGGCACGGCGTAGCTCGAGTCAGGTGCGGCGACCACCGGTCGCGGCGGGATCATCACCGTCTCGAACACACCTTGCGCCTTGAGCCCCTCGATCACCGTTGATGACACGCCGGCCGCATGGGCGAGGCCCGAGCGTGTCCAGGCCAGTCCGCCCTCGGCCGTCTCCAGCACGCGCGCCCGCGCATCCGTCATCCGGTCGGGAACGAGGAGCGTTCGCTGCAGCCCCTCGATCCAGGGTTCCGGATCGAAGGCCTCCGGCGCGCGGAGCAGCATGCGCGCCACCATGCCCGGCGCCGACAGCGTGTACTGCGCCACCCAGTCGACGAAACGGCGCATGGCGCGGTCGATCGGCGGGCAATCGAAAACCTGTTCGATCGGGCGCAGCTTTTTCGCATCGATATTCTCGACCGCGCCGTCCCAGACGATGCCGGCGACCTGGCGCGGCCCGAGCGGCACGCGCACGATCGAGCCCGGCAGGACGCGCATGCCGGCCGGCACGGCATAGGTGTAGGGGCGTTCGGCAGGCATCGGCACCAGCACCGGTGCGGCTGCGACAAAGGGCGAATCTTCGATCATGAGGCGTGACCTTGCCCTGACTTTGGTCTAGATCAAAGAGCAACGCTGAACGTGCCTTCCCAAGCACGACGAAATCGTCAGGAGACCCGCCATGAAATTTTTTGTCGACACCGCCGACATCAAGGATATCCGTGAACTCAACGATCTGGGACTGCTCGACGGCGTCACCACCAATCCGTCGCTGATCCTCAAATCCGGCGGCAAGATCGCCGACGTCACCAAGCAGATCTGCGATATCGTCGCCGGTCCGGTCTCGGCGGAAGTCGTGGCGACCGAGTACAAGGACATGATGGCCGAGGCCGAGGTGCTGGCCAAGATCGCGCCCAATGTCTGCATCAAGGTGCCGCTGACGCTGGACGGCCTGAAGGCCTGCAAGACGATCCGCACCCAGATGAACCGCATGGTCAACGTCACGCTGTGCTTCTCGGCCAACCAGGCGCTGCTCGCCGCCAAGGCCGGCGCCTCGTTCATCTCGCCCTTCGTCGGCCGCATCGACGACACCGGCTCGGACGGCATGGAGCTGATCCAGGAGATCCGGCAGATCTACGACAATTACGATTTCCAGACCGAGATCCTGACCGCTTCGGTGCGCACGGTGAACCACGTCAAGCAGGCGGCGCTGATCGGCGCCGACGTCATCACCGCGCCGCCGGCGACGCTGAAGGCGCTGGTCAAGCACCCGCTGACCGACAAGGGCCTGGAACAGTTCCTCGCCGACTGGGCCAAGACCGGCCAGAAGATCGGCTGAGGTCGCATCGCTTCAATAAGAAAAGGCCGGGCGACCGGCCTTTTTTATTGCGAGTCGGAAGAAGCCACGCCGCCGAGGGGCGGCCGATCAATCGGTGCCCTCGTCTTCAGGCGCGGCTGCCTGCGGGCGCCGGCCCATGATGATCTCGCGCTTGCCGACATGATTGGGCGCGCCGACAAGCCCTTCCTTCTCCATGCGTTCGACCAGGGATGCAGCGCGGTTGTAGCCGATACCGAGGCGGCGCTGGATGTAGGACGTCGAGCATTTCTTGTCGCGCACCACCACCTTGACCGCTTCCTCATAGCTGGAATCGCCGTCCTCGGCCGCGACCGCCCCCTTGTCGAAGACCGCGCCCTGGTCGTCGTCGACCTCTTCGTCATCCTCGTCGGCGGTCACGGTTTCCAGATATTCCGGGCGGCCTTGCGCCTTCAGATGCGCCACGACATGCTCGACCTCCGCGTCGGAGACAAAGGGGCCGTGCACGCGCGAAATCCGGCCGCCACCCATCATGTGCAGCATGTCGCCCTGGCCGAGCAGCTGCTCGGCGCCCTGCTCACCCAGGATGGTGCGGCTGTCGATCTTGGAGGTGACCTGGAAGGAAATGCGGGTCGGGAAGTTGGCCTTGATCGTGCCGGTGATGACATCGACCGAGGGACGCTGCGTCGCCATGATCAGATGGATGCCGGCCGCACGCGCCATCTGCGCCAGGCGCTGGATGGCACCTTCGATCTCCTTGCCGGCGACCATCATCAGGTCGGCCATCTCGTCGACGATGACGACGATGTAGGGCATCGGCGCCAGATCGATTTCCTGCTGCTCGAACAGCGGCTCGCCGGTGCCCTTTTCGAAGCCGGCCTGCACCGTCATGACGACCGCCTCGCCCTTGTCGCGGGCCTGGGCTGCGCGTTCATTATAGCCGTCGATGTTGCGCACGCCGAGCCGCGCCATCTTGCGATAGCGGTCCTCCATCTCGCGCACCGCCCATTTGAGCGCGGTGACCGCCTTCTTGGGGTCGGTGACGACGGGCGTCAGAAGATGCGGAATGCCATCATAGACCGAGAGCTCGAGCATCTTGGGATCGACCATGATCAGCCGGCATTCTTCCGGCTTCAGCCGGTAGAGCAGCGACAGGATCATGGTGTTGATGGCGACCGACTTGCCGGAGCCGGTGGTGCCGGCGACGAGCAGATGCGGCATCTTCGCCAGTTCGGCGATGACAGGCTCGCCGCCGATCGTCTTGCCGAGGCAAAGCGCCAGCTTGCAGCTGGTCTTGCGGAAACCCTGCGATTCGATCAGCTCGCGGAAATAGACCGTCTCTCGCGTCTCGTTCGGAAGCTCGATACCGATGACGTTGCGGCCGGGCACCACGGCGACGCGCGCCGAAACCGCCGACATGGAGCGGGCGATGTCATCGGCGAGACCGATGACGCGGGACGATTTGACGCCCGGCGCCGGCTCGAACTCATAGAGGGTGACGACCGGACCCGGGCGGACGTGGATGATCTCGCCGCGCACGCCGAAATCCTCGAGCACGCTTTCCAGAAGATCGGCATTCTGCTCGAGCCGCTCCTGCGACATGTAGAAGCCCTGCCCTTCCGGCGGCTGCTGCAGCAGCTCTTCCGAGGGAAGTTCGTACGCCTCGCCAGTCGTGGCCGGCACGATCTTGCCGGCCTTGGGCAGTGGCGCTGACACGCGCACGGCCGGAGCGTGTACAAGCTCCTCCGCGCCTTGCGCGACCTGCGCCGGTGCGCCGTTGCTGGCAATGGCGGGAACTGCAACCGCCACCTGGGCCCGTCGCGGTGCGCTGCTCGCCACCGGCTGGACCACGGCTTCGTTCGAGTTGGCCGGCCGGACCTCCGGCAGGACAGACGGAGTCTGCTGGCCTGGAAGGCATTCGATCACACGAAACAACGCGGTCGGATCGGCAGTGGGCGCGGCGCGGACGCCGGCCCGTCCCGCGGCAATCGACGTGGCCGCGCGCGGAACCGGGGCAGCCCGCGGCGCCGGTGACGAACCTTCGATCATGTAGGGCGCCATCAGTTCGAAGAAAACGTGATCCGACAGAAAGGGCCAGCGCACGTTGTCGCGGCCTGGTGTCTTGACCGGCGCAGCCATTCCTTGGGCGGACGCCGCCGATGCGGATGTCCGTACCGGCGCGGCCGTCCTCGGACCAATCGGCGCAACAGCCCGTGCCTTTTCGCTGGTATGCCCGGCTGGAATAGATGGCACGGACGAGGCAGGAGGGCGGCGGCTCGTCTGCGGGGGCAAGGCGGCGTGGGACGCCGTGGTGGATTTTGCCATCGCCGACGGCGCCGGCGGCGCCAGTGGTTCATTTTGCTCGGCGGCAATTTGGTCGCGCTCCGGGCGGTGCGTCTTGGCTTCGTAGTCCGGCGTACGCGTAAACCGCACATTGGGCGCCAGGAAGAAATACTCTTGCCAGGCAGGGCTTTCATTGCCGCCGAGATCAACAGGTGGCGGGAGATTGCTGGCCTTGGTCGCGCCGGGCTGCTGACCGTTGAAACGCTTTCTCTCGGGGTCGTCGGGCGAAGCTGGCTTCAATGAATTGACCCGAGGAAAACGCTTGGATTCCATTCTCAAGACTCACTCTGAAATGTCTGCTGAGACATAGGGAGCGAGTGGTTAACAGTTGCTTCCCGTCAGCACCGTTTGGGCGACTGAAATGTATCTTTCGCGGCGATGTATGGGATCCGGAAACGAGCAGATGATCGTCATTCGGTGATCACCCGCACATCCCTGCGTCGAGCTAAAAAAGTGAACTGAAATATGACACTCGGCCGCTGCGAGGCGGCCGGACACCAGGATCGAGAGGGCGTCTTTCGTGAAACGAAGAGTGGCGCTAGCTCGCCGCCTTGCCGTGCCGGACCAGATCCTGGGCGATGGACAGTTGCAGCGCCTCGGCCAGTTCGCGCGCGGCGCGATTTTCGGCATCGATCTGCGCCCGGTACGAAGCGAATTCCTGGCGCGGCCTGTCGAAGGACGAGGTGATCGCACGCTTGCCGACCGTGATGACGGCGCCGGTTTTCATATCGGTCAGCGCATAGCTAGCGTTCAGCGTCACAGAACCGGCGGTCGGCTCGTCTTCGTCGGTTCCAACCTGCACGAGCGCTGCCGAATCGACGGCTTCGGTCACAGTGAGATCGAGCGAATAGAGCGGCGAGGCCGGTTCGCCGGCGCCACGCCCGAAGCCGAAGATCAGATTGTTGCGCACCTGCTGGGCATAACGCGTCTTGACCGGCTTGATGGCGATCGATGCCAGTTCGGTATTGGCGGTCGAGCCCGTCGACAACGGCGCGTTGGAATAGAGCGGCCGCACCGTGCAGGCCGAAACCAACGCCAGCGAGCCGACAAGGCCGGCAAGCGCCACGCGGCGCAGCAAGCGGCTCAGCTCTGTCTTTTCCCGATCAGGCAACGACATTGACGATCCTCTGCGGCACGATGATCACCTTGCGCGGAGCCTTACCTTCGAGCGCTTTCTGCACGAAGTCGAGAGCCAATACCGCTTTTTCGACCGCACCTTGGTCCGCGTCGCGGGCAATTGTCAAATCCCCCCGCTTCTTGCCGTTGACCTGTACCGGATAGGTCACTTCGTTGTCGACGACCAGCGCCGGATCGAAGACCGGCCACGGCCGTTCGGCGACCAGATCGGTGCCGCCGAGCGTCTCCCAGCACTCTTCGGCCAGATGCGGCATGACAGGCGCGATCAGATGCACCAGGATCTCGACCGCCTGGCGGCAGGCGCCTTGCAGTGCCGGATCGGCCTTGCCTTCCGCCACCTGGTTGAGCGGCGTGGTCAGCACGTTGGCCAGTTCATAGATGCGGGCGATGGCACGGTTGAAGCCGAGCTTTTCGATGTCCTCGCCGACCGCTTTCAGGATCTTGTGCGTGGCCTTCGAGACCGCTCCCGCCTCACCGGCGTCAGTCGCGGCAGGCTTGACGCCTGCCAGCGTCTCGGCCGATGTCGACACCAGCCGCCAGATGCGCTGCATGAAGCGATGTGCGCCAGCAGCGCCATCGTCGGTCCATTCGACATCGCGCTCGGGCGGCGAATCCGACAGCATGAACCAGCGCGCCGTGTCGGCGCCGTAGCCGTCGGTGATGTCTTCCGGGCTCACCGTGTTCTTCTTCGACTTCGACATCTTCTCGAGCGGGCCGATGGTGACAGGCTCGCCGGTGGCGATATCGAAGGCACGACGTTCGCCGTCGACGCCCTCCAGCCGCACCTCGGTCGGCGCCAGCCAGCGGCCGTTCGAAGCCGATCCGACGCGATAGGTCTCGTGCACCACCATGCCTTGCGTGAACAGGCCCTTGAACGGCTCGGCCAGATCGACATGGCCGGTCTCGCGCATGGCGCGGGTGAAGAAGCGCGAATAGAGCAGATGCAGGATCGCGTGCTCGATGCCGCCAATATACTGGTCGACCGGCAGCCATTCATTGGCCGCCTTGGGATCGGTCGGCTCATGAGCCCAGGGGGCGGTGAAGCGGGCAAAATACCAGGACGAATCGACGAACGTGTCCATCGTGTCGGTCTCGCGGCGTGCATCGCCACCGCATTGCGGGCACTTCACATGCCGCCAGGTCGGGTGCCTGTCGAGCGGATTGCCCGGCCGGTCGAAATCGACATCGTCCGGCAGCTTGACCGGCAGGTCGGCTTTGGGAACCGGCACCACGCCGCAATCCTCGCAATGGATCATCGGGATCGGGCAACCCCAGTAGCGCTGGCGCGAAATGCCCCAGTCGCGCAGGCGGAAATTCACCTTGCGCTCGGCCATCGGCCGGTTGCCGATCGTCTTCTGCTCCAGGAGCTTCGCCACCTCGTCGAAAGCGCGGTCCGGCTTCATGCCGTCGAGGAAGCGTGAATTGATCATCACGCCGTCGTCGACATAGGCTTCCTCGATGATCTGGAACGACTTCGCATCGCCGCCTTCCGGCATCACCACCGGGATCACCGGCAGGCCGTATTTGTTGGCGAAGTCGAGGTCGCGCTGGTCGCCGGACGGGCAGCCGAAGATGGCGCCGGTGCCGTACTCCATCAGCACGAAATTGGCGACGTAGACAGGCAACGTCCAGCTGTCGTCGAACGGATGGACGACACGGATGCCGGTGTCGAAGCCCTTCTTCTCGGCCGTCTCAAGCGCCGCCACCGAGGTGCCCATATGGCGGACCTCGTCGATGAACTTCGCCAGCTCTGGATTGGTCTCGGCGGCCTTTTTGGCCAGCGGATGATCGGCGGCGACGGCCATGAAGGAGGCGCCGAAAATGGTGTCGGGCCGCGTCGTGTAGACTTCCAGCTCATGCTCGCCGGCAACATCTGAGGCCAGAGGCCAGCGGATCAGCAAGCCTTCCGAACGGCCAATCCAGTTCTGCTGCATCAGCTTTACTTTTTCGGGCCATTCGTCGAGGCCGTCGAGCGAATCCAGCAGGTCCTGCGCAAAATCGGTGATCTTGAAGAACCACTGCGTCAGCTCGCGCTGTTCGACCAGCGCGCCGGAGCGCCAGCCGCGCCCGTCGATGACCTGCTCGTTGGCGAGCACCGTCATGTCCTCCGGGTCCCAATTGACCTTGGAGGATTTGCGCGTCACCAGCCCCTTCTCGACGAAATCGAGGAACAGCATCTGCTGGCGGTGGTAGTAATCGACGTCGCAGGTGGCGAATTCGCGTGCCCAGTCCAGCGACAGGCCCATGACCTTGAGCTGCTCGCGCATGGTGGCGATGTTCTGGTAGGTCCATTCCTTGGGATGGACCTTGTTCTGCATCGCCGCGTTCTCGGCCGGCATGCCGAAGGCGTCCCAGCCCATCGGGTGCAGCACGTTGAACCCCTTGGCCCGCTTGTAGCGCGCCACCACGTCGCCCATCGTGTAGTTGCGGGTATGGCCGATATGGATGCGCCCCGACGGATACGGGAACATCTCGAGCACATAGTATTTCGGCTTCGGGTCGTCATTGCGCGCTTCGAACAGCTTCTTCTCGGCCCAGGCCTTCTGCCATTTGGGCTCTGACGCGCGCGGATTGTATCGTTCGGTTGCCATGGGACGTTTTTCACTTAAAAGCAGGCGCGAACCGCGGGCGACTGGCTCGGCGGTTCAGGGAATGTGGTCCGGGTGTTCACCATGGTTTGGCAAACCCGTCAACCATATGGGCATCGCGGCGGTTAAAAACGCGGGTCAAAACAGCGGGATTTGCATATGGGTGACACCGTTCAGCAGTTTTTCGCGGTCAAGGCGAAGATCGCCGCCGCCGAGCAGGAGGCGCGCCGCGAGGCCGGCGCGGTGACGCTGGTGGCCGTCTCCAAGACTTTTGCTGCCGCTGACATCCAGCCGGTGATAGAGGCCGGCCAGCGCGTCTTCGGCGAGAACCGCGTCCAGGAAGCGCAAGGCAAATGGCCGGCGCTTAAGGAGGCCATTGCCGATATCGAACTGCATCTGATCGGTCCGCTGCAGTCGAACAAGGCCAAGGAGGCGGTGGCGCTGTTCGACGTCATCGAGACGGTCGACCGCGAGAAGATCGCTGCCGAACTCGCCAAGGAAATCGCCAGGCAAGGCCGCGCACCGAAACTCTATGTCCAGGTCAACACCGGCTCCGAGCCGCAGAAGGCCGGCATCGAGCCGCGCGACGCCGTGGCTTTCGTCGCCCGCTGCCGCGATGTCCACGGCCTCGCCATCGAAGGCCTGATGTGCATCCCGCCGGCCGACGAGAACCCCGGCCCGCATTTCGCCCTACTGGAAAAATTGGCGCGCGAAGCAGGCGTCGAAAAGCTGTCGATGGGCATGTCCGGCGACTACGAGACGGCAATCGCCTTCGGCGCCACCAGCGTCCGCGTCGGCTCGGCGATTTTTGGTAGCCGCTGACAAGCCGCAAGCGTTAGTCCAGTTTGGCGAGGCGGCTGCGCCACCACTAGAAACGAAACGTTCCGTTCCTATTTGTTTTGTGTCATCACAATTCTCCTGGAGCTTTCACCATGCGCTACAACCAGCTTGGCAATACGGGGATGTTCGTCTCCGAACTGTGCCTCGGCACCATGACCTTCGGCGCCGCCGGCGAAAATGCCCAATGGGGCCTGATCGCCAGCCTCGACCAGAAGGGCGTCAACGAGATCGTCGGCCGCTCACTCGCCGCCGGCGTCAATTTCTTCGACACGGCCGACGTCTACTCCTTCGGTCAGTCCGAGCGCCTGCTCGGCCAGTCGCTGCGCGATCTCGGCGTCGCCAGGTCGAGCGTGGTCATCGCCACCAAGGTGCATGGCGCCATGGGCCAGGGTCCGAACGAACGCGGCTCCTCGCGCGGCCACATCATGGATTCGGTCGATGCCAGTCTCGAACGGCTGCAGCTCGACCATATCGATCTCTATCAGCTGCACGGCACCGACGCGGTGACGCCGATAGACGAGACGCTGCGGGCGCTCGACGACCTCGTTGCCAGCGGCAAGGTCCGTTACGTCGGCGTTTCCAACTGGGCGGCATGGCGCATCGCCAAGGCCCTCGGCATTGCCGACCGCAGGGGCTTTGCCCGTTTCGAGACCATCCAGTCCTACTATTCCATCGCCGGCCGCGACCTCGAACGCGAGATCGTGCCGCTCATCAACGAGGAGAAGCTCGGCCTGATGGTGTGGTCGCCGATGGCCGGCGGCCTGCTCTCCGGCAAATACGGCCCCGGCGCGCCCGGCAATGGCGAGGGCCGCCGCGCATCCTTCAACTTCCCGCCGGTCAACGAGGATCGCGCCTGGGCAGCCGTCGCCGTCATGCGCGAGATCGCCAAGAAGCATGATGTCAGCGTTGCCACCGTGGCGCTCGGCTATGTCCTGGCCAAGCCTTTCGTGATGAGCGTGATCATCGGCGCCAGCCGGATGGACCAACTCGAACAGAACCTTGCCGCGGCTGAAGTGAAGCTCGATGCAGACGATCTCGCCAAACTGGACGAGGTCAGCGCGCTGCCGGCCGAATATCCCGGCTGGATGCTGGAGCGCCAGGCAGCTGGCCGCCGCCCGGCGCCGTTCACGCCGAAGGCCTAACCGGCTTCACACGATTTTCAGGAAAGCCGCGTGTCCCTTCGGGCGCGCGGCTTTTTTCTCGCTTCGTCAAGGCCGCACGCGTCGCTTGTACCGGATGCGGGTTCGCAGCTACCATTTTGACGCCGGAGCAACATCAGGGGCGATGATGGTACCATCCGCCGAGGAATTTCGAGACAGGATTGTCGCGATCATAGCTGATCGCCAGGCTGCGGCTTCCGCAAGTCCTTATGATTGGAAGGTCTGCGTTGGTGCGGTCAGTGCCGCGCGAGACGAATTTGAAAAGGTCGTCGTCGCTGGTACGCCGCATGACTACGCAGCCGACGTCATTGCTCGTTTGGAGCGGCTGCGGGACGCATATTACGACCCGGATGGAGAGTACACTTCCGGGCGATCGGACATCGGAACCGTCATTGAAAGGATCCGGAAAGCCTTGAGGTCTATCGGCCAGTGATGGCGCAACTCGCCCGGCAAGAGGTGGGCTTGGCGTCAAAGAGGATTGGCAAAAGTGTTGCAGTCCGCGATCGCTTTTCCGGCAAGGCCCCGATCATACCAGCGGATCCTCTGCTCCGAGGTGCCATACCTTTTTGCCGTCGAATTTCTGGCGGCGTTGGCGGCCTGATCGTCTGCGAGCGATCGCAACAGGTCCCTGGCCTGCGTCAGATCGGTGTCTTCTAACAACCCCTTGTCCCAGACATAGTGGCTCCACAGTCCGGCAAAGCAATCGGCCTGGAGCTCGACCTGTTCTGATCGGATGATGGCGGCCTCCTGGTTGCCGTCGGTCACGGCCGGGGGCGAAACGGCTGCGATGTTCTGCACATGGTGCCCAACCTCCCGGGCGACAATCAACGCCTTGGTGAAATCTCCGGTCAAACCGATCTCTCGCAGCTCGGGGAACGCCGGATCGAGATAAATCTTGTGGTCTGCCGCGCAATATGATGTCCCGGAAACAGCACCGCATGCGGTGGCGATGAAGCCGGTGAACAGCACCAGCTTGGGCTCCTCATAGGTCGATCCGCCCGCTTTGAAGGTGGCACCCCAGAAATCCTCGGTTTCCGCCAGCACCACGGAGAGGAGCTGTTTGACGTTGTCGTCGCTGGCGTTTGCAGCAGGTGCAGATGTCGAGGCCTCGGCAGCCTCGGAGATCGTCGGGAAATGCAGCCCTGTCGCTATGGCAAGTAGCGATGCCGTGACCAAGGACAAGCGGACCAATTCACGCCTCCTGAACTGCCAACGCTCTCGGTGCCCGGGCGCGAAGCGCCTACGACGACCGGACGGGATTCCATATCCTGCCCCTGCCGGGTTGTCGAACAGGCCTTGAAAACCGCGCTTCGTCAGAGCCGCACGGTCTCGGCCAGGAAATCGAGAAAGGCCCGCACCCGTGCCGGCAGGTGCTGGCCCTGGCCGACATAGACCGCGTGCGTCGCCTCCTCGTCGCCCGGATTGAAATCCTCCAGCAGCGCCACCAGCCGCCCGGCGGCGATATCGGCCGCGACGTGCCAGCGCGCCAACCGGGAGATGCCGGCTCCGGCCAACGTCATCAGTCGCATCGCCTCACCGTCACTGACCAGCGTGTTGCCGGTGATCGGGACCATGACCGCGCGGCCTTCCGCGTCGACAAACGGCCAGCCATCGATATGCCTGACGAAGCCGAAGCCCATGCGGTTGTGGCTGTCGAGATCGGCCGGCGTCAGCGGCGTGCCATGCACCTCAAGATAGGACGGTGCCGCAACCATGACCACCGGGCTCTGCCCGAGCTTGCGCGCCACCAGCCGTGATTCGCCGAGCGGCCCGGCGCGGATGGCGACGTCGGCGCGTTCGGCCATCAGGTCGATGACGCTGTCGGTCAGCACCAGATCGACCGATATTTCGGGGTAGCGTTCGAGGAAACGCGGCAAAAGCGGGATCAGCCGGTGCACCCCAAACGGCACGTAGCTGTTGACCCGCAGCCGCCCGCGCGGCGCGGCACCCGCCGCCGCTTCGCGTTCGGCCGCCGCCATGTCGGCCAGGATGCGCAGCCCGCTCTCGTAGAAGGCGGTTCCCTCTGGCGTCAGCTGCAGCTTGCGTGTCGAACGGCTGACCAGCCGCGCCCCGAGCCGGGCTTCCAGCCGCGCGATCAGCTTGCTCACCGCCGACGGCGTCATGCGCAACGCGCGTGCCGCGGCCGAGAAGCTGCCCGCCTCGACGACGCGCACGAACACTTCGATCTCGCCGGAGCGGTTGATGTCGGATCTCGCCATCTGTGAATCTATTTCACAGAAAATGTGCCCAATGCAAGTCTGGTTCACAGAGTGTGGCAACACGATCTTTCGGGTCGGGGCGCGGATTGGACAAGGCGCTCGTCGCCTTAACGGCCCGTCTTCGAAGTGGAAACCGCCATGCCTCTTGCTCTCTACGCCCTCGCCGCCGGTGCCTTCGGCATCGGTGTCACTGAATTCGTCATCATGGGTCTGCTCATCGATGTCAGCAAAGACCTCGGCGTCTCGATCTCGGCCGCCGGCCAACTCATTTCCGGCTATGCGCTGGGCGTCGTCATTGGCGCGCCGCTGCTCACCATCGCCACCGGCACCTGGCCGCGCAAGACCGTGCTTCTGGCGCTGATGGCGATCTTCACGCTGGGCAATCTCGCCTGTGCGCTGGCGCCCGACTACTGGACGCTGATGGGCGCCCGCATCATCACCGCCTTTGCCCATGGCACCTTCTTCGGCGTCGGCTCTGTCGTCGCCACCGGCCTGGTCGCGCCCAACAAGAAGGCCTCGGCGATCGCGCTGATGTTCACCGGGCTCACCATCGCCAACATCCTCGGCGTGCCCTTCGGCACCTGGCTCGGCCAGGCCTTTGGCTGGCGCGCGACCTTCTGGGCAGTGACCCTGGTCGGCCTGGCGGCCTTCGCCGTCATCCTTCTTCTGGTGCCGCGCAGCCAAGAGGCACCCGAGAAGAGTGATTTGCGCGCCGATCTTGCCGTGCTGCGCCGTACGCCCGTCCTGCTCGGCCTCGCCACCACCGTGCTCGGCTACGCCGGCGTCTTCGCCGTCTTCACCTACATCGCTCCGTTGCTGACCGAGATCAGCGGGTTCAAGGAAGCCGCCGTATCGCCGATCCTGCTCGTCTTCGGCGGCGGCCTCATCGCCGGCAACCTCGCCGGCGGCAAGGTCGCCGACCGCTGGCTGATGCCGGCTGTGCTGGGCAGCCTTGTGGTGCTGGCCCTGGTGCTCGCGACCATGAGCTTTGCCATCCACAGCCAGGTCTTGGCCGTGATCTATGTCGGCCTGCTCGGAGCCGCTGCCTTCGCCACCGTGGCGCCGCTGCAGATGTGGGTGCTGGACAAGGCGCAAGGCGCCGGCCAGAGCCTCGCCTCGTCCTTCAACATCGCCGCCTTCAATCTCGGCAACGCCGCCGGCGCGTGGCTTGGCGGCGCGGTCATCGCCCATGGCATGGGGCTGGGTTCGCTCACCTGGGTCGCCGCCTTGCTGCCGGTCGCGGCGCTCGGCGTGGCCGGGCTGGCCCTGCGCCTCGATCGCACCAACGCGCTCGGCGCGCCGGTCTCTGTCCGGTTCTGACGCTCGTCTGCGGATCGGATCGCCTTTCCCCTTTCCAAACCATCAGGAGTAAGAAAATGGACTGTCGACGTTTGGGCGCATCGGGCCTCAAGGTGCCCGCACTTTCGTTCGGCGCGGGAACCTTCGGCGGCTCCGGCCCGCTGTTCGGCGCCTGGGGCAATAGCGACGCCAAGGAAGCGCGGCGGCTGGTCGACATCTGCCTGGAGGCCGGAGTCAATCTGTTCGACACCGCCGACGTCTATTCGAACGGCGCTTCGGAAGAGGTGCTCGGCGAGGCGATAAAAGGCCGTCGCGATGCCGTGCTGATCTCGACCAAGACGTCCTTGCCGATGGGCGACGGGCCGGCCGATTACGGCTCTTCCCGCTCGCGGCTGATCAAGTCGGTGGACGCCGCGCTGAAGCGCCTCGGCACCGATTACATCGACCTGTTGCAGCTGCACGCCTTCGATGCTGGCACGCCGATCGAGGAGGTGCTGTCGACGCTGGACGAGCTCGTGCGTTCCGGCAAGCTGCGCTATGTCGGCGTCTCCAATTTTTCCGGCTGGCAAGTGATGAAGTCGCTGGCGGAAGCCGACAAGCACGGCTACCCGCGCTACGCCGCACATCAGATTTACTACTCGCTGGTTGGCCGCGACTATGAATGGGAACTGATGCCGCTCGGCCTCGACCAGGGCGTCGGCGCGCTGGTGTGGAGCCCGCTCGGCTGGGGTCGGCTGACCGGCAAGATCCGCCGCGGCCAGCCTCTGCCGGAAAAGAGCCGGCTGCATGACACGGCTGATTTTGGTCCGCCGGTCGAGGACGAACATCTCTACCGCGTCATGGACGCGCTGGACGCGGTGGCGCAGGAAACCGGCAAGACCGTGCCGCAGATCGCCATCAACTGGCTGCTGCAGCGCCCGACCGTGTCGTCGGTGATCATCGGCGCCCGCAACGAGGAACAATTGCGCCAGAACCTCGGAGCCGTGGGCTGGTCGCTGACCCCGGACCAGATGAAGAAACTCGACGCCGCAAGCGAAGTCACCGCGCCCTATCCGTACTTCCCCTATCGCCGCCAGGAAGGCTTCGCCCGGCTGAACCCGCCGGCGGTGTGAGCGCCACGCGCCGAAGCTAGGGCGTGTCGAGATTCAGGTCAGGCCGAGTCGAGAATGGTGGCCTCCGAGTACCGGAGCGGAGCGTACTTAAAGTACGTGAGCACCGGAAGCGCAGGAAGCCGCCATTCGCAGGCCGGCCTCACCTGAATATCGGCATGCCCTAATGCAGCACGAACTCGCCGTCCACCTTGCGCCATTCATTCGGCGCGATCAGCTTCTGGTGCGTGTAGACAACCGAGTGCAGCGGCCCGTCGAGCTTGGCCTTCCAGAAATCGATGAAACGGACCAGCACCGGAAACTCTGGCGCCAGATCGTAGTCCTGCCAGATGAAGCTCTGCAGCAGATGCGGATGATCGGGGAAGTGATAAAGAATCTTGGCCGTGGTCAGGCCATAGCCTTTGAGCATCAAGTCCATTTCGGCATGGTCGCGCATTGCGGTCCCCAGGTTGATTAACCTCGCCTCCCAACGCAACATTGTGCGCGCCGTTGCTTAACTGTCTATTGATTTTTCCTGATCGAAACAGGCTTTTCGACGCGAAAACATACAGTTAGCAGCGGACCTGCTCGAGTGCTGACAGCACTTGGCGATGCCCCTGCGGCATCCAGCCGCGCGAATCCAACGTCTAATGTTGCCGTCACGGCGGAACTGGTAATAATGCCGCCGAATTCGCGGCTGCTTCGCCGCGATCCCGCTGGCGTTTCAAGCCGGCGGATTGGTTCGGGAGGAAAATCAGGAATGTCCGAGGTTCATGTCCATCGCGTCCAGCCGGCGTGGAAGAAGAATGCGCTGATCGACAACGACACGTATCTCAAATGGTATGCCGACAGCATCAAGAACCCGGACAAGTTCTGGGGCAAGCACGGCAAGCGCATCGACTGGTTCAAGCCCTTCAGCAAGGTCAAGAACACCTCCTTCGACGGCAAGGTCTCGATCAAATGGTTCGAGGATGGGCTGACCAATGTTTCCTACAATTGCATTGACCGCCACCTGAAGAAGCGCGGCGACCAGACCGCCATCATCTGGGAAGGCGACAACCCCTACGACGACAAGAAGATCACCTACAACGAGCTCTACGAGCACGTTTGCCGGCTCGCCAATGTGATGAAGAAGCACGGCGTCAAGAAAGGCGACCGCGTCACCATCTACATGCCGATGATCCCGGAAGCCGCCTATGCGATGCTCGCCTGCACGCGTATCGGCGCCATCCATTCGATCGTCTTCGGCGGCTTCTCGCCGGACGCGCTGGCCGGCCGCATCGTCGACTGCGAATCGACCTTCGTCATCACCGCTGATGAAGGCCTGCGCGGCGGCAAACCGATCCCGCTGAAGGAGAACACCGACAAGGCGATCGACATCGCCGCGAAGAACTTCGTCATGGTGAAGAACGTCGTCGTCGTGCGCCGCACCGGCGGCAAGATCGGCTGGGCACCTGGCCGCGACGTCTGGTATCACGACGAAGTCGCGACGGTGAAGGCCGAGTGCAAGCCGGAGAAGATGAAGGCGGAAGACCCGCTGTTCATCCTCTACACCTCAGGCTCGACCGGCAAGCCGAAAGGCGTGCTGCACACCACCGCCGGCTATCTCGTCTATGCCTCGATGACGCACCAATATGTCTTCGACTATCATGACGGCGACATCTTCTGGTGCACCGCCGATGTCGGCTGGGTCACTGGCCACAGCTACATCATCTACGGTCCGCTCGCCAATGGCGCCACCACGCTGATGTTCGAGGGCGTGCCGAACTATCCCTCGCAGTCGCGCTTCTGGGAAGTCATCGACAAGCACAAGGTCAACATATTCTACACCGCCCCGACGGCGCTGCGCGCGCTGATGGGCGCCGGCAACGACCCGGTGAAGAAGACATCGCGCAAATCGCTGCGCGTGCTCGGCTCGGTCGGCGAGCCGATCAATCCGGAAGCCTGGGAGTGGTATTTCAACGTCGTCGGCAACGGCAAGGTGCCGATCGTCGATACCTGGTGGCAGACCGAGACCGGCGGCATCCTGATCACACCACTGCCGGGCGCCACCGACCTCAAGCCAGGTTCGGCGACGCGGCCCTTCTTCGGCGTCAAGCCGCAACTGGTCGATGGCGAAGGCAAGGTGCTGGAGGGTGCGGCCGACGGCAATCTCTGCATCACCGATTCCTGGCCAGGCCAGATGCGCACCGTCTATGGCGACCACGACCGTTTCGTGCAGACCTATTTCTCCACCTACAAGGGCAAGTACTTCACCGGCGATGGCTGCCGCCGCGACGCCGACGGCTACTACTGGATCACCGGTCGCGTCGACGATGTCATCAACGTCTCCGGCCACCGCATGGGCACGGCGGAAGTCGAATCGGCGCTGGTCAGCCATGATAAGGTCTCGGAGGCCGCCGTCGTCGGCTATCCCCACGACATCAAAGGCCAGGGCATCTACAGCTATGTCACCTTGATGAAGGGGGAAGAGCCGACCGAGGAACTGCGCAAGGAGCTCATCGCCCATGTCCGCAAGGAGATCGGCGCCATCGCCTCGCCCGACAAGATCCAGTTCGCGCCGGGCCTGCCCAAGACGCGCTCGGGCAAGATCATGCGCCGCATCCTGCGCAAGATCGCCGAGGACGATTATGTCGCCCTCGGCGACACTTCGACGCTTGCCGATCCGGCCGTCGTCGACGACCTCATCGCCAACCGGCAGAACAAGAAGGGCTGATGCGGGACGAGATGGCATTGGGCTCTGTCAGCCAGCTCTGGCGCTATCCGGCGAGTTCGCTCGCCGGCGAGCGCCAGGACGCCATCCTGGTCGGACCGATGGGCATGGCCGGCGACCGCATGTTCGGCCTCGTCGATAGCTCTGACAACGAGATCGCCCGGCCCGACCGCGAGGCGAAATGGCACAAGGTGCCGCGCATCCGCACCCGGCTGGCCAATGACCGCGACCTGGAGATCGCCGTCCCTGACGGCGACTGGCTGAGCGCACCCGGTGCCGAATGCGACCGCGCTATATCGGCCTATCTCGGCTTCGCCGCCTCGATCCGGCCGTTCGGCCAGGAGAATGCGCCGCCAGCCTATTCCGGCCCGGTCACCGCGGCCCGCTATAGCAAGGCGCCGATCCATCTCCTGACCACGGCTTCGCTGGCGCGGCTGAAGGCGCTGCATCCGGAAGGTGCCGCCGACCCGCGCCGCTTCCGCCCCAACATCGTCGTCGACATGGCAGCGGTGGAAGGCTCGTTTCCCGAGACCGAATGGATCGGCCGAAAGCTCGCCATCGGCGATTTGCTCCTGACGATTTCCGAACCGTGCCGCCGCTGCGGCTTCACCATCATCGCCCAGGACGGCTTCGACACCGATCCGGCGATCCTGCGCAATTTGGTTCGCCACAACGCGCACAATCTCGGCGTCTATTGCACGGTCGACCGACCGGCCCGCGTCGAGATCGGCGCGCCGATGCGCTTCATCTAAATCATACCGCCAACGCCGCGCCGTGTAGCGACGGTATGATCCCTGCACCTCCCTGCAAGCTTGGTGCAGCGTGTAATACGCCTGACAGAAAACGGCGTCATACACCCCCGACGCGATCCCGTCCTGCTGCCCGACACCTTGAAATCCCAACGATCGGAGTCCCGATGACCTCCCTGCCCATTCTTGGCGCCGCCATGACGCTTGACGACCTCGAAATCCATCGCGATTGGCTCTTCGAAAAACAGCGCGACCTGGAATTGCAGAGCTTTGCCGAGGCCAGTGTTCTCAACGGCGACTGGGCACCGCTCGCCGCCCGCGCCAGAAAACTTCTCGACGGCCATCAGGGACGGCTCGGAATTCACGGACCTTTCTGGGGCTTCACCATTGCCTCGCAGGACCCCGATATTCGCGATGTCGTCAGCAAGCGTCTGGTCCAGGGTATCGAGGTCTGCGCCGCCATCGGCGCCACGCAGATGGTCGTTCACAGCCCCTATACGACCTGGTCCTATAACAATCTCGACAACAATCACGGTGAGCGCGAGAAAATCGTCGCCTATTGCCACCTCACTCTACGCGATGCCGTCAAGCGGGCCGAGGATATCGGCTGCACGATGGTTCTGGAGAACATCGAGGACAAGGATCCGCATATCCGCGTGGCGTTGGCAGACAGCTTCAACTCCCCGGCGGTCGCCGTCTCGATAGACACCGGCCACGCCTATTATGCCCATGGCTCGACCGGTGCTCCGCCGGTCGATTACTATGTACATGCCGCCGGCAATCGCCTGCAGCACATCCACCTGCAAGATGCTGATGGCTACGCCGATCGTCACTGGAGCCTCGGCGAAGGCATGCTTCCATGGCGCTCGGTCTTTACCGCGCTCGCCAGGCTCGACAGCAATCCGCGCCTCATCATCGAGATCAGGGACAAGTCCAAGATCCCGGCCTCGGCGGCCTACATCGCCTCACTTGGCATCGCCGAGTAAGGCGCGAGCGGCGCGCGCTACCGATATAGATCCGCCCGCGTCGGCGGCAGGCCGCTCGGACCCCGCGCCCGCTTGGTGACGACGGTCTGGAAAATCTGCGCCGAGCCGCGATCGAAGGTGATCGAACAGCCGGTCAGGTAAAGCAGCCAGAGCCGCGCCTTGGGCTCGCCGACCTCGGCGATGGCTTCGCCGAAGCGGGCCTGCAGGCGCTCGGCCCATAGCCTGCAGGTGCGGGCATAATGTTCTCGCAGATTCTCAACGTCGGCGACGAGAAAGCCGTGCGCCTCGAGATTGCCGAGCGTCATGCCGATCGTATCGACCTCGCCGCCGGGAAAGATGTATTTGATCAGCGCCTTGTATTCCGCGCCCTTGCGCAAAGTCTTGCGCGTGCCACCCTTGCCGCGCCTCGTGATGGCGTGGTGCAGATAGATGCCGCCCGGCTTCAGCAGGCGATGGACGGTCGAGAAATAGGTGGCGTGGTTAGCGAGACCGACGGCCTCGAACATGCCGATCGACGAGATCTTGTCATAGCTGCCGTCGAGTTCGGTGTAGGACTTGATGTCGATGGTGATCTTGTCCTCCAGCCCTTCGGCCCGGATGCGCTCGCGCGCCAGCCGGGTCTGCTCCTCGGACAGCGACACACCATGTCCGATCGCACCATAGTGCTTGGCGGCATGGATCAGCATCGCGCCCCAGCCGCAGCCGATGTCGAGTAGCCGGTCGCCCGGCTTCAGCCTGAGCTTACGGCAGATATGGTCGAGCTTGTCCTTCTGCGCCTGGTCGATGCCGTTGGCGAAATCGGTGAAATAAGCGCAGGTGTAGACCATGCGCTCATCGAGGAAGAGCCGGTAGAAGGCGTTCGAAATGTCGTAGTGATGTTCGATCGCCTGCTTGTTGGACCCGCTGACGAAGGGATTTCGCCCGGCAAGATCGGCCCGTTTTGTCATCTGCCGTCGCGAAAACAGGACTGCGGGCAGGTCGCGCAGGATCGCCAGCTTCGGCAACGCCTTCAACCTCAGCTTTCCCTTCGAAGGCAGGGCGTAGAGATCGAACAGCGACCCGTCCTCGACGTCGATCGTCCTCGAAATCCACATCTCGAGCAGCGTCGAGAAATTCGGCCGGCGGGCCAACTGCCAGACGATGTCCTGATCGTTGATGGCAAGCACCGGACCGCCGGCGGGACCGATCCGCTCGCCAGTCCACAGCCGGACGGCAAAGCCCGGCTTCAGCGCCTCGATCACGGTTCGAACGATGCGCGCGGCTCTTTCGGTGGCGTCCATGGTCCCTCCCGTGACCTGATAACGCCATGTTGTCCGTTTGGGCCGTGGATCGCAAGCCGAAGCACGCGGATCTGCCTGGGCGCCTTTTTCAGCCCGGCATCTTGTCATTTGCTGCAACGCACCCCATCATGTCTGTGTGTTCAACAAATCGAAAGGAGGTGATCCGATGTCGAGTGATTTCGTTTTCCAGAACGTGGCCTCAGCGGATTGCACTTTCGGGAAGCAGTCTTCCCGTTAAGGCGCGAGATGCGCGGCAGGTAACCCGAAGGGGTTGCCGCCACAGGCCGCGCCATGGACGGAAACACGGAAGGCCGCCGGCTTCGAAAGAAGCGGCGGCCTTTTCCTTTGGCCAGCGTTGCGAAAGACCAGCTGGTGTTCAAAATTCACTTGGCGATGGTCAGCCGCTCGATGTTCTGCACGATGGCATTGAAGGCGTCATTCAACTCGGAACCCGTGGCCGCCTCGTAATAGTGCTTTAGCGTAGACGTGTCCGCGGTCGAGCAATCCTGGAGCACGCTCTTCGCCTGATCCCGCTCGGTCGATGTCATCGACGGATCGTCGAGGTCGAAACCGATGGTGAAGATCTCGATGCCGTCGCGCTTCATGTTGTCGCAAATGTTTTCGGCATTGCTTCGCGACATCTGCCCGGCATTCTGCGATCTGGGCGCGCCGCGTCCGCCGGCAAAGGCCGTGTTGAACTGGCCGTCCGTCATCAGGATGGCGACCTTGCCGACTTTCCTGCTGTCGAAATTGGCGGGACCGGCACCCAGCCTGGCGTCGACAATGGTCGAGCGCCAGCTAGGTGAAAGCATATAGTAGCCCCATTGCACGGCAATGCCGCCTGCGGTCACGCCGCCAGCCTTGAAACTCGCGATGGTGTTCAGCAGCTTTGCCTTGTCGGCCGAGAGCGGAATGAGCTCCGGCTTCGGACAGCTTCCCATACGATCGTCACGATTGATCTTGGCGAGATAGGTCTTGCCCTGATTGTTCAGGCGCGGCGCCGACGGCCCGTCGGATGAATAATCGGCATAGCCATCCTTGTCCTTGCGCTCGGTGGCGCAGTTGTCGGGCCGCGTGGGCGTGGATGAGTCCACCTGCATCGGCGTGTCCACTGGTGGCGGCAGATTCGAGCCTCCCGGCTGTTCAACGAAAACGCTGTCCGCGAGGCCGCCAGTATTCACCGCCTCGGCATAGGGAACAATGGCCACGCGCACGCGCGGATTCTTCGGGTCGATGTTGTTGTCGAGCAGGTCCTCGACAGCCGCCGAAGCAGCCGTTTGCAGATCGCCGATCTTGTCGGTCTTGGCCCACCAGTTGGCGGCCATCGATCCGGTCACATCGAGCATCATCGCCACTTCGATGGTCTTGTCCGAATAAAGCGATGTTGTCGACGCGGTGACGCGCTTCGTGTCGCCCATGCCGAAGACCGGGAAGAACAGGGCGACATCGACATGGACGTCCGCCTGCACCGTGTTGGCGGTCCTGTCGATGACAAGCTTGTCGAGCACGATCTGGTCGGACTGCAGAATGCCCGCCATGCTGTTGGCCACGAGAAAGTTCTGCACCGCCTTGTTGGCATCGGCTTCCTTGATGACCCCGGTCGTCAGGTCACGCGCCGTCGACGTCACTGCGGCGTCGACCACGCCCTGCAGGCTCGACTTGGCGTTGTAGAGCTGAGAGAGGTTGACCGAGAAGCCGGCGGCTAGCGCCAAGACCGAGGCAGCAAAGCCGAACAGGACCGCGAAATTTCCACCGCTGTGTCTGGCGAACCCGCCGACCGCGTGAACAAGACCCCCGTAATTTCGCATCCAACAGCCTCCGCATGCCTCGGCCTCGTCGCCGCAATGAGGGCGATGCAGGATTCCAGCCGGACGACGCCGTTTATCCGCCAGAACCGGGCGACTGATCTCAAGACATTGTTTTTGTTGGATTTCGCCGCGTGCAAAGGTGAACGACTGGTAAACGGCAAACCACTGATTCCGCCGTGTTTACCGACCGCTTACCATGCTCGAACCGAAGCAATCGCGGAATGCTCCGCGCCGTCCTGTTGCGGCACAGGGTCTATGTGCCGAAGCGGACCACCTGTCCCTCGATTGTGGAACGCGAAACGGCGAAGGACTACGCAAGCATCTGTGCGCTGACCGTCCGGTCGATGCCGTGATGGGGCGGATTGAACAATCTGCCCTCCTGCTCATAGGTCCAGACCTTGAACAAAGCGAGCCGGTGCGGGCCGAAGCTGTGCAGCAAGGGCACGTCGGTGGCGTCGCGGCCGCGCGCGATGACGACACGGCCGGTGCGGGGCCGGTTGTGGCGTGGATCGAACGTGTACCACTTGCCGTCGAGGAACACTTCCATCCAGGCCGAGAAGTCCATCGGCGCCGGATCGATCGGCACGCCGATGTCGCCGAGATAGCCGTTCACATAGCGCGCCGGAATGTTCATGCAGCGGCAGAGCGTGATCGCCAGATGGGCGAAGTCGCGGCAGACGCCGACCCGTTCCTCATGCGCCTGCGCCGCCGTGCGGGTCGAACGGGCATAGCCGTAGCCGAACGACAGCCGGTTGTGGACATAATCGACGATCGCCTGCACCCGCGCCCAGCCGGGCGGCAGATGGCCAAACAGCTGCCAGGCGAGATGGCTGAGATGATCGGTCTCGCAATAGCGGCTGCCGAGGAGATAGCCGAGCACCTCGTCGGGCAATTCGGCCACCGGCATTTCCCGGGCCAGCGTGTTGACCTCGTCCGTCTCGCCACTGTCCTCGATAACTGCATCGTAGAGGATGCGGAAGGTGCCGGCTGGTGCGGTGAAGCGGCGGCAGCCATTGCCATGCAGATCCTGGTAGAGCCTGGTCGGCACCAAAGGCGATGTCAGCACCCGCGTCTGCCGCTTGATGTCGGCCTGCCTGTCCTTGTGGATCTCGAGCAGCGAAATCACCGGAGTGGCCTCGGCGCATTCAATGGCGATTTCGTAGCCGAGCCGGATCAGCATCGCAGGTCCCCTTTGATCGGCGTGAAAAACAATGCCGTTGAAACGCCGCAAGTTGGCTGTGGTTCCCTGGATCGCTCGCAAAATACGCCCGCGTGCCTTTCCATGGCCGCACCTTGACGTTACGGTTGCACTCTCCCTCGAC
This sequence comes from Mesorhizobium huakuii, assembly GCF_014189455.1. Lineage (NCBI taxonomy): Bacteria > Pseudomonadati > Pseudomonadota > Alphaproteobacteria > Hyphomicrobiales > Phyllobacteriaceae > Mesorhizobium > Mesorhizobium huakuii. Next base: position 2,517,267 of record NZ_CP050296.1, read on the forward strand.
ACACTCTCCCGGACTTCAAGGAAAATCATGTTTGCTGGCAGAAAATTCGCGGCCTTCCTTTTCGACATGGACGGCACGCTCATCAATTCCATCGCCTCGGCGGAGCGAGTGTGGAGCGATTGGGCGCGCCGCCATGGCCTCGACGTCGCCGCCTTCCTGCCGACGATCCACGGCGTACGGGCGATCGAAACCATCACGGCCCTGGCGCTGCCGGGCGTCGACCCGGCGCACGAATCCCACCTTCTCCTGAAGGCCGAAGCGGCCGATCTGGACGGCATCGTCCCGATCGCCGGCGCCGTGGCATTTCTCAACGCGTTGCCATCCGAGCGCTGGGCGATCGTGACGTCTGCGCCGCGCGAACTGGCGCTGTTGCGGATGGCGGCGGCCGGCATCCCCGTGCCAGCGGTGATCGTCGCGGGAGAAGATGTTTCCCGCGGCAAGCCGGCGCCCGACTGTTTCCAGCTTGGCGCGAGACGACTGGGCTTCGATGCCCGCGATTGCCTGGTGTTCGAGGACGCTCCGGCCGGTATCGCGGCGGCAGAGGCCGCGCAGGCTTCGGTCATGGTGATCAACGCAACCCACGCGCACCCGATACAAACGCCGCATGCCGCGATCGCGGGCTACGACAATGTTGGCATCACCGTCGACGAGCGCGGCTGGATTGCGCTTGAACCACAGCGCAACGCTGCTTGAAGCACCGGAGCGCGGGCAACCACCGTTTGCAGGCCGGCATCACCTGAATATCGGCACATTCTAAAAATCGCTGGTCAGGCCTTTGACTTCCCAGTCGCCGTAGCGGCCGGGTTCCTTGCCGCCGCGGCCGCCGATTTCCCGGGGCAGCGCGGCTTCCTTCTGGCGATAGTCTTGCCGCCGTGCCTCGGCTTCCGCCAGCGCGCGGCGGGCGGCGGGCGTCAGTTCTTTTGACGGCGCGCCGTCATCCCGGCCGGCGGGCGTTTTACTGGTTTCGTCGGTCATGCGATATTCCGCGCGGATTGAAACAGGGGCAGGCGTTTCCCATCATATAGCCATGAACCCAAGACGATCGACCCCTTTTTGCCACCGACTCGACAGGAGCAGACGATGAACACCCTTCGCACCGCCATGCTTCTTGCGGCGATAACGGCTCTGTTCATGGGCGTCGGCTTTCTGATCGGCGGTTCGGGCGGCATGATGATCGCGCTGGTGATCGCCGCCGGCACCAATCTGTTCAGCTACTGGAATGCCGACAAGATGGTGCTGTCGATGAACCGTGCCGTCGAGGTCGACGAGAAGAACGCGCCGGAATATTACGCCATTGTCCAGGCACTGGCCAAGCAGGCCGGGCTGCCGATGCCCAGGACCTACCTGATCGACAATCCGCAGCCGAATGCTTTCGCCACCGGCCGCAACCCGCAGAACGCGACGGTCGCCGCCTCGACAGGCCTGTTGCAGCGGCTGACCCATGAAGAGGTCGCGGCTGTAATGGCGCACGAGCTCGCCCACGTCCAGCATCGCGACACCCTGACCATGACCATCGTCGCCACCTTTGCCGGCGCTATCTCGATGCTGGGCAATTTCGCTTTCTTCCTCGGCGGCAATCGCGACAACAATCCGTTCGGCTTCGTCGGCGTGCTGGCGGCGATGATCGTGGCGCCGTTTGCCGCGATGATCGTGCAGATGGCGGTGAGCCGCACCCGCGAATACGAGGCCGACCGGCGCGGCGCCGAAATCTGTGGACACCCGCTGTGGCTGGCATCGGCGCTTGACAAGATCGCCCGGGGAGCAGAACGCATCCCCAACCCCGATGCGGAACGCAATCCGGCGATGGCGCATCTCTTCATCATCAATCCCCTGCACGGCGAGCGCATGGACAATCTGTTCTCCACCCATCCGAGCACCGACAACCGCATCGCGGCCTTGCAGGAGATGGCACGGCAGATGGCAGGCGGCGGCACCCAGGCCGCTCGCCCGGCGCCGGCGCCCCGGCAGGCCGAGGAACAACAGCCGTCCGGCCCGTGGGGCCAGGTCGCGCAACCGGAGTTGCCGGCGGAGCCTGAGAAGCCGAAGTCCAATCCATGGGGACGCAACCCGACCGGGCCCAAAGGCCGGTGGTCGTGAGCGTGGCAGCACCTCGACGCACAGGTTCAGGCGATCAGGATCATAGAGACGGCGGCGAATTCGTCGCCGGCCTCGCCGCCCGCAAGGCGCGGCGCGGCTGCTTGCCGCCGTCATCGATGCCAGGACGCCGCTGGACGGCCTGACTGACCACGAGAACGGCCACCCGCAATACAAGGCGCTCGATTTGCGCGACCGTGGCCTGGTGCGCGCCATTCTGGTCACCGCGCTGCGCTTCCGCATGACCATATCAGCCCTACTCGCGCGCAGGCTGGAAAAGCCGCTGCCGCCCAACGCCACCGCTTTGTCGCACATACTGCATGTGGCGGCGGCGCAAATCCTGTTCCTCGACATTCCCGACAGCGCCGCCGTCGACCTCGCGGTGACGCACGCCAAGTCCGATCCGCGCACGCAGCGCTTTTCCGGCCTCGTCAACGGCGTGCTGCGCACGCTGGCGCGTGCCAAGGACACAGAACTGCCCGCCGCCCTTGCCGCCACCGACGAAGCGCCAAAATGGTTTTCCGACCGGCTGAAAGCCTCCTATGGCCCTGATAAGGCCAGGCAGATCCTCGAAGCCCATCGCATTGAGGCGCCGGTCGACTTCTCGGTCAAGGCCGATCCCGAACTCTGGGCTGAAAAACTCGGCGGCATCGTCCTGCCGACCGGCACGGTGCGCGTGGAAAACCTTGCCGGGGCCGTCACCGAACTGCCCGGCTTCGCCGAAGGCGCCTGGTGGGTCCAGGATGCCGCGGCCAGTCTGCCGGCACGGCTGTTCGGCGATGTCAGCGGGTTGCGCGTCGCCGATCTCTGCGCCGCGCCCGGCGGCAAGACCGCCCAGCTGGTCCTGGCCGGCGCAAAAGTCACCGCCGTCGACACCTCGAAGAACCGCTTGGCCCGGCTGGCGCAGAATCTCGACCGCCTCGGCCTGTCGGCCGACATCGTCCAGGCCGACTTGCTCAAATACGAGCCCACGGAGCTGTTCGACGCCGTGCTGCTCGATGCGCCCTGCTCGTCGACCGGCACGGTGCGCCGGCATCCCGACGTGCCATGGACCAAGACGGCGGCCGATGTCGAAAAGCTCGCCGACCTGCAAAGGCGGTTGCTCGCCCGCGCCGTCACGCTGGTCAAACCCGGCGGCCGGATCGTCTTTTTCCAATTGTTCGCTCGACCCACTCGAAGGCGAGGATCTTTATCGCGCTTTCCTCGAAGGGACGCCTGATGTCGTCGACGATCCGCTGCGTCAAGGCGAGGTCGCCGGCATCGATTCGTTCCTGACGGCACAAGGCACGCTGCGCACCACCCCCGCCGATCTCGACCTCGGGGCGCCGGAGCGCTCGGGCCTGGACGGCTTCTTCGCGGCGCGCATGCGCCGAGCCGGCTAATGCATGCCGCCCAAAAGTGCATAGCGGTTTTGGGGTAACCGACATGCATGGACCAAAAGCAAATCGCGTCGCATCGCGCGGCGCTATTTGACTTAACCGGCAGAATTTGCTGACTTTTTTAGGGGAGGGTATGGGGCGCCGGACCCATTCCCAGGAATTCGCCTTCGCACGACTCGTTCAATCATGTAAACTCCACGCCGGGGTAGAGGACGACCAGGAGGGCTTTTGGCACTTGCTGCCGGCAACACGACGCGTCTGTGGACGCTGGTCGCGAAGGAGTTCTGGCGCAAGACGCGCCGGCGCCTGCGTGCCGGGCCGGTCTATCGCTGGCGCTATTCCGGCCGCACGCCAGAACGCGTCCTGATCGCGCCACCGGACCTGCGGCTGGCCGACCCGCAGATCGCGCTTGAGATCTATTACGGCCGCTATCCCCTGTCGGGGCATCTGGTCGAGACCGGTGGCAAGTCGCCTTTCCAGATCAACGTGCCCAACCATGGCTGGCAAAAGACGCTGCATGGTTTTCGCTGGCTGCGCCACATGCGCGCCGCCGGCACCGAACTTGCTGCCGCCAATGCACGTGCCCTGGTGTCCGACTGGATCGCCATGCATGGCAACAACATTGCCGGCATTGCCTGGGAGCCCGGCACGACGGCCAAGCGCATCATCGCCTGGTTGCAGCATTCCTCCGTCGTGCTGCAGGGCGCCGAGTTCCCCTTCTACCGCGCCTTCCTGAAGTCGCTGGCCGTCCAGATCCGCTATCTCAGGTCGATGGCGCGCGAAATGCCCGACGGCAAGGACCGGCTGCGTGCCCGCATCGCGCTCGCCTTCGCGGCGCTGTCCCTGCCGGCGCCGGCTTCGGCGCTACGCGGCGCCACCCGCAACCTCGCCGAGGAACTCAACCGCCAGATCCTCGCCGATGGCGGCCATATCTCACGCAATCCGATGTCGGTGCTGGAAATCCTCGCCGACCTTTTGCCACTGCGCCAGACCTACGCCAACCAGGCGGAAACCCCGCCGCAGGCGCTGATCGGCGCCATCGACCGCATGCTGCCCGCGCTGCGCTTCTTCCGCCACCAGGATGGCAGCCTCGCCCGTTTCAACGGCATGGGCGCCACCATCCATGACCGCATCGCCACCATATTGCGCCATGACGACACCGCCGGCGCGCCGCTGCTGCACGCGCCGCATTCGGGCTATGAGCGGCTGTCGATGGGCGGCGTCACCGTCATTGCCGACACCGGCCTGCCGCCGCCGGTCGACGTGTCCAACGCCGCACATGCCGGCTGCCTCGCCTTCGAACTGTCGTCGGGCCGCCAGCACTACATCGTCAATGCCGGCATCGACACCTATGGCGCCGCCGAGTTCCGGCCGCTGGCCCGCGCCACCGCCGCACACTCGACCGCCACCATCAACGACACCTCGTCGGCGCGCTTCAGCCATTCGCTACGCGTCAACGACCTGCTCGGTTCGCCGCTGATCGGCGGTCCGCAGAATGTGCAGTGCAAGCGCATCGACCAGAAGGGCGTCCAGGGCTTCATTGCCCGTCATGACGGCTATGTCCCGCGTTTCGGCTTCCTGCATGAGCGTGAGCTGAAGCTGTCGACGAATGGCAATGTGCTGGCCGGCAGGGACCGGTTCCAGCGCCCCGGCAATGCCGCGATCCGCAACAATGGCCGTGACTTCATCACCGTGCGCTTCCATGTCCATCCCGACATCAACCTTTTGCAGGACGAACACGATCGCCTGGTGCTGACCGCCGACCAGGCCGACAGCTGGGTGTTCACGGCAAGCGAAGTGGTGCCCGAGGTCGAGGAATCGATCTATTTCGCCGGTCTTGGCGGACCGCGCCGAAGCCGGCAGATCGTGCTTGCCTTCAAGGCGTCCGACGTGTCTGAAGTCCACTGGCAGCTGACGCGCACCAGCATTGCCGGCTACCCGGAAAACAACTGATTTGCCGCGCGAAGGCGGCCGGCTCGCTCAATGCTGCTGCGGGAGACCGAAGGCGTCATAGGTGCTGAGCATCGGCGGACCGGCGAAGGCGAAGCGGATCTTGTCGGCCATCGCCGCCGCCTGACCGCTGCGGTCATAGCGCTCCGCATCCTCGACGGTGCTCCATACGGTGATTGCCATGAACGCGTCGCGCGCCTGGTGCTGCTGCAACAGCACGGCGCTGATGTTGCCGGTTGCGGCGCGGATAGCAGGGATCGCCTCGGTTTCGTAGATCGCCCGCAACCGCTCCGTCGTATCCGGTAACGCCGTGAACTGGCCAATGCGGACAAATGCCATCGGTGTTCCTCCATCGCGAGGAGATCAGCCTACATCCGAGGCCGGCAAATTGCATATCAAACCGCCGAATGGCGCACGACGCTTGATTTCCTGATGTCATGTGCTACGGCGCGGGCTTGCCCCTCCAGCCGTGAAAGGCCGCCAGCCCATGGCCGTCGCCGCCAAGAACATTCCCGCACCGGATCTCGTTCCCGTACGCCGTGCCTTGCTTTCGGTGTTCGACAAGACCGGCCTCATCGACTTCGCCAGGGCATTGGCCGCGGCCGGTGTCGAGCTGGTCTCGACCGGCGGCACCGCCAAGGCGATCGCCGAGGCAGGCCTGGCGGTACGCGACGTCTCCGAGCTCACCGGCTTTCCCGAAATCATGGATGGCCGCGTCAAGACGCTGCATCCTTCCGTGCACGGCGCGCTGCTTGGCGTGCGCGACGACCCCGAACATGCCGCGGCCATGCGCAAATATGGCATCGAGCCGATCGATCTCCTCGTTTCCAATCTTTATCCGTTCGAGGAAGTCCGCCGCTCCGGTGCTGATTACGCATCGATCGTCGAGAACATCGACATTGGCGGCCCGGCGATGATCCGCGCCTCGGCCAAGAACCACGCCTATGTTGCGATCGTCACCGATCCCGGTGACTACGCCTCGGTGCTGAACGCGCTGGAAATGAACATCGGCTCGCTGTCGCTGGATTTCCGCAAGAAGCTGGCCGCCAAGGCCTTTGCCCGCACCGCCAGCTATGACGCCGCGATTTCCGGCTGGTTCGCCGAGGCGCTGGAGATAGAGCATCCGACCTGGCGCGCCTTCGGCGGCAGGCTGACCGAAGTGATGCGTTATGGCGAAAATCCGCACCAGAGCGCCGGCTTCTACGTCAATGGCGACAAGCGGCCGGGCGTCGCCACCGCGCGGCAGTTGCAGGGCAAACAGCTGTCCTACAACAACATCAACGACACCGACGCCGCCTTCGAACTGACTGGCGAGTTCGATCCTGCCCGCTCCGCCGCCGTCGCCATCATCAAGCACGCCAACCCCTGCGGTGTAGCCGAGGGCGCCTCGCTGAAAGCAGCCTATGCCAAGGCGCTCGCCTGCGACCCGGTCTCGGCCTTCGGCGGGATTGTCGCCTTAAACCGCACCCTCGACGCGGAAGCGGCGCAAGAAATCGTGAAGACCTTCACCGAGGTCATCATCGCGCCCGATGCGACCGACGAAGCCCGCGCCATCGTGGCCGCGAAGAAGAACCTGCGCCTGCTGGTCACCGGCGGCCTGCCCGACCCCCGTTCGGCGGGCACGACGGTCAAGTCCGTTGCCGGCGGGATGCTCGTCCAGGGTAGGGACAACGCCGTGGTCGACGATCTCGACCTGAAAGTGGTGACCAAACGCGCGCCCACGCCGACCGAGATGGCCGATCTCAAATTCGCCTTCCGCGTCGCCAAGCACGTCAAGTCAAACGCCATCGTCTACGCAAAAGACGGCGCCACCGTCGGCATCGGCGCCGGCCAGATGAGCCGCGTCGATTCCTCACGCATCGCCGCCCGCAAGGCGCTTGATGCCGCGGAAGCAGCAGGCATGGCTGAGCCACTGACCAAGGGCTCGGTCGTCGCCTCCGATGCCTTCTTCCCCTTTGCCGACGGCCTGCTTGCCGCGGTCGCAGCCGGCGCCACCGCCGTGATCCAGCCGGGCGGCTCGATGAACGACAAGGACGTCATCGCGGCGGCTGATGAGCACGGCATCGCCATGGTGTTTACGGGCGTGAGACATTTCCGGCACTGAGCGCGCCCTCTTCCTTCTCCCCTTGTGGGAGAAGGTGGCCTCGCGAAGCGAGGTCGGATGAGGGGTGTTCCAGCTTGGCGATAAGGTCAAAATCGCCACCGCCTCATTCCGTCACGCACCCCTCATCCGTCTCGGCGCTACGCGCCGATCCACCTTCCCCCACAAGGGGGAAGGTGGAGGCGCTACTATTCCACCGGCTGATCCGCCGGATATGGCGTCTTGACCAAAATCGCCATGCCTATCGCCAGGAACAGGATGATCACCGCCATGCCGAGCCGTGCCGAATCGCTGAGCGCGGTGATCGTCGCCACCAGGAACGGCGCCAGAAAACTGGTTGCCCGGCCGGCCAGCGCGTAGATGCCGAAATAGCGGCCGGATTCCGCCGCCGTGACACTGCGTGCCATGTAGGAGCGCGACGACGCCTGCACCGGGCCGAAAGCGAGGCCGATCAGCAGGCCGTATAGGATGTAGGCCTTCTCGGCCGCCGTGCCGAACAGGCCGCCGGAATCGGTGGTCGAGAGCTGGATCAGGCCGAGCAGCGTGAAGCCTGGGCCGGTCGAGATGACGCCGATGGTGGCGATGGACAGCATGACCAGCGCGATCATCACCACCGCCTTGGAGCCGAGCGCGGTGTCGAGGCGGGCCGCGATCCAGCAGCCGAAGATGGCGACGATATTGAGGATGATGCCGAACATGCCGATCTCGGTGATCGACCAGTGGAACATGCCGGCCGCGAAAGTGCCGCCGAGCGCCAGCAGCGCATTGACGCCGTCCTGGTAGATCATGCGGGCGACGAGGAAGCGGAAGATGCCGCCGCGCTTGCGCACCTCGGCCAGCGTGGATTTCAGCTCCGACAGGCCCTCGCGCACCGCCGGCCCGATCGGAATGCCCTTGATCGCATCGGGAGTGAAGAAGAACATCGGCAGGATGAACAGGAAATACCAGCCGGCCGACAGCGGCCCGGTGGCGCGCGCATCTTCCCCCAGATGCGGGTCGAGCCCGAACAGCGGGGTGATGCCGATGATCGTCTTGCCGGTCTCCGGCGAGCCGGCGAGGCAGGTGACGACAAAGATCAGCGCGATCATCCCGCCGAGATAGCCGAGCCCCCAGGCCGTGTTGGAGATGCGGCCGATCTCGCTCTTCGGCACCAGCCGCGGCATCATCGAATCGTTGAACACGGTGGAGAATTCCGCCGCCACCGAAGCCAGCGAGAACAAAGCCACAATCAGGAACAGGTTCGAGCCGGGTGCGGCAAACCAGAGCAGAGCGAGACTGGTGATCTTGATCGCCGCGAAGAAGGCGATCCACGGCTTGCGCGGCCCGGTCTGATCGGCGATCGAGCCGAGGATCGGTGACAGCACGGCAATGACCAGCCCGGCCGCGGCGATACCATAGCCCCAGACCGCCTGGCCGGTGTTGGGATCGCCAGCCATGCGCGAAACGAAATAGGGGCCGAAGATGAAGGTGGTGACGACCGTGAAGAACGGCTGCGCTGCCCAGTCGAAGAACATCCATCCCCAGATGCCGCGCCCGGACGCACGCTGCACTGTCTCTACCGCCATGATGATTCCCCCGGCCGCGCCCGTATCGGGCGCCATGTCTGCATTTTTTTTATGACGGCGCAAATGCGGCCGGCTTCCTGCCCGCAACCGCTGTAGCGCAGCCGAAGAAGAAGCGTTTAAACGCGACGTCCAGCCCCTGGCCTTTCAGTATTTCGGCAAAAGCCGAGGCGTCGCCGAAATTCGTCGAATACGTGCCGATCCTCGCGAAATCCTGCGCCCCCCTGAGCAGCGTTCTTTCGACCAGTGGCAGCATGACCTTCAGATGGAAGAGATAGAGCGGCCTCAGCCACCATCCCCGAGGGTCGGATGCCTCGATCATGCAGAAGACGCCGCCGGGCTTGAGGCAGTGCGCGACCAGCTTTGCGAGCTTCGCATGCTGCTCCCCATTGAAGGTCTTCAGTCCGAACGTGGAAATGATGAAATCGGCGCTTTCTTTCGGCAGGTCGCTGGCCAGAACGTCGTCCTCGATGAAGGCGATCTTGTGGGCGCGATGCGCGTGCAGTCGCTCCATGGCGCGGTGATGCATGCCCGATGAGATATCGACGGCTGTTATCGCCCCTATGCCGGGAAAGCGTTTGAGTAGGTGCGGCCAGACCTCGCCGGTGCCGGCCATCAGGTCGTAGCCCTTCGGCTCCGGAGCAGGCGGCTCGGGCATCAACTCGACGCATTGTCGGCGCCAGCGCTCGGTAAAGCCGAATGAACATATCCAGCTGAACGTGATGTACTGGCCGGAGCAGCGGTCGAAGACACCTTTGACGAATTGTGGGTCGTAGATGTCTTCGCTCATGGCCGGGGGGTCATCTCAAGGCCGAGCGGCCGCAAGGAATGCCCAACTGACCGCTCGCCCCAAAGCTTGCCCAATGACATCCTGTCTCTACATCCCCGTCAGATCGCTCATCAGCCCGGACGCCACCGACAGCCGCGACACGGTGATGTCGCCGCCTTCGGTCAGCGCCTGCAGCCGCTCGCGGATACGTGCCACCCGTTCGCCGCCGGCTTCCAGCCAGGCCGCCACCGGATCGGCCGTCTTGGCATGGCCAGTGAGGGCCGCCACCGCAATGCCGCGCCGTGCAGCACCAATCGTGTCGGTGGCGCGCGACAAAGCGAGCTGATCATAATAGTCCGACGGCGTGATCGAGCGCGCCGCGTCCTCGACGCGCGGGATACGGAAGGCATCGCTGACGGCGAAGAACGCCTTGGCCGCGGCGACGATGTCGGCATTTGCCATCCGCGCGGTCAGCGCGATGTCTGGGATCAGTTCCGCCACCTCGCTCAGCGCCAGTTGCTCGGCCAGCCGCTCCGGTGCGCCGGCCTTGAACAGCCCGTGCCGCTTCTCCTCGATCCGCTCGCGCGAGAAGGCCGGCAGCAGCGAAACGAGCTTCGGCTCCAGCGCCTTGCGCGCCTCCTGCAACTCGGCGATGCGCTGGCCGAGGGGTGCCGTGCCGGCATCGTTCTTCAGATACCAGCCGCTGGTCACATAGATCAGCCGGCTGACCATCTGATAGAGATCGAGCTGCACCTGGCCGTCGATCTGATTGTCGAGCGCGTCGATCTCGCGATAGAGCGCCGGCAGCGCAAAGCCGTCGCGCACCACGGCGAAGGTGCGCACCACATCGGCGGCGGTGCGTCCCGTGGCTTCCTGCAGCCGGTTGACGAAGGACGGACCACCGCGATTGACCAGATCGTTGGCGACGACGCGGGCGATGATTTCGCGGCGCAGCCGGTGGCCATGGATCTCAGCGGCGTATTTCTTCGCCATCCGGTCGGGGAAATAGCCCATCAGGTCGCGGTCGAAATGCGCATCGTCAGGCACGTCGCTGGCGACGATGTCGGAAAACAGCACGATCTTGGCATAAGCGAGCAACACGCCGAGCTCGGCTCGGGTCAGCGGCTCGCCGCGCGCCTCGCGTTCGGCGAGTGCGGCCGGTGACGGCAGCGTCTCGACCACACGGTCGAGCAGGCCGCGCGCTTCCAAAGCCGTCATGAAACGGCTTTGATGTGCAATGTCGGCAAGGCCGCGCTTGCGGGCGATCGAAAGTGCCAGCGTCTGCTGATCGTTGTTCGACAGGACCAGCCCGCCGACCTCGTCGGTCATCTCCGCCAGCAGCTTGTTGCGGGCCGGGCGCGTCAGCGATCCCTTGCGCATGGCCGACGCCAAAGCGATCTTGATGTTGACCTCGACGTCGGAGCAGTTGACGCCGCCGGAATTGTCGATGGCGTCGGAATTGCACCGCCCGCCATTCATGCCGAACTCGATGCGCGCCCGTTGCGTGACGCCGAGATTGGCGCCCTCGCCGATCACCTTGGCGCGCACGTCGAGCGCGGTGATGCGGATGGCATCATTGGCGCGGTCGCCGACCTCGGCATTGGTTTCGGTGGAGGCCCTCAAGTAAGTGCCGATGCCGCCGAACCACAGAAGATCGACCGGCGCCTTGAGGATGGCGGTCATGATCTCGGCCGGCGTGGCGGTGGTCTTCGCCAGGCCAATCGCCGCCGCTGCCGCCGGCGGCAAGGTAATCGACTTCTGGCTGCGCGAGACGATGACGCCGCCTTCCGACAGCTTCGACTTGTCGTAGTCCTGCCAGCTCGAACGTGGCAAAGCGAACATGCGCTCGCGTTCGGCCATCGAGGCCGCCATGTCAGGATCTGGATCGATGAAGATGTCGCGATGATCGAAGGCGGCGATCAGCCTTGTCTGCGGCGACAACAGCATGCCGTTGCCGAACACGTCGCCCGACATGTCGCCGACACCGACGACGGTGAAGGGCGAGGTCTGGATGTCGCGGTTGATCTCGCGGAAGTGACGCTTGACCGCTTCCCAGGCACCCTTGGCAGTGATGCCCATCTTCTTGTGGTCGTAGCCGGCGGAGCCGCCGCTGGCGAAGGCGTCGTCGAGCCAGAAGCCATGCTTCTCCGAGATGGCGTTGGCGGTGTCGGAGAAGGTCGCCGTGCCCTTGTCGGCGGCGACGACGAAATAGGGATCGTCCTGGTCGCGCCTGACAACGCCAGCTGGCGGAATAACCCCGTCCAGGCCGATATTGTCGGTGATCGACAAAAGGCTGGAGACGAAATTCTTGTAGGCCGAGGTGCCTGCCTCGAAGATCGCGTCGCGGCTGCCGCCCGTCGGCAGGCGCTTGGGGAAGAAGCCGCCCTTGGCGCCGACCGGCACGATAACGGCGTTCTTGACCTGTTGCGCCTTGACCAGGCCGAGCACCTCGGTGCGGTAGTCCTGGGCGCGGTCCGACCAGCGCAGGCCGCCGCGCGCCACCGGGCCGAAGCGCAGATGCAGGCCCTCGACCTCGGAACCGTAGACGAAGATCTCGCGCCACGGCCGTGGCGCCGGCAGACCCTCGACCGCCTGCGATTCGAGCTTGATCGCCAGCGACTGGCCTTTCTGCTTCGTATCGGCAACGAAATGATTGGTGCGCAGCGAGGCTTCGATCAGATTGAGGTAGCGGCGGATGATGGTGTCGTCATCGATGTTGGGCACATCTTCCAGCGCGTCCTTGATCTTGGCCTTGAGGTGCTTTGCCGCCACCACGCCTTCCGTCTCGGCCGTCGGCCCGAGCCGGGCGATGAACAGCGCGTGCAGGCCGCGAGCGATCTCGGGATAGCGGTTGAGTGCCGCAGCGATGAAATCCTGGCTTTGCGGAATGCCTACCTGCTGCAGATAGCGGCCATAGGCGCGCAGGATGGTGATTTCGCCGGACCACAGGCCGGCGGTCTGGGCCAGCCCGTTGTAGCCGTCATTGTCGACATCGCCGCGCCACACCGACAGGAACGCATCCTCGAACAGCGCGCCGCCATCGGTAAGGTCGATCGGCTTGCCGTAGCTGTTCTCCAGCTCCATGTCGTGGATGAAGACCATGCCGGACTGGTCGTCGCCGACCTCGAAGGTGCGCTCGCTGATGACGCGGAAGCCGATGTTTTCCAGCACCGGCACGCGCCGCGACAGCGCCACCGGGCTGCCATGGTGATAGATCTTCAGCGCCGCCTGATGCGGCTTCTGCTCGGCGTGGCGGTAATAGTCGATGGCGATCGGATTGTCGGCGCTGATCCCAGCGATGCGCCCGGCATCGACCAGCGCTACCGCGGCGCTGAACGAATCGCGGTAGCTTTCCGGCAGCCTTGCGGCGATGGCCTTCAACGCCTGGTCGCCGCCATCGGCATCCGCCGCGTCGGAAAGGGCGTCCTCCCAGGTGCGCACGATGTCGCGGATCGCCGCCTCGATCGTCGCCTGCTCTACCTTCGGCGTCTTGCCGCCGGAGCGGCCGATGATGAAATGCACGCGCGCCAGCCCGCCTTCGGGGAAGGCCGGATAGTAGGCCGACAGCCGGCCCTCGAACACGGTCTTGAGATAAGCGCCGACCTTCTCGCGTACGACGCTGTCGTAGCGGTCGCGCGGCACGAAGACGAGGATCGAGACGAAGCGATCGAACTGGTCGGCGCGCACCAGCGCCCGCACACGCGGCCGCTCGATCAGGCCGAGAATGGCAGCGGCGTGCTTGCGCAGGATCGGCACCGGCACCTGGAACAGTTCGTCGCGCGGATAGCTTTCCAGCACGTTGATCAGCGCCTTGCCGGAGTGGTCGTGGCGATCGAAGCCGGACTTGGCGATGATGGTTTCGGCCTTTGACCGCAGATACGGGATCTTCATCACCGAGCGCGTGTAAGCGGTCGATGTGAACAGGCCGACAATGCGCAACTCGCCGGCGAGCGCGCCTTTGGCGGTGTAGGTCTTGACGCCGATGTAATCGAGGTAGATCCGACGATGCACCAGCGACTTGGCGTTAGCCTTGGTGACGATCAGCGGCTCCGGTCCATGCAGGAAGGCGCGAATCTCGGGCGTCGTCGTCACCGCTTCGGTGCCGCGCCGCAGCACCAGCACGTCGGGGTCAGAAAGAATGCCGAGGCCGGGCTTGTCGGCGCGCTCCAGATTGCCGCTTTCCTCGCCGCCTGAGTATTTGAACTCGCGCATGCCAAGGAAGGTGAAATTGTCGTCGCGCAGCCACTCCAGGAAAGCGATCGCCTCGGCGACGCTCTTCTTGTCGAGCGGCACCGCCGAATAGCGGAATTCCGAGATCGCCTGGTCGAGGCGAGCCAGCATCGGCTTCCAATCGTTGACGGCGGCGTGCACCTGGCCGAGCATCTTGCGCAGCCGCTCGGTCAAGCCGTTCGCCGCCTCCGCTGTCAGCCGCGGTATATGGACGTGGATGACGCTCAGCCGGTCATGATTGCCGTCGTCCTTGGCGAAATTGCCGTCGCCGAGGATTTCCTCGACACCGCGTTTGCCGTGGCGCACGGTGATGACCGGATGGGTGACGAGCGTCGGTTCGCCTGATGTCTCGGTGATCTCGCCGAGGATGGAATCGAACAGGAACGGCATGTTGTCGTTGACGACGGTGATGACCGTCACCGGCCGACCTTCGCGAACGACGCCCGAATCGGTCTCCACGGCAACGACGCACTCACCCTTCTTGTGGCCGGCCACCGCCTGGCCGGCGAGGTCGGCGGCGCGTTCGAGGGCGGACACGTCATAGGCGGCAATGTCTTCGGCCGGCGCGCGGGCGAGCAGGTAATCGGCAAGCCTTGATGGCTTTTCCTCGGTCTTTGCCGCTGATGTGGCTTTTTTCTTCGGCTTCGCTGCGGATTTCACGCTGGCCATGACGCTATTCCCTCCCGTCGAATGCTTTTACGACTATCGTAGCAGATGACCGCTGTTTGGCGACAAAGGTTTGACGGCTTGCCAAGAATTATCCGAATTCGGCGGCAGGCCACCGCCCAAAGAGGAGAAACGACCCATGACCGGCAAAATCACCGCACTCGATCTGGCCTCGGGAGAGTTGAGCGAGGCGACGAAAACCTATTTCGCCAAATGCGAGGAGAAGCTCGGCCTGGTTCCCAACGTGCTCAAGGCCTACGCCTTCGACGACAAGAAGCTGCGCGCCTTCACCGACATGTACAACGACCTGATGCTGGGTGAGTCAGGTCTGTCGAAGCTGGAGCGCGAGATGATCGCGGTCGCCGTCTCCTCGATCAACCATTGCTACTACTGCCTGACCGCCCATGGCGCGGCGGTGCGCCAGCTGTCCGGCGATCCGGCGCTCGGCGAGATGATGGTGATGAATTTCCGCGCCGCCGATCTGTCCCCGAAACAGACAGCAATGCTCGAATTCGCCGTCAAGCTGACCGAAGAGCCGGCCAAGATTATCGAGGCCGACCGGGCCGCGCTCCGCACGGCAGGCTTCAGCGACCGCGACATCTGGGACATCGCCTCGACCGCGGCCTTCTTCAACATGTCGAACCGGGTGGCGGCGGCAATCGATATGCGCCCGAACGACGAATACCACGCCATGGCGCGGTAGGGTTCGCATCCAATGGCCCATCGCGCCGTATATTAGCGACCACGCATTCTCGTTGCTTGTTTGCCGGTTTGGTCCGATGATCGGCAGGCGGCATGACCGCATGCCGGTTCGATGCCGCTCATCAAGGGAGGAGAACATGGCGAAGTTTCTTTACGTCTATCATGGCTCCGGCAAGATGCCGGCGAGCGAAGCCGAGCGAAAGGCGATGACCGACGCCTGGACAGGCTGGTTTGGAAAGCTTGGCACGGCTGTTGTCGATCCAGGCAATCCGGTCGGCACGTCGAAGACCGTCCTGCCCGGCGGCAAGATAGAAAACAACGGCGGCAGCAACCCGACCGGCGGCTACTCCATCATCGAGGCCAGGGATATCAACGATGCCGCCGAGAAGGCCAAGGGCTGCCCGATGCTGGCCATGCCAAACTGCAACGTCGAGATCGCACCGATCATCAATATGATGGGCTGACGCCTCGCCTCAGGATCGTGCCGCGATCGCCGCCGCGGCACCGGCCATTGTCGTGGCGCTGATGCGGTTGGCGATCTTCATGGCGCGCTTGCTTTTCAAGAGCTTGCGCGCCTGCGAGGCGGCGAGCACCCAGGCGACATCGATGGCGATCAGCACCACCGCCATGGTCGCCGTCAGTTCGATCCAGCCGACGATGCTGACCGAAGCGAGGTCGATGATGGTCGGCAGCAGTGCCAGATAGAACATCATGATCTTGGGGTTGCCGAGCGTGACAGCCATGCCGGCGAAGAACAGTTTTATCGCCGAATCCTCGCGCGGCATCTCGCCTTCTTTGGCATCGACAGGCGCCGTCCACATCTTCCAGGCAAGGTAAGCGAGATAGGCGACACCCACCCATTTCACGACAACAAAGGCAAAGTGAAAAGTCTGCGCCACCACGGCCAGTCCGAACACGGCCAGCGACAGCCAGATGCCCTCGCCGATCCACATGGCGAGCAGGAACGGAAACACGTCGCGAAAACCCTTGGAGATGACGCGCGCGACCAGTGCCGCGATCGATGGGCCGGGCGAGCCGGCCGCAACGAACAGCGCGGCGGCGAAGATCAGGAGCGAGGTGAGATGCATGGCACTGCCTTCCAAGCGGTTGAAGGACGGACGATATCCGATCGACATCACCGCTTGCAACGTCGGCGGCAGCAGATCCCAGACCGGCTCCGCATTCGGCCATGCCCTTGACTGCCATGCCTGACTTGCAGTCAGGTTGATCTTGCCGAGCAGGCGGGAGGAGGAGCTTTCGTGGTTGTGCAAAGTTGGCGCACGGTCGTTCGACGGTTCTCCATGCCGGCTGTCCTGGTAGCTGGCATGGCGCTGAGTGGGGCGCCCCAGGCCGTAGCATCGTCAAGGAAGCCGCCGAAATATGATCACGTCGTTGTCGTGATCATGGAGAACCACACCTTTGAGCAGATTTCCCTGGCGGGACGAGCTGCTCCCTATTTGCATAAGTTGGCGAGAGGTGGCGCGCTGTTCGATCGATCCTACGGAGTTGCTCACCCCAGCCAACCCAATTACTTCGCGCTGTTCAGCGGCTTGACACAAGGCGTCCATGACGACGGCATGCACGGCTTTGCCGCGCCGAACCTGGCCGCTCGTCTTCGGGCTCACGGCAAGACATTTACGGGCTACGTCGAAGCCGGATCGCCGCGAAAACATAATCCCTGGGAATCGTTTGCCGACGCGAAGGGATTTGAGAAGTCTCTTGCCCACCTCCCTCGCGACTACGCGAAGCTGCCATCCGTCAGTTTCGTGATCCCCAATCTCGAAAATGACATGCATGACGGCACAATAGAGACGGCTGACACCTGGTTGAAAACTCAACTTGGTGGTTATGCCGCATGGTCGAAGAAAAACAACAGCCTGTTGATAGTGACTTTCGATGAAGACGACTACCGTACAGAGAATCATATATTCACGGTATTCTACGGATCTGGAATAAAATCAGGACGTTACTCCGAAAGGATCGATCACTATTCGGTCTTGCGGACCATTGAAGACATAGAGAGCATACCCCCCTTGGCAGGGCTGTTCAACGCTGATTACAGAGCCTTGTAAGCGAGGATGAGATCGAGGGAGAGAGCGCCGTTCCAGAGGGCTTGAGCGACGTTTTTCGTGCCGTTGTGACGCAGGATGTTGAGGGCGAAGCTGCGGGCTCTGGCCATGATGCCGGGGTTGTCGCGGATACGGCTGCGGTCCTCGTCGCAGGACACGTCGCGGACATAGTGGTTGCGGTTCTCGATGCCCCAGTGGCCTCGGATGATGGCGGCCCAAGTCTTGGCGGGGAGACCCTGTTCGGAGGAGATATAGTATGAGACCTCGCCGCGCGGCTGCCACATGCCCGTGGCGGCACTGCGGAGCCAAGTTTGGCGGGTGACGCGGATGATGGTCTTGACGAAGGGCTGCCATTCGCTGTCGACGAGGGCCTTGCCGACGGGAAAGACGTCCACGGTTCGATCCTCCTGCCGGGATCGCACTGTGTCGCGTGAGGAGGCCGTGTCGCTGGGAGTGCGGCTGTCGACGATGGCGCGAATCTCGTCATCCAGATTGGGCTGGTTCTCCTTGAGTTGAACCAGCAGATGGTTACCCGTGGCCAGGGCTACGGCGAAGGTTTTTTTGGGCATGCATGGCGTCGAGAGTGAACATGCGCCCGGTCAGGCCCAGCGTGGCGATCAAGTCCTGGGCGGCGGGGATTTCGTTGCTCTTCTCATCGATCGCCAGATGGCCGAGGATGATCTGACCATCGCTGGCGAAAGCACTCAGCAGATGCGCCGCTTTGCGATCGTTGAAGGCGTCGAAGCTGCCGCGCAGCGTCTTGCCGTCAATGGCCACGCACGCCGGCATGACGTCGTCCGGCATGGCGTCGTCCGGCTCTTGGGCCGGGGGCGTCGGCAGGCCGGCCGCATGCTGGCGGAACACCCTTTCGACCTCCGCCCCGTCGAGACCGCGAAGGATGAACCGCACCGTCGAGTAGGCTGGGGCCTTTCGCACCGAGACCCCGAACACGCCGTTCAGGCGGACAAGATGGATGCGGATGAAGGCGTGGACCTGACGATACGAAACCGCCCCGGCCAGCATCGCCAGCACCGTGAACAGCAGGATCGGCGCCTGGGGATACATCTGCCCCTGGCCACGGCGTGGATCGGGGATCTGCGAAAACAATGACAGCAATGTGCCGGGCAACGGTGCAACCCTCATGATTGGTTGCCCTGCATAGATTCAGACAAATCTCCCGGAGGGAATCGCCCTTTTTGCCCGCGACGCATCAAAGCCGATCACAAAGATGTTAGCGTTGAACAGCCCTGCCCCCCTTGGGCACCAGCGTCATCAGAAGGGTGATCGCAAGTGGCTGGAGCCGGCGGTAATTTCGCGCTGGACATGTCACCAGCACCGATCGCCGGCGTCGCCGCCAGTCACGCCTCCCCGTCGCCTCGACAATTGGTCGTCTCCAGAGACGTTGGAAGCCGTCATTCGTTTGAAGCCACTGGCACCCTTGCAGTCCTCATTGGCTGCGGCTAGAAGACCCGCCGCGAAACAATTTTGAGCTTCACTTTGCCTCAGTAACCGCCGGTCTCGTCAACTCCCCCGACACACCTGATGGCGCCGCATTCGCGGTGCTGTCTCATGTTCATGTGTTCCTCTGGGCGGCGGTTCGAGACCGGTTTGGCACTGCTGAACCGCTGTCGCGCGCTTTCCGCAGGCGACACCTGACCTCACCATCTCCGCAGCCTACCGCCACGCCGCGCCCGCATGGGCATCTCGATCGTGCCGACCTGATGAACTTCCCGACGGGAAGGGCTTACCGGCATGTCTACTCTGTGCATCCACTGGGCGATCGCGCCCCAAATCGCACCTCAACCGCTCATCAACTGCAATCGCTGCGGCGGCGTGAAGGCCTATCGCTGCAGCGGCAAATTCCGTGTCAACGCCAACGGCAAGCGCATCGACGTCTGGCTGATCTACCGCTGCGTCGATTGCGACAATTCCTGGAATTTCGGCATTTTCGAACGCTGCAACCGCCGTGACATCGAGCCGGCGCTGCTGCAGGCGCTCGAAAGCAACGATCCGGGGCTGGCGCGGCGCCATGCCTTCGACATCGTCGCCCTGCGCAGCCATGTCGGACGCGTCGAGGAGTTTCCCGATGTCGCCGTGCATAAGCGGTTGCTTGGCGGCGCCAGGGAAAGCGCGGCGGCCCTGGAACTCCAGCTTGGGCTGGAAATGCCGACATCGCTCCGGCTCGACCGCTTGCTTGCCAATGAACTCGGCATCTCGCGCTCGCGGCTTCAGGCGCTGGAGGAGCGGCGTCTGCTGGTGGTCGATCCGGACGGAGCCAAAGCCTTGCGCAAACCGGCCCGTCAGGGAATGACGGTCCGCATCGATCTGGCCGGCGAACCGGATCACCAAGCCATCATCCGCGCGGCCGGCGGATGAATGAAAGAGGGCGGAGCACTTGATGCTCCGCCCTCTCAGAAATCATCAGAAGAAAAAATTACGCCGCGCCGACCGCCTTGGCCGACTTCTCGAAACGCTTGCGCTCGTTCGGATCGAGATAGAGCTTGCGCAGCCGGATGGTCTTCGGCGTCACCTCGACCAGCTCGTCGTCCTGGATCCAGGCCAGGGCGCGTTCCAGCGTCATGCGGATCGGCGGGGTGAGCTTGACCGCCTCGTCCTTGCCGGCGGCGCGGATGTTGGTCAGCTTCTTGCCCTTCAGCACGTTCACTTCGAGGTCGTTGTCCCTGGAGTGGATGCCGATGATCATGCCCTGATAGACCTTGACGCCCGGATCGATGACCATCGGGCCGCGATCTTCGAGGTTCCACATGGCGTAGGCGACCGATTCGCCCTGCTCGTTGGAAATCAGCACGCCGTTGGTGCGGCCGGGCAGTTCGCCCTTGTAGGGCTCATAGGCATGGAACAACCGGTTCATCACGGCGGTGCCGCGCGTGTCGGTCAGAAGTTCCGACTGGTAGCCGATCAGGCCGCGCGTCGGCGCGTGGAAGACGATGCGCTGGCGGTTGCCGCCGGAGGGGCGCAGTTCGACCATCTCGGCCTTGCGCTCCGACATCTTCTGCACGACGACGCCGGCATGCTCCTCGTCGACGTCGATGACGACTTCCTCGACCGGCTCCAGCAATTCGCCGTTCTCGCCCTTCTGCATGACGACGCGTGGACGCGACACGGCGATTTCAAAACCTTCGCGGCGCATCGTCTCGATCAGCACGGCGAGCTGCAATTCGCCACGGCCGGAGACGAAGAACGAATCCTTGTCCGGCGATCTCCTCGATCTTCAGCGCGACATTGCCTTCGGCCTCGCGCAGCAGGCGGTCGCGTATGACGCGGCTGGTCACCTTGTCGCCTTCGGTGCCGGCGAGCGGTGAGTCGTTGACGAGGAAGGACATGGTCACGGTCGGCGGATCGATCGGCTGCGCATGCAGCGCCTCGGTCACCGCCAGATCGCAGAACGTGTCGGCGACGGTACCCTTCGACAGGCCGGCGATGGCGACGATGTCGCCCGCCTGGGCTTCCTCGATCGGCTGGCGCTCGAGGCCACGGAAAGCCAGGATCTTCGAGATGCGGCCGGTTTCGATCTGGGTGCCGTCATGGTGCAGCACCTTGACCGCCTGGTTGGCCTTCAGCGTGCCGCTCTCGATACGGCCGGTGATGATGCGGCCGAGGAAGGGGTTGGCTTCCAGGATGGTGCCGATCATGCGGAACGGGCCGGGATGGACGGTCGGCGCCGGCACATGCTTGATGACGAGATCGAACAGCGGCGCCAGCTGCTGGTCCTTCGGGCCTTCCGGATTTTCCGAAACCCAGCCGTCACGGCCCGAACCGTAGAGGATCGGGAAGTCGAGCTGCTCGTCGGTGGCGTCGAGCGCGGCGAACAGGTCGAACACCTCGTTGACCACTTCGACATGACGGGCGTCCGGGCGGTCGATCTTGTTGATGACGACGATCGGCTTCAGGCCGACCTTGAGCGCCTTGCCGACGACGAATTTGGTCTGCGGCATCGGGCCCTCGGCGGCATCCACCAGCACGATGGCCGAATCCACCATCGACAGGATGCGCTCGACCTCGCCGCCGAAATCGGCGTGGCCGGGCGTGTCGACGATGTTGATGCGGGTATCCTTCCAGTCGACCGAGGTCGCCTTGGCCAGGATGGTGATGCCGCGTTCCTTTTCGAGGTCGTTGGAATCCATGGCGCGCTCGGCGACGCGCTGATTGTCGCGGAAGGAGCCGGACTGCTTCAAAAGCTGGTCGACAAGGGTGGTCTTTCCATGGTCGACGTGCGCGATGATCGCGATATTACGGAGTTTCATGTTCTGGGTCTCGGAAGCGTTGCAGGCAGCAGGCCAAAGGCGCTGCCTCTTTCGGTTGCGCGGCTCATACAGGGTTTTTCGCAGTTGCGAAAGGGGACGCGCGACACCAAATACTCATCAAATCTTAAGCATCTGCGTGTGAGATGATTTTGTTAACCAAGGCGGGAACCATTCAGGGCCCGGGCAGTTCGACCATCATGACCGATAAACTCAACCGATTTTGGCCACTCATCGCTTCGGTGGCCTTTGCCTTGCTGCTGGCGGCCAACGCCGCGCAGTCGGCTGCCGCGACGCAGAAGGGCGCGCGCGCCGTTGCGCAGTCCGACACCCAGACCGCGGAGCAGGCCTTTGCCGATGCGCCTGATGGCGTTGACCCGATGGTGACGGGACCGGTCAGCACCGCCTTCAAGCAGAGACAAGCCAGCGCCAACTGCGACAGTGCCGTGTGGCCAAACATTCCGATGGTCTGCTACCCGGACTGATGATTGCGGGCGCTTACGCCGATCGTACCGGATCGAGTGTGACCTTGTAGAGTTCGTTGTCGTCGCGATCCATCAGCCGCACTGTGAGTTGCTCGGTCGCGCCTGAGATATCGACAAGGCCGAAGAACTGCAGGCCGGCCGACGGCGGCAGGTTCTGGCCCTGCTCGGCGGTCGGCGCCTTGATGAATTTCAGCTCCGGACCGAAGGTCATGTCGAGATCGTTGGGGCCGAAGGTGCCGGCGTGGATCGGGCCGGAGACGAATTCCCAGAAGGGATTGAAATCCTGGAACTGCGCCTTGTCTGGGTTGTAGTAGTGCGCGGCCGTATAGTGCACGTCGGCGGTGAGCCACACCGTGTTGGTGACGCCGACAGTCTTGATGAAGCGCAGCACGTCGGCGAATTCCATCTCGCGGCCCTTCGGCTTGCCGTTGTCGTTGTTGCTGACGGCTTCGAAGCCGACCTTCTTCGCCGCGTCGTCCCAGACCACGAGGCTGAGTGGCATGTCGGCGGCGATGATCTTCCAGGTCGCCTTGGAGTTGGCCAGTTCCCGCTTCAGCCACTTCGACTGCTCCTCGCCGATCATGCGCGACTGCGGTGTGAGGGTTTCCTGCAGGTTCGCGCCGTTCGGGCCGCGATAGGAGCGCATGTCGAGGAAAAAGACGTCGAGCAGCGGCCCGTGCGAGATCTTGCGGTAGACCCGGCCCGGTTCCGCCGGCTCGTAGCGGATGGTGGTCATCTCGTGGAAGGCGCGCGCCGCCCGCGCCGCCAGCACGTGGATGGATTTTTCCTTGTAGCGGTCGTCCTTGCTAAGGTCCTTCGAGTCCGACCAGTTGTTGAGCACTTCGTGGTCGTCCCACTGGTAGAAGGTCGGGCAGATGGCGCTGAGTTCCAGCACGTTCTTGTCCATCATGTTGTACTTCCACTGGTCGCGGTATTCGTCCAGCGTCTCGGCAACCTTGCGTTTGCCGTCGATGAGCACGACGTTCTTCCACTTGCCGCCGCCGGGCAGGTCGACCTCGTCCTTCATGGCGCCGTCGGCATAGATGGTGTCACCCGAATGCAGG
Source organism: Mesorhizobium huakuii (assembly GCF_014189455.1). Lineage (NCBI taxonomy): Bacteria > Pseudomonadati > Pseudomonadota > Alphaproteobacteria > Hyphomicrobiales > Phyllobacteriaceae > Mesorhizobium > Mesorhizobium huakuii. The sequence goes on from NZ_CP050296.1 coordinate 2,540,600, forward strand.
AAGAAGTCCGGCGTGTGCCTGGCGATGGTGGCGTAGGTTTTCATGCCGGTCTCGTCGATACCCCAGCCCTGGCCGGCAGTATCGCCCGACCAGGCGAACTTGACATCGCGCTTCGACGACGGCGCGGTGCGGAAACGGCCGACGATCGGCTCTGAGACGGCATTGATATCGGAGAGATCGGCGGCGACCATGCGGTAGAAGATGTCCTGGTCGGAGGCGAGATCGGTAAGCAGCCGCTTCACCGTGTAGTCGCTGGCAGGCGAGGTATCGAGCGGCGCCAGACGCGTCGCATTGGCAAAGCTTTCCGTCGACGAGACCTCGAACATGACGCGCGCCGGACGATCCGTGCGCGTCCACACCATGCCGCTGGTGGCATCGACATCGCCGGACTGGACGCCATGGGTGAAGGCCGGACGCTGGCTGGCGCGGGAATAGTAGGGCAGCGCGAGACCCGAGGCGCCAAGCAGACCGGCGGCACTTGCGGAGGTGACGAAGGCGCGGCGGGTCATGGAAAGCTTGTTCATGGCTGTCTCCTGGATGGCTTCGAACGTCGCCACCAAGGTCCGGCCTCAATGTTTCAGCCGCATCTCGGAACTATGAAGTTTTTATAACAGTGGACAGGTGGCTAGCCTCCTCCCTTCTCCCCTTGTGGGAGAAGGTGGATCGGCGCGTTAGCGCCGAGACGGATGAGGGGTGTTTCCAGCGGAGCGAGGCGTTGGTGTTCCCTGGAGCACCCCTCATCCGTCGCCTTCGGCGACACCTTCTCCCACAAGGGGAGAAGGGAAAGAGCAGCCTCAAGCGGCTTGCGGCTCCGGGTCGAAGGCCGGCCGGCTGGTGTTGATCAGCAGCGAGATACAGGCAGCCGCGATCGCCGTCATGCCGGCGATCAGGAAGGCCAACTCGTAATTGCCCTGCAGTTCGCGCATCGTGCCGCCGAAGGCTGCCGCGGTGGCAGCCCCCACCTGATGGCCGGCGACGATCCAGCCGAACACGATCGGTCCGCTGCGGTCGCCGAAGGCTTCGTTGGCGAGCCGCAGCGTCGGCGGCACGGTGGCGATCCAGTCGAGGCCGTAGAGCACGGCGAAGATGATCAGGCTGGTCGCCGAGAAGCCGGAATAGGGCAGGTAGATCAGCGACAGGCCGCGAATGGCATAGTAGACGCCGAGCAGCTTGCGCGGGTCGAAACGGTCGGTGAGCCAGCCCGACAGCGTCGTGCCGATCAGGTCGAAAATGCCCATCATCGACAGCAGGCCGGCGGCCTGCACCTCGCCGATGCCCATGTCGCCGCAGAAGGCGATGAGATGGGTGCCGACCAGACCGTTGGTGGTGAAGCCACAGACGAAGAAGGTGGCGAACAGGTACCAGAACACCCGCGTGCCGGCGGCGCGGCGCAGCGTGTTGAGCGTATGCGCCAGGAAATTGCCTTGCGAGGCCGGTGATGTTGGCGGCACGTCATCGACCTCGGCGCCATAGCGGACCATGCCGATCGAGGCCGGCCGCTCCGGCACCAGCAGCCAGACCAGCGGTATCATAGCTGCGGTGGCGACCGCGACCGCAACGGCAACCGGCTGCCAGCCACCCGATTGCGCCAACGCGGCGATAAGCGGCAGGAACACCAGCATGCCCGACGCGCTGGAGGCCGACATCAGACCCATGACGAGACCGCGATTGGTCTTGAACCAGCGGTTGACGATGGTGGCGCCAAGCACGCTGGCGACCGCGCCGGAACCGATGCCGGAGAAGACGCCCCAGGTGATGAAGAGATGCCAGGGCTTGGTCATCAGCAGGCTGAGAGCGGTCGAGCCCGACATCACGACCAGCGATGCGATCAGCGTGCGGCGCAGCCCGATCCGCTCCATCAACGCGGCGGCAAACGGACCGGTCAGACCATAAAGCAGGATGCCGATGCCGGCAGCCAGCGAGATGACGTCGCGCCGCCAGCCAAAACTATTTTCCAGCGGCAGCATCATGACCGAGGGTGCGGAGCGAAGCCCGGCCGCGACCAGCAGGCAGAGAAAGATGACGCCGACCACGACGAAAGCGTAGCGCTGGCCAAAGGGACGGGATTGAGCTATCATGTTACTGACCGGTACGTTGCAGGGTGGGAGCATGTATACGTACCGATCGGTAACACGTCAATCGAGTCATGCCATGCCAACGGACAAAAATATTGAACTGACCATCAGCGACGATCATGCATCGACGCCGCCGAAGGCGGCCAAGAAGATCCTCGACGTGGCGTACGACCTGTTCTACCGGCGGGGTATCAGGGCGATCGGCGTCGACGAGATCGTCAAACGCGCCGGCGTCACCAAGCCCAGTCTCTATCGCAGCTTCCCTTCCAAGGACGAGTTGGCCGCTTCCTATCTTCGGCAATACGATCTTGAATATTGGGAACGTTTCGACGAAGCGGTCAACGCCCATCCGGGCGACCCGCGCGCGCAGATCAAGGCTTTCCTGACCCGCATTGGCAAGCGCACGCAAGTGGCGGACTATCGCGGCTGCGGCATGACCAACGCGGCGGTCGAGTATCCCGACCACAGCCATCCGGCCCGCGTGGTGAGCGAGGCCAACAAGCAGGAATTGCGCCGCCGCCTGCGCGCCATGGCCGCCGCAATGGGCGCTGAGGACGCCGACACGCTCGGCGACGGGCTGCTGCTTCTGATCGAGGGCGCCTATATCAGTGGCCAGTTGTTCGGGCTCGGCGGTCCGGCGCAGTCGGTCGCGCGCAACGCCGATCTGCTGATCGAAGCGAGCTTGAAGAAATAGCGATTGGCGGTACGTTTCTCCGGCCGAACCGGAGGTGTCCGCCATGCGTGCCATTCTGATCCCGCTTGCCCTTGCCGGTCTCTGCCAGGCAACTCACGCCGGCGACATTTCCAGCGCCTACACCGACCTCGACTCGAAGAAGGATTGCGTAACCTACGCACAGGCCGGAGAAGGCGATGGCGACTGGGCCGATCTCGCCTGCTCGGGCTATCGCGGCTATCCCGTGCTGATCGCCTATGACAACGCCCGTGAATCGCTGTTCTACGGTTTTCCGCCCGGCGGCGACATGACGTCCGTCTGGGAGAGTTTTTCAGGCTTCAATTCGTCCGGAGCCAAGGTCGAATGGCGCATTGAAACCAATGGCGACAAGGCCGTGCCCTTCGCGGTCATCCACCGCCGCACGATCAGCAATGGCGACGACGAGAACAAATCGACCGACGTGCTGCTCGTTGCCAAGGTCGGCCAGATGGACGCGCGAGAAAGCTGCACGGTCGGCCTCGTGCTGGCTACCGGCAACCCGCAAGCCAACGATCAGGCGCGAAAACTCGCCGACGAGAAGGCGCGAACCTTCGCCTGCGGTAAGGACAGGCACACCGTCATCGGCAACGTGCCGCCCTTTGGCCGCGTCGATAACTGACCGCTACTTGCTCTTCTTCGCCCGTTCGATCGCGTCAACGATCATCTTCTTGGCATATTTGGAATCGTGCCAGCCTTCGATCTTGACCCATTTGCCGGGTTCGAGATCCTTGTAGTGCTCGAAGAAGTGCTGCACCTGCTGGCGCGTGATTTCGGGCAGATGCGTGTATTCGGTGACGTTCTCGTAGCGCAGCGTCAGCTTCGGCGACGGCACGGCGATGACCTTCTCGTCCTGGCCGGCATTGTCTTCCATCACCAGCACGCCGATTGGCCTGACATTGATGACGCAGCCCGGCACCAGGGCACGCGTGTTGCAGACCAGCACGTCGATCGGATCGCCGTCGCCCGACAGCGTGTGCGGCACGAAGCCGTAATTGCCGGGGTAGCGCATCGAGGTGTGCAGGAAGCGGTCGACGAACAGTGTGCCGGCCTCCTTGTCCATCTCGTATTTGATCGGCTCGCCGCCGATCGGCACCTCGATGATGACGTTGATGTCCTCAGGCGGATTCTTTCCGATGGCTATGGCTTCAATGCGCATGGCTTTGTCCCTCTCTCGATGGGGAGGAGATAGCGGGCGGCGCAGAATGGCGCAATGCGGCGAATCGTATTCCCGGACGTCAGGCGAGACGCGATACGATCCGATGCGTTCAATCATCGGCACAAGATGTTTCAGCGTCGTGATTTCACTGGGACACGCACCGCGTACCGACCTTGCGGTTCGCGATCATCCCCGGGCTGTCATTCCCAGACGAAGGCGACCTTCTTCAGCGCTTTTTGTTCGAAGATCTCGACACCTTCGGCGACATCGCGGCCGCCGGCGCCGGCATAGAAGGCCAGTGCGTTCTGGTTGTCTTCCAGCGCCCAGACCACCATGCCTTTCAGGCCATGGTCGGCCAGACGCGCCCTGGCTGCCGAAAACAGCCGCCGGCCGAGACCGATGCCCTGATATTCCGGGCGCAGGTACAATTCGTAGATCTCGCCTTGCTGCTTGAGCTCCCGGGCCCGGTTCTTGCCGATCGTCGCATAGCCGGCAATCGTGCCGCCGATTTCGACCACCAGCACGGTGGCGGCGCGGCGAATCGCATTCGCCCACCAGTCGGCGCCGCGACGATTGATCATCGACGTTAGCGTGCGGTGGGGAATGATGCCGGAATAGGCGCCGCGCCAAGCTTCCAGATGCACTTCGGCAATGGCGCCTGCATCGCGCGGGTCGGCTTTCCGGATGTCGATCGTCAGCGTATTCATGATTTGTTAACCATAAACCCGCATCGCCCGATTGCAAGAGTCCGCGTGGCCCGCCAAACGCTTTCTCACAGCCGATCCTGACATTGCTAACATGACGCAAAGCCCGTCTGAAAACGCGCTCAGCCGAGACGGATGGCGTGGCTTTCGAGAACCGAAGCGCAGCGGACTTTTGGGTCCGTGAGCATCGGAAGCGCAGAAAGCCGCGTCAGGCGTCCGGCTGAGTAGCGTTTGCAGGCGGGCTTTTCAGATTTCGACCAGATGGTCGTCTAGCTCATTGGTATCGCCCGAGGTGACCGGGAAATGCTCGGCCAGCACCGCGCCCACCTGCTCGATCGCCTTGACGAAACCGTCGGCAAGCCGGTCGTCGCCGGCATGCGCCGTCAGGTCACGCACCACGCCGTCCCAGACATGCTGGCCGACCTTGGCGTCGATACCCGAATCAGCGACCACCTCGGCATAGCGCTCGGCGATCGAGACGAAGACCAGCACGCCGGTGCGCGCCGTGGTGCGGTGGACGTTGCGGGCGAGGAACTGCTTGATCGCATTGGCGTGCGCCGCCTGATAGCGCAGCCGCCGTGGCACCATATGGATGCGCAGGCCGGGGATCGCCCACAACAGGGCCATCACGCAGGCCAGCGCCAACAATTGCGCGATGACGAAATGCGGCAGGCGGATGGTGAGCCACCACGCCTCCAGCCCATAGGCGACGGCGAGGCTGACGATCAGCATGCCTAGCGTCGCCATCAAGGCGGCGGGCGCGAAATAGCCGTCGCTGGCATGCGCGACGACGCAGTAGATCTCGCCATCGGTTTTGGTTTCTGCGGCGCGGATCGCGTCGGCGATGCGTTCGTGATCTTCGGGACTGATCGGTCGTGTTGCCATTGTCTCACCAGCTTCCTGAAGAACCGCCACCGCCGGACGAGCCGCCGCCGCCCGAAAACCCGCCGCCGCTGCTGCTCGACCCGGACGACCAGCTGCTGCCGGAGCTTCCCGACGACCAGCCGCTGCTTGACGAACCCGATGTCCAGCTGCTGGAGCCCGACGACGATCCGCTCGGCCCCCGGCCGTAACGAAACGTCATGCCCAGCCATTTGTATACGCCCGGCGACAATTTTGTGCCGAACATCGGCGGCAGGAACGCCATCGCCAGACCACCGAAGAACATCGTCGCCCACAGGATCAGGAAAATCGTAACGATCGGGTCCATGGGGGTGCTGCTGTCGGCGGGATTGCGCTTGCCGCGCGCTTCCAGCTCCTCGGGATTGCCTTCGAGCACCATGACCATGTCGTCGACAGCCTTCGAGATGCCGCCGGAGAAATTGCCGGCGCGGAAGGCCGGCACCATGTCGTTCTCGATGATCAACTTGGTGTGCAGGTCGGTCAGCGTGCCTTCCAGCCCATAGCCGACCTCGATGCGCATCTTGTGGTCATTCTTCGCCACCAGCAGCAGCACGCCGTTGTTCTCACCCGCCTGGCCGAGTTTCCAGAAGCGGAACAACCGGTTGGCGTAGGGTTCGATCTCCTCGCCGTCGAGGCTGAGAATGGTCGCCACGACGATCTGGTCGGAGCCTTTTGTCTCGAAATCGGCAAGTTTCTGCGTCAGCGCCGCCTTGGTGCCGGCATCGATGATGCCGGCATTGTCGACGACTCGGCCGGTCAGTGCCGGCAACTCGGCGGCGAAAACAGCGAAGCAGGACAAAAGCAGCGCCAGCGCGGCCAGGAGAGCATGGATCGCCGGGTTGAAAAACAGGCTGATGGTGCGTGTCGTCATGCCGTCACCAGCTTCCCGAGGAGCCGCCACCGCCGGACGAACCGCCGCCGCCGGAAAAGCCACCGCCGCCGCCACCTGACGACCAGCCACCGCCGGAACTGCCCGAGGACCAGCCACCGGATGAGGAGCGCCGGCCGGGCTCGAACGTCATGCCGAGCCAGCGATAGCGCCCTGGCCCGAGCTTCTGGCCGAAGATCGGCGGCAGGATGGAGGCGGCGATGCTGCCGAAGAAGATGATCGCCCAGATGCCGATGAACACCGCGAAGAACAAATTGTCGGTGTTGATGGGCGGCTGCTGGTTGCGTTCGCCGCGCGCCACCAGCTCTTCCGGATTGCCTTCCAGCACCATGATCATGTCGTCGACGGCCTTGGAGATGCCGCCGGAGAAATCGCCGGCGCGGAACGCCGGCACCATGTCGTTTTCGATGATCAGCTTGGTGTGCAAATCGGTCAGCGTGCCTTCCAGCCCATAGCCGACCTCGATGCGCATCTTGCGGTCGTTCGGCGCGACCAGCAGCAGCACGCCGTTGTTCTCCTTGGCCTGGCCGAGTTTCCAGAAGCGGAACAGCCGGTTGGCGTAGGGCTCGATCTCCTCGCCGCCGAGGCTGGGGATGGTGGCGACGACAATCTGGTCGGAGCCCTTGGTCTCGAAGGCGGCAAGTTTTTGCGTCAGCGCCGCCTTGGTGCCAGCATCAATGATGCCGGCATTGTCGACGACGCGGCCGGTGAGCGCCGGCAGGTCCGCGGCGAAGGCTGCGGACGGAAGCGCCAGGACGAACAGCACAACGGCGACAAGGCGACCCAGACGCCGTCCCTCATCGGCCCACGAGATCACGACGGTTGGCTCCGGCTATCACCCGCCCTGCTTCGTGCCGAAATCGACCTTCGGCGGCTGCATCTTGTCTTCGTCGACGGTGAAATTGGCGAAGGGCTCGTTGCTGCGGAACCAGAAGGTCGCCCACAGCACTGACGGGAACGTCTTCAGAGTGAGGTTGTAGTCCCTGACCGCCTGGATGTAGTCGCGCCGTGCCACCGCGATGCGGTTCTCGGTGCCCTCGAGCTGGGCTTGCAGCGCGAGAAAGTTCTGGTTGGCCTTGAGGTCGGGATAGGCCTCCGACACCGCGATCAGCCGCGACAGCGCGCTGGTCAGCCCGGCCTGGGCATCCTGGAACTTCTTGAGGGCTTCGGGATCCTTCAGCGTTTCCGGCGTCACCGTAATCTGCGTCGCCTTGGCGCGCGCCTCGACGACCGCGTCGAGCGTGTCCTTTTCATGCGAGGCGTAGCCTTTGACCGTCTCGACCAGATTGGGGATGAGGTCGGCGCGGCGCTGGTACTGGTTCAACACCTCGCTCCATGCCGCCTTGGCGTTTTCCTCCGCGGTCGGGATCGTGTTGAAGCCGCAGCCGGCGAGCAGCGGCAGCACGATTGCCATCATCAGGAAGGCGGGCAGCGAGCGGAATGTCGATGGTCGAGCAAGGCGCTGGGCAAGCATGATGGGGTCCCTCGGTAGAAGTTGCATGCGAAGCATTACCACAATCAGCGCGCAAGAAAACGGCCTCGGGCGGCAACTGCCGACCCGGATCGCCCCGCGCTTCGCAAGGCCCTGTGATTGGCCGCGCGAACGCGATAAGGTCCGGTCAAAACGGGACATCATCATGGCGCAACGCCAGGACAGCGACAGGGAATCGCGCCGTATCCTCGAGCGCGTCGCGCAGGAGACCGATCCGGCCGGCACCTCCTTCGTGGCGCGGACGACGAAAGGCGTGCGCGACCATGTCGCCGCGGCCGACGCCGACCGTACCGACCCGATCGAAGTCTGGGGCACGCGCATTGGCAGGATACTCGGCCTGCTTCTGGCGCTGGGCCTGATGGTCTGGCTCGTGCTTTTCCTCACCCGGGGCAGCTAGGAATCAAAAAACAATGAGCGCCGAAAAACCCGACGCGCCGCGTGCGGTCATCGTCATTTCCAGCCATGTCGCCCGTGGCTCGGTCGGCAATCGTGCCGCCGTCTTCGCGCTGGAGACGCTGGGCTTTCCGGTCTGGGCCGTACCCACGGTCATCCTGCCCTGGCATCCCGGCCATGGCCGGGCGACGCGCATCGTGCCGCCGCTCGACCAGTTCAAGGCGCTGATGGCCGATTTGGAGCGGGCGCCATGGCTGGGCGAGGTCGGCGCCGTGCTGTCGGGCTATCTCGGCGAGGCCGGCCAGGCCGAGGCCGTCGCCTCGCTGGTCGCGGCGGTCAAGGCCAGGACGCCTGATGCCGTCTATATCTGCGATCCGGTGATGGGTGATTCCGGCGGTCTCTACGTGCCCGAGCCCACCGCCGCGGCCATGCGTGACCGGCTGATGCCGATCGCCGACATCGCCACGCCCAACCGCTATGAGCTGGAATGGATGGCCGGCGCGCCGCTGCCCGATTTGAAATCGGTGATTTCGGCCGCACTTCATTCCGGGCCGTCGACCATGCTGGTCACCTCGGCGCAGTCGATGATGATTGGCGGCACCGGCAATCTGCTGCTCGACGGCACCCAGGCGCTGCTCGCCGAGCACCGGCTGATCGACAAGCCGCCGAACGGCTTGGGCGACCTGACGGCTGCCGTCTACCTCGCCCGCATCCTCTCCGGCCAGCCGCCAATCAAGGCGCTGCAGTCGACCACGGCGGCGGTCTACGAGATCCTGGCGCGCACCGCAAAACGCGGCGGCGACGAGCTGCAGCTCGAAACCGACGCACAGAGCCTGTCGCACCCGATGGCCATGGTGCAGTTGCGCCACCTCACACATCCGGGGCGGGACCGCCGGGCGTGATCTCTGAGGTCGCGCTGGTCGGCGCCGATGGCTGCAAGGCCGGCTGGATCGCTGTCCGGCGCAATCCCGGCATGGCGCCTTCCGTCGAGGTCTTTGCCAGCTTCGCCGCTCTGCTTTCGGCAATTCCCCAAGAGGCTATCGTCGCCGTCGACATGCCGATCGGCCTGCCGGATTTTTCCAGCAAAGGCGGACGCGGACCGGAGGCTCTGGTCAGGCCGCTGCTCGGGGCACGCCAATCCAGCGTTTTCTCGATCCCGTCCCGCGCCGCGCTCTATGCCGACACCAGCGACTTCACCACGGTCGAAGCCTGGTATGCCGCGCATCGCAGGGCAAGCGAGGTGGCCAGAGCCACATCCGATCCGCCGCGCGGCGTTTCGATCCAGGCCTTCGGCATCTTTTCAAAAATCCGCGAGATCGACACATTGTTGATCGCACGCCCCGATTTGCGCGGACGCGTCTTCGAATCGCATCCGGAAGTCGCCTTCTGCCGTCTGAATGGCGACCGGGCGATGCAGTTGCCGAAGAAGATCAAGGGCGCCGTCAATCCGGCCGGGATGGCGGAGCGCAAGGCGCTGCTGTGCCGGCACGGCTATGCCATGGACTTCCTCGACCAGGCGCCGCCGCGTGGTGCGGCGGCCGACGATTTCCTCGACGCGGCCGTCATGATGCTGATCGCCGGCCGCATCGCCGGCGGCAAGGCCAGGCCGTTTCCGGACCCGCCACTCGCTGACGGTTTTGGCATACCGGTCGCCATCTGGGCATGACAATGTCGGCGGACGTCCCGCTTTGGCGCATGGCATTTATGGCCAGCCCCCACAATTCTGCATTGCTCGCGACAGGCTTTTACCGTTAGAGCCTTCTCGACCGCAAAGAGCTGCCGCCTCCAACCCCGGAAAGGCCTTAGCCGCCCATGCCTCATCTTCCCGATCACCTCCTCGCCGGCTACCGCAATTTCATGAATGGCCGCTACCTCACCGAAAGCGGCCGCTATCGCGAGCTCGCCCGCGAGGGGCAGGCCCCGGAGACGATGATCGTCGCCTGTTGCGACTCCCGCTCGGCCCCCGAAGCGATCTTCGACGCCGGGCCAGGTGAACTCTTCGTGCTGCGCAATGTCGGCAATCTGGTGCCGCCCTACGAGCCGGATGGCGAGTTCCATTCGACCTCGGCGGCGCTCGAATTCGCGGTGCAGAGCCTGAAGGTCAAGAACATCGTCGTCATGGGCCACGGCCGCTGCGGTGGCATCCGCGCCGCGCTCGACCCCAATGCCGCGCCGCTGTCTCCCGGCGATTTCATCGGCAAATGGATGAGCCTGATCGCGCCGGCTGCCGAAACCGTCTCTTCCAGCACCTTCATGACGGCAACGGAGCGCCAGACAGCACTGGAGCGCATCTCGATCCGCTATTCCATCGCTAATCTCAGGACCTTTCCTTGCGTCTCGATTCTCGAGGGCAAGGGGAGGCTGTCGCTGCACGGCGCCTGGTTCGACATTTCGACCGGCGAGCTCTGGGTGATGAACAAGGAGACCGGCGATTTCGAGCGGCCGGTGCTGGAATGAACGGTAAGGCGCGCCAGGTGAGGAACGTCCGTTCGGTCGTCTTCACCGCCATCGCGCTGCTGATAGCAATCATTGCCGCCCGCGCCGATGACGGTGCCATCATCAGCCGCTGGTACTCGGCGCTGCTGGTCGCCGACCGCACCGAACTCGCCGACCTGCTTGCCGACGACGTCCGCATCAAGCTCGACGACCTCGGCATCGTCCAGAGCAAGCAGGAATTCATCGCCTCGCTCGATGAATGGAAAGGCGCGGTTGCCGGCGCCGCGATCCGCCACCGGATCGAGAAGAGCGAGGGCGGCGTCACCACGGTGATCGCCTGTTACGACTTCCCCGACAATGACATGCTGATGCAGGAAACCTTCGCGGTGGCCGACAATCGCATCACCGCCAGCTCGCAGGCGGCCATCGCCGAAAACTGCGAAGCCTATTGAGGCGGATCGGCCAACTGCCATATTGCGGGCCTGCGGCCTGCGCACTACATCGGTGAGACCCTCCCTCCTTGATGCCAGCGAAAGACCCTCCATGCCCTCCACGAAAGCCGTCGATCTCGCCGCCCATCCGTTGACCACGTGGCAAGGGCCGCTCGGCCTGCCCGACTTCGCCCATATCGGCGACGACGATTTCTCCCCGGTCTTCGACGCGGCGCTGAAAGCGCATGAGTCCGAGATCGAGGCGATCGCCGGCAACACGGATGCAGCGACTATAGAGAACACGCTTGAAGCGCTGGAACTCGGCGGCGACGCGCTCGACCATGTCTCGTCGATCTTCTGGTGCCGCGCCGGCGCCTACACCAACGAGGCCATCCAGGCGCTGGAGCGCGACATCTCGCCAAAAATGTCGAGGCACTTCTCGGCGATCTCGATGAACGAGAGACTGTTTGCCCGCATCGACGACCTTTACCAGCGCCGCGAGAGCCTTGGCCTCGACGCCGAGACCCTGCGGGTGCTGGAGAGGACCTGGAAGGGTTTCGTCCGTTCCGGCGCCAAGCTCGATGCCGAAGGCAAGAAGCGGCTGGCCAAGATCAGCGAAGACCTGTCCTCTCTCGGCACCAGCTTCGGCCAGAACGTGCTGGCCGACGAACGCGACTGGGCGCTGTTCCTCGACGTATCAGACCTTGCCGGCCTGCCCGACTTCGTGAAAAGTTCGATGGCCGAGGCGGCCGAGATGCGCGGCCAGAAAGGCCGCTACGCCGTCACCTTGTCGCGCTCGATCTATGAGCCGTTCACGACCTTCTCGGAACGCCGCGACCTGCGCGAGATCGCCTTCCGCGCCTTCACCATGCGCGGCCAGAATGGCGGCGCCAGCGACAACACGTCCGTGGTGCGCGACATGCTAAAACTGCGCGCCGAAAAGGCGAAACTGCTTGGCTACGCCTCCTTCGCCGCGCTGAAGCTCGACGACACCATGGCCAAGACGCCGAAAGCCGTGCACGACCTGCTCGATCCGGTCTGGGAAAAGGCGCTGGAAAAGGCGGCCGCCGACCAGAAGGAGTTGGAACGGCTGGCCGCGGAAGCCGGCAGCAACGAAAAATTCGCCGCCTGGGACTGGCGCTTCTACCAGGAGAAGCTGCGCGCGGAAAAATTCGCGTTCGACGAGGCGGAACTGAAGCCGTATCTGCAGCTCGAGCGCGTCATCGACGCCTGCTTCGACGTGGCCACAAGGCTCTTCGGCATCACCTTCGAGGAGAAAAAGGGCATCGCCGCCTGGCACCCCGACGCGCGCGTCTTCGTGGTGAAAAACGCCGATAGCAGCGAGCGCGGCCTGTTCCTCGCCGATTATTTCGCACGGCCCTCGAAGCGTTCCGGTGCCTGGATGAGCGCGCTGAAGTCCGGTTACAAGCTTGGCCACGGCTCGAAGCCGGTGATCTACAACATCATGAACTTCGCCAAGCCGCCGGCCGGTGAGCCGGCACTGCTCTCGGTCGACGAGGCGAAGACGCTGTTCCACGAATTCGGCCACGCGCTGCACGGCATGCTGACCGACGTCACCTGGCCATCGGTGTCGGGCACTTCGGTCAGCCGCGATTTCGTCGAACTGCCCTCGCAGCTCTACGAACACTGGCTGACGGTACCGGCGGTGCTGGAAAAGCACGCGCTGCACGTCAAGACCGGCAAGCCGATGCCCAAGGCGCTGCTCGACAAGATGCTGGCCACGCGCACCTTCGGCGCCGGCTTCGCCACCGTCGAATTCACGTCTTCCGCCTTGATGGATATGGCCTATCACGCCCGCCCGGACGCCCCGCAGGAACCGCTTCGTTTCGAAGCTGAAACGCTCGACAAGCTCGACATGCCCGACACCATCGCGATGCGCCACCGCACCCCGCATTTCGGCCATGTCTTCTCGGGCGACGGCTATTCGGCCGGCTACTATTCCTACATGTGGTCGGAAGTGCTCGACGCCGACGCCTTCGCCGCCTTCGAGGAGACCGGCGACCCCTTCAACCCGGCGCTGGCCGAACGGCTGCGCAAGAACATCTACGCCGCCGGCGGCTCGAAGGACCCGGAAGAACTCTATACGGCTTTCCGGGGCAAGATGCCGTCGCCGGAAGCGATGATGGTGAAGCGCGGGCTGGTGTGATTAGCCGATCTCCCCCTCGTGGGGGAGATGGCCGGCAGGCCAGAGGGGGGCGCTGTCCCGCCGACGTCTCCGCCAGAAGATCAGCGATCTTCGTTCGATTTCTTGCCCGCAGGACTGGCGAGGCCGCGATCCTTCGCGCCCCCCTCTGCCCTGCCGGGCATCTCCCCCACGAGGGGGGAGATCGGCAGCTTCCACGGATCCTTCACCCTCGGCCACACCGGCCGCGTCAGCTTCCTGTAATCCGTCACCGCCGGATTGCTCGGATACGAACTCGGCGCGGAGACATAGATGATTTCCGCCGCGATCGGCTCGAAGCCGGCGTAGAAATGGTTGGTCGATTTGATCAGCAAGATATCCTTGCTCAGCGGATCGACGCCGATGTTGGAAAAAATGTCTGGCTCGAAGGTCTGCGTACGGTTGGTGTTGAGGATGATGTCGACTTCCGTGCCTTCGATGCGGACCAGCGCGGTCGGCCCAAGCGTCACCCGGCTCGGCCCGAAACTCTGCCAGCCCTCGGCGACGGCCTTCAGCACCTTGACGCGCGCGTCGATCGGCTCGCCGGCCAATGGCCCGGCCTTCCCGCCGAAGCGCAGGTCGATGACGGCACCCTCGCCCGCCGCCTGGCAGAAGGTCACGGCGATCGGATCCCAGATCGTCGCCACGCCGACATTGCTCAGGCCACGTTCCAGCATGGCGCGCAGCACGACAGTACCGTCGCCGGCAACGCCGCCGCCGGGATTGTCCCAGATGTCGGCAATGACCACCGGCTTGCCCGGATTCTCGGCGCGCACGGCCAGGGCCCGGTCGATGCCGTCGGCGGTATCAAGCATCGTCATCGCCGTCTTTTCGCGCAGTTCGTAGAGCTCGCGCCCCAGCCGCTCCGCCAGCGCATCGCCCTTGGCCTTGTCATTGTCGGTGACAACAAGGATGCGTGCGCCCATTTCCGGCACGTCGGCGGCCATGAAGCCGTGGACGACGGAAACCGACAGCACGCCGTCCTTGCCGTGCAGCGCCTTGATGCGGTCGACGAAGGAGCGCATCGGCTCACGGCTGGTCGGCAGCACCTGGATCATGCGGCAGTCGAAGGTCGAGATGACGGGCTTGATCTCGCCGCGCGCGGCGGCCAGCCCAAGCTCCACGACATGTTCGCCGCGCTCGTAGAAGTCGGTGTGCGGGAATTCGAGGAAATAGGCCATGACATCGGAGGCCGCCACGCGCTTGGGCGTCAGATGGCTGTGCGGATCGAACTCGGAGGCGATCACCACGTCGGGCCCGACGATCGCCCGCACGCGCTCGAGCAGGTCGCCTTCGCAATCGTCATAGCCTTGCGCCACCATGGCGCCGTGCAGGCCGAGGATGACCGCATCGACCGGCAGTGCCGCCTTCAGCTGGTCGAGAATTTCGTCGCGCAGCGCCTCAAAGGTCTGGCGCTGTACCAAGCCGCCGGGCTCGGCCCAGGTCGCGGTGCCTTCGATCACAGTCAGCCCTTCTTTTGCCGCGCGCCGGCGCAAAGCGACGATCGGCGAGGAGCACAGCGTCGGCGTCTCCGGATGCTTGCCCGGCCCGGCATAGAAGGCCATGTCGAACGAGGCCCGATCTGTCGGCACCGGCGAAAAGGTGTTGGTTTCCGTCGCCAGCGAGGCGGTGAAGATGCGCATGCAAGCTCCGTGGAATGCAAAGTCTATTTGACGGCCCCGAGCGCCAGGCCCCGGACGAGGTAGCGCTGCAGCCAGATGAACAGGATCGCCACCGGCAGCGTCGCCAGCAGCGTCGCCGCCATGACGTGATGCCATTCGATCGTGTAGCGGCCGGCGACGAGAGAAAAGACCTGGATCGGCAGCGTGTAGCTCTCCTGGCTGCGCAGCATGGTGAGCGCCACGACGAACTCGTTCCAGGCGTTGATGAAGGTGAAGATCGCGGTCACCGCGATTGCCGGCAGGCAGAGCGGCAGGAACACTTTGCGCAGGGTCAGCCAGCGACCGGCGCCTTCCATCCAGGCGGCTTCCTCGAGATCGCGTGGAATGGTGTCGAAATAGCTCTGCAGCATCCACACGGTGAAGGCGACGTTGAAGGCCATATAGATGAAACCGAGCGCCGTCGTCGATTCGACCAGCCCCCAGGCCGCCATCAGCCGGAACAGGCCGAGCACCAGCACGATCGGCGAGATCATCTGCGAGATCAGCAGGAACTGCCGGAAAGCTCCATAGCCGGCAAAGCGAAAGCGCGACATGGCGTAGGCGGCGGGAACGGAGATGAGGATCGCGCCGACCGTGGCGATGACCGAGACATAGAGCGAATTGGCCAGCGCCTGGCCAAAACCGGTCGCCACCCACATATCGGAGAAGTTGGACCAGCGGAACTCGCTCGGCCACCATGTCGGCGACAGAACCTCCTGCCGTGGCTTGACCGCGGTCAGGAACATCACCGCGAAGGGAAAGATCGTCACCACGATCAGCGGCGCCAGAAGCAGCCAGGCGATGACGGTGCGTTTTAGTTTGCTCGTCATGCGCGTTGCTCCCGCATAGCCAACCGCACATAGATCATGGTGAAAACCAGCAATATGGCGAACATCACCAAGGACACCGCCGAGGCCTCGCCCAGTTTGCCGATGCGGAAAGCGAGCTTGTAGAGGTGGGTGACCAGGATGTCGGTCGAGTTGGCTGGCCCGCCCTGCGTCATCACCCAGATGATCGGGAAGGAATTGAAGACGTAGATGGTGTTGAGCACGATGGCGATGTTGATGAACGGCTTTAAGAGCGGAAAGGTGATCTCGCGGAACTGCTGCAGCGGCGTCGCGCCCTCGAGCGCGGCCGCCTCATAGAGATCATCCGGGATCGACGACAGGCCGCCGAGGAAGATCGTCGTCGTGAACGGCACCGTCACCAATATGCCGATCAGCACCTGCATCGGGAACGCCGTCTCGGCGCTGGCCAGCCATTGGATGTTGTGGTCGATCAGGCCAAGCCCGAGCAGCGCCGAATTCAGCATGCCGCTTTCGCCGCTGAGCGCCCAGCGCCAGACCACCGCTGTCATGGTCAGCGACACCGCCCAGGGCAGCATGATGATGACGCGGGCAAGACCACGGCCGTAGAAATCGGTGTTGAGGATCATCGCCACCGGCACCGACAGAAGCAGCGCGCCGCCGACCACCAGCACGGTCCACAAGCCGGTGCGCCAGAGTGCGGCAATGAAATCGGGATCGGCGGCGAGTGCCGCGAAATTGGTGAGCCCGCTGAACTCGCGCAACTGGCCGAAACGGTTGACGTCATGCGTCGAGATCTGGATCAGGTCCCAGACCGGCCAGAAGATGACCACCGCCGCCAGGAACAGGCTGGGCAAGGTCAGGAGATAGGGCAAGAAACGATTTTGCATCGGCTGGTTTGTACCGCGTTGCGAGGCATCCGTAGCGCGCTGGCTTGCCAGCTAGGCTAACTGACTTGGTCTTCTTAGGCTCTCGGCTTCAAACTCTTTCCCGGCGTTTGCGCCGCCCCTCACCTGCCTGCCCGTCCTCCGCAGCAGTTGCGGAAGGGAGCCCTTCCTCTCCCCCGTCGATCGGGGGAGAGGTGTCGAGCGAAGCTCGACGGAGTGGAGGTCGACCCTTGGGCGTAAGGCGAGGCGATGCTTGTGCCTAGTACCTTTCCTATGTCCGTTCGCGGCATTTGCCAGGTGGTTCCCCCACTCCGTCTCGGCTTCGCCGAGCCACCTCTCCCCTCCGGAGGGAGAGGAAAGGAGCCTGGCTGAGGCGGCGCTGACATCGCCGATCTATCTTTCTGCTCAAGTCTGCAAGGGAGTGGCGCGCCCCGCCTGAGTCTGGGGCGCGCCACGGGCGCAGGGAGATACGCCCTATTTGTTGAGCTACTTCTTCAACACGGCGTTGGCCTTGGCCGCCGCGTCCTTCAGACCTGCCTCAGGGTCGCCGCCGAGATAGATCTTCTGCATGGCGTCCGAGGTGATCTGGGCGACTTCTTCCCAGCCCGGAATGACCGGCGCGAAGCGGGCGTCGGGCAACAGTGCGGTGAAGGCGGCGAGATCGGCATTGTTGACGTAATAATCCATCTTGGCCTCTTCCTTGTTCACCGGCAGGAAGCCTTCGCCTTGCGTGAACTTGGCGCGCTGCTCCGTGGTGAACAGGAAGTCCATCAGCTTCCAGGCCTCATCCTTGTTCTTGGAGTTCTTGAACATGATCATGGAATCGGTGACGCCATAGGTGCCGCGCGCGCCGGTCGGGCCGGCCGGAATGGCTGCCACACCGTATTTCAGCTTCGGTGCCTCATCCTTGATCTGGTTGGACAGGAAGGGCGCGGTGATCATCATGCCGACCTTGCCCTGCTTGAACAGGTTCTGCACGTCCTCGCGGTTGTTGGAGGTGACGCCCGGCTCGGTCAGCCCCTCGTCGATCATCGACTTGTAGAGCTTGGCGGCCTCGAGCGCGCCCGGCGTGCCGAGGCCCGAAGAGCCGTCCTTGTTGAGGATCTCGGTGCCCTGCGACCACATGGCGTAGTAGTAATAGACGTCGGTCTCGATCTCCTTGCCCTGCAGGCCGAAGCCGAAGGCGCCGGTTCCCAGCGCCTTGATCTTGCGCGCATCGTCCTGCAGCTCGGTCCAGGTTGCCGGCGGCTTGGCGATGCCGGCCTTCTCGAAGAGCTCCTTGTTGTAATACATGGCGCGCGCCGAGGCGGCGATCGGCAGGCCGTAGGTCTTGCCGTTCATGATCGAGGGCGACAGGAAAGTGTCGATGAAGCGGCCCTTGAAGTCAGGCGTGATGTAGCCGTCGAGCGGCTCGGCGACGTCCTGCTGGACGAAGTCGATCAGCCAGCGCGTGCCGATGATCGAGAGATCCGCGTTGGTGCCGGCGGTGATGTCGGTGGTCAGCTTCTGCAAGAGCACGTCCCACGGCACGATTTCGAACTTGACGGTGATGCCGGGGTTCTTGGCTTCGAATTCCTTCTTGACCTCTTCGAAATAGGGGCCGGTCTTGGCGCTGTATTCGGCGACGGTGACGCGCACTTCACCCGCATTCGCCTGCGCCGCGAAGGCCAGCATGCTCATTCCGGCCATAAGGCCGACAGTCCATTTGGCAAGGCTCATCTGATCTCTCCCATTTTGTTCCGCGCATTTGCGCTCCTTGTGCCGATGGCGGACACAAGATTTATGTGACTTTCCTACATTATCGAGGAATTCCCGGCATGCAAGCAGATTATCATGTTGCTTAATTACATTCTTTTCAGTAGCCTGTCGGCATCTGCCTGACCTGTGGGAGGAGCAAGCGCCGTGGTTTCGAAAGCCGAATTCGAAGGCCGCACTGTCGTCATCACCGGTGCCGGCGGCGGCCTTGGCTCGGCGATCGTAGCGCTGCTGGCCGGAAGGGGCGCCCGGGTGGTCGGCTGCGACCAGTCCGAGGAGGCGCTGGCCAGCCCGCACCTTGCCTCGCGCCATGTCTTCAACCTTCTCGACCGGTCTTCGATCGAGGCGGGAATAGCCGCTGTGCTGGACAAGGACGGCGTGCCCGACATCCTGATCAACAATGCCGGCTGGACACGCGCCGAGACGATTTCCGCGCTCAACGCCGACAGGATCGAGCACGAGCTCGACCTCAATCTGACCGGGGTGATGACTTTCGCCGACCCTATTGCGAAGGCGATGGCCGCGCGCGGTTCGGGCAGCGTCGTCTTCATCTCCTCCGTCAACGCCATCGCGCATTTCGGCAACCCCGCCTATGCCGCGCCAAGGCTGGCATCAACGCCTATGCCAAATCGATCGCCGTCGAGCTCGGCCGCAGCGGCGTGCGCGCCAATGTCGTCTGCCCCGGATCGATCCGCACCGCTGCCTGGGACCATCGCCTGGCCAAGGATCCGGAGATCCTCGGCAAGCTCAAGCGGCTCTATCCGCTCGGCCGCATCGTCAATGCCTCGGAAGTGGCCGAAGCCGTGGCTTTCCTTGCCTCGGACCGCGCATCAGGCGTAACAGGCGTGGTGATGCCCGTGGATGCGGGGCTGACCGCTGGCTGCCTGCCGTTCATCGACGACATATTGGGAGCGTGACCATGACCGACGTCCTGTTTCGCAACCTGTCGAAATCCTTCGGCCAACACAGGATTCTCGAGAACATCGATCTCGATATCAAGACAGGCGAGTTCGTGGTGCTGGTCGGCCCGTCCGGCTGCGGCAAATCCACCTTGTTGCGTATGCTGGCCGGCCTGGAGACGATCAGCTCAGGCGATCTTCTCATCGGCGGCACGCGTGCCAACGATTTGCCGCCGCAGCAGCGCAACATCGCCATGGTGTTCCAGTCCTATGCGCTGTTCCCGCATCTGAAGGCCTCGGACAATATCGGCTTCGGCCCGAAGATCCGTGGCGAGAACCGCGCCGCGATCGATGACAAGGTCAAGAAGGCGTCCGGGGTGCTCAACCTCTTCTCCTATCTCGACCGCTACCCGCGCCAGCTCTCGGGCGGCCAGCGTCAGCGTGTCGCCATGGGCCGCGCCATCGTGCGCGAGCCCTCGGTGTTCCTGTTCGACGAGCCGCTCAGCAATCTCGACGCGCAATTGCGCGTGCAGATGCGCACCGAGATCAAGGCGCTGCACCAGCGGCTGAAATCCACCATCGTCTACGTCACCCACGACCAGATCGAAGCCATGACCATGGCCGACCGTATCGTCGTGATGGACCGTGGCCGGATCCAGCAGGTCGGGGCGCCGCTGGAGCTCTATGACCGGCCGGCCAACAAGTTCGTCGCCGGCTTCCTCGGCTCGCCGTCGATGAGCTTTGTCTCCGGAGCCCTCAAGGCAACGTCTGAAAAAACCTGGTTCGAATCGGCCGGCGGCGGGCGGCTTGCGCTTGCCGGCAAGGCCGTGCCGGCGGACAGCGCCGTGGAAGCTGGCATCCGGCCCGAGCACTTCATCATCGGCGAGGCCGCCGACGCCATGGCGCTCAAGGTGGATGTCGTCGAGCCGACCGGCTCCGAAACCCATGTCTATGGCGCCATCGGCACGGATACGGTACGCGCCGTGTTCCGCGACCGGGTGCCGGTCAGGCCAGGCGACCTGCTGCCCGTCTCGGTCGATCCCGCCAACATCCATCTGTTCGACAAGGCGACGGGCCTGCCGCTGTGAAACGACAGAGATGAAGACGAAAGCGCAAGCATGAGGACGAAGACACAGGCATGAAGACGCCGGCCGACATCATCACGCGGCTGCAGCTGATGTCGCAGGATGGCACCAAGTCGGACCGCCGGCTGGCCAGCCTTGTGCTCTCCGATCTCGATTTCGCCTCCAAGGCTGCCATCTCGGAGATTGCCGCGCGCGTCGGCGTCAGCGAACCGACGGTGACCCGCTTCTGCCGCAATCTCGGCTGCGAGGGCCTGCGTGATTTCAAATTCTACCTGGCGCAGGCCATCGCCATTGGCGGCCAGTATCTGTCGCCCGAGCCGCTGAGCCGCGATGCCCGCGAGCAGCGCATCGCCTCGGCCATCACCGAAGCGGCGATCTCGGCCATCCAGCGCGCCAGCGAGAACCTCGACATGACGACGCTGGTCGCCGTCGCCGAGCGGCTTGCGACATCGGGCAATGTGCTGTGCATCGGCTCCGGCGGCATCTCCTCGATGATGGCGACCGAGATGCAGAACCGGCTGTTCCGGCTCGGCCTGCCGGTGCTGGCGCAGATCGACGGCCAGTTGCAGCGCATGTACGCCGCCGTCGCCACTCCGGACACAACCGTGGTCGCTTTTTCGGTGTCCGGCTATGCCCGCTCGGTCATCGAGGCGGTGCAGGTTGCCCAGCAATATGGCGCCACCACGGTCGCCATCACCGCGCCCGATTCGGCGCTGGCCAAGGCCGCCGACACGGTCATCCATTTGCAGCCGCTCGAGGACGGCAACATCTACAAGCCGACATCGTCGCGCTACGCGCTGCTGGCGATCGTCGACATGATCGTGACATCGGTTGCCGAGACGCGCGGCCCGAAGGTTCTGGAGAATTTGCGCCGCATCAAGCAGAGCGTGAACACGCTGAAGGTCGACGATCCAAAGCTGCCGTTGGGCGATTGAACGTCAGCCGGAGGATTGGCCGCTGAGCGCTTCGATGCTCCGTGCCAGCGCCTTCGGATCGCCCGCTATGCGCAAAGTCTTGAGCCGGGCCGTACCGCCGGCGATAACCGAAACAGCCGATGCCGGCACGCCCAGCGTCTTGGCGACCAGCTTCTGCAGCGCTTGATTGGCGGCGCCGTTTTCCGGCACGGCGCGGACCCGCGCCTTCAAATGGCTTCGCCCGTCCGCCGATGTTTCGACACCTTCCAACCTGTCCACTGAGGATTTTGGTGTCAGCCGGACAAACAGCTCAATCCCGTTCTCGCGGGTACGAAAGCATGAACTGGCGGCGGAGCTCACATCGGGCCGATGCCAAACAGCGGCTGGACGGTGTAATTCAAGAACACGCTGATGAATGTCAGCGCCAGCAGCAGGACGATCGGCGAGATATCGACGCCGCCGAGATCGGGCAGGAACCGGCGGATCGGCCGTAACGCCGGCTCGGTCAGCCGATATAGCATGGTACCGATCGAATTGACGGCCTGGTTGCGCGAATTGACAACGTTGAAAGCGTAGAGCCAGGAGAAGATGGCCGCGCCGATTATGATCCACCAATAGATGTTGATTGCGGTATGCAGCGTGTAAAAAACTGCGATCATCTCTTGCTCCTTGCGAATGCGCGACATGTAGCCACTGCCGGCCCGACCGGCAAGGGCCGGCCATGTTCCGCACGGCAGGCGGCGATTGGTGAGGGGGAAATTTCGGCAAAACGCCGCCTTGACAGAAATCTGTCGCGCCCGATAAATGCGCCATCCGTTGGACGGGGCTGTAGCTCAGCTGGGAGAGCGCGTCGTTCGCAATGACGAGGTCAGGAGTTCGATCCTCCTCAGCTCCACCATCGGAACATCCCAAGATGCTGAATCTAAAGAATGATTTCTAAAGGAGTCATTCTATCCCCACTTTTATCCCCACTTTAGATGATCGCGGCTGACGATCCAGCGTCGAGGCCGCCCGGAGTTTCAGCGCTGATCTCGGCCACGCGCGCCAAGGGCTTTCGCTCGATCCCAAGAAGGATCCGGCGGGCAGAGGGTGGTCGTCGCCCGGACTTAAGCGAAAGCGCCGAAGCGCGTAATCGCGCAATTTTTTGATAGCACAGCAACATTGTCAAATTTCCTCGCATCCCATTGACGGACGGTTCTACCTCGGCGAGTACCGGCCTCCTGGCGCCGGCGGCCATGTCGATTTGAGCAATTTTGTAAAAGCTCAGCAATTTTCGGAATACTCTGTGCGAGGATTCAGCGCTGATCCCCGTCAGACCATTCTGTGCGCCATTTGCCGTCGATGCCCTGCACCAGGACCTCGGCAGCATACCCATGGGAGACGGCGCCTTTCGCAGCCTTGATAGCGGCGATCAACGCTGCCGTGTGCGTGTCATAAGGATATTCTTTGTCCTCGTACCGGATCTTCCACCGGTCCGCGTCTTTCGACACGTAGTATCTAATGTTTGCCAATAGTGCCCACCCACGCCCCGGCTCAGCAAACCACGGTAGCGAACCCGCTGCAATGCCTGCCCAGATCTTCGCTACCACTCAGACCGGGCAGACCACCATGCCCGCTGCCGAAAGGTGACCAGAGCTTCTCCTTCATCTGTTCGGCCGATGCGTTACCTCGTCTAGTGGTAGGAATCTAACATTTGGTGCCCGGCTCCGCTCGACAAGACGCCCGAAAATACCCGCGTTATGATGGTCTCGACCGTTTGATCATGTCATGAGCGCAGGAGGAGGCGATGAGCGGCAGGTTCACGCTACATGGTAGCCCGCATTCCCTACCGACCTACCGGATCGCGCTGATGCTGCGCCTGTGCCGCACCGGCTTCACGTTTCGATACATCAGCTTCCAGCGCGGCATGCACCGGACTCCCGAATTCCGTGCTCTATCCCGCTGGGGTCAGGTGCCGGTGATCGAGCATGACGGCCGGGTCTTCGTACAGTCGGCGGCAATCCTGGAATACTTGGCGGACACGCTCGGCTGCTTTGGCGCGGCCAATGTCGAAGCGGGCCAACACGTCCGGGAGTGGCTGTTTTGGGACGCCGACCGGCTGATGCCGCCGCTCTATGCTTGGTATAGCATCGAACTGGGCCGTCGCAACTTGTTGCCGCTCTCGTTCGATCCGGTGCTCGTGGCAGAGTTTGACCGCAAGGGTAGGGCTGCTCTGGACATCCTCGACGCCCATCTCTCGGGCCATCGCTTCCTCGTCGGCGACACGGCGACGATTGCCGATATCTGCTGCTACGGCGAGGTCGCTTTCGCGCGCCTGAGCAACAGGGATCTCGCGGCGTGGCCGAGCATCGTTGCCTGGGCCGGTCGCATTGAGGCATTGCCCGGCTTCGCCAAGCCATTCGACCTTCTGGCGATGCAGGATGCCGAGATCGCATCCTAGTGAATGGAGCCTAACACTTGGTGCCCACAGCGATTCCCGACCGAACTCTATTGCCTTTCGCGCCAGAGCCCTATCGCCAGTCCTGCAGTGACAAAGAAGCCTGCCGCACTCGCCCACATGGGGATGGTGATGCCACTTACAGTGACCTCCCAGCCTAACCAGAGTCGTAGCGCATGCATTAGGGCCATCAAAATCAGGAGGACAACGGTAACGGTTGTGAAGGGCCTCATGTCCAGCCTCCCTTTTGAGATCGAGCGAGAAATGCGTCACTCGCGCAACGATCTTTATGCAACTAGTGTCCGATTATTATACGCCCCGCACGCGCGGGACGCTTCGGCGGTGTAGAGGTGGCCAGCGAACGCGCGCCGGCGCACGTTCACTCGCTGCACGCGCGCTGGCGGGGCTCTGGGCCGCCATCTACGATGCCGGCGGGCGATACCGGATTGATTTCGCCTTCCCAAGGGCTTCCATCGTCTCTTCGACGCTTAGGAGGACGGTGGTCTCGCATGCGCTGAGCGCTCCGCCCGCACCGATGGCAAGCACGACAGATGCCATCGAAACGTTATCTGGCGCCTCCCACAGATTCCAGCCATCGTGCTCTCCGAAGGCGTACCAGAACCCGTGAAGCTTTCCACCCGCCGACTCGATGTACGAACGAGCCGCCTCGCGTCGATCCTCGGGGTTTTTGATCAAGCGCGCCCAGGTCTCGGGCGTGTAGCTGAATCGCGTGAGATACATGGCCATGGTTCGCCTCCGGGCGGGGGGTCGCCTGACCGGCTTACGGCGCAGGTTCACCGGGTGACGAAATATGCGCTCAAGCTAATGGAAGCGCAAGGCAACCGCGCGCAAGCTTCGCCCCTCACGGGTGGGCTTGAGGAATCTTCTTACGAATCCGTAAGTCGCGCACCTGCGGTCGGTCTCATAGGCTGATCAAGAGCAACGACTTCTCTTAGCCCTTCGCTGCTCATTGGGTATGAACACCCAACAGCCCGATGCCCCCCGCAGCGGGCTGGCCTGGCGACAGCATTTTTACTCGGCAGAGCCATTGTCGATGAAAGTGGGCGGAACCGAAACAGGGGTTCGCGCCTTGTGGTTTCAACGAAGAATCCATAAGGCGCGCCTAATGTTCAGTGACAAAGAGACTCGATTTCTGGAGGTAGGACTGTTCGTCGCAGTGCCACTCTCAATCCTGTTTGCGGTGTTGATGGTCAGCGTAACGTTTGGCTGGTTTGGATGAGCACGCGCGGCACAGACTTTTTGTACAATGGGCTGTGGCCAACGTCCCCGACACGGTCGGCGCCGACGTTATCTCGGTTGCCGAGTTGACGCAAAAGCTATTCGCCGACGCCAAAGCGTTAGGAATCGGGAGCGTTGAAATCGAGGAAGACATTGGCAGCGCCTATGAAGCGTTCCTGGACGCGATCGTTCATCGTGAGGCCGGCGTGGCGGAATGACCGGAGTGGCCCGGGTGCCGCACAGCTATGGGTGACACAGGGGGAACGTCAACCGGGCCTTCCGGGAATGGAGATACCCGGCCCTTCAAAATATGCACGCAAGCTAATGGAAGCGCAATCGGGGGAAGCGGGTCGGGCTGATCTATTCGCCGACGCTTAGCCCGAACGCCTACGGGCACGGCAAAGGACGGGCGTTAGATAGCCGAAGACGCGCTAGTCTAGAAGGCCCATTTTCATAAGCCGGTGGAACATTAGTCATCTCTAATAGTTCTTTTCACCGGCAGGGGTCCACCAACGCCCTCGCAAGTCCCGTTAATCCCTAGGGACGGCCCGCCGTTGCCGTGAATGGGACGGCGGGTTTTTCGTTTGGGGTCCGGAACCTCGACGCTCAGGGCAGGTTGAGCCACGGTGGCAGGGCTCTTCAGCGGTCCTGTCGCCGGCCAAGGTCCCTCCTTTGGTCGACCCGCGTCCTGCAACAGGGGCGCGGGGGCCCCAGGTAAAGTTCCGGAACTATTTCAGCGCAAGCTAATTGAATAGCCGGCGGGAGGTTCTGACCGGTTCCGGCCGCTGACCAAAAATTCGGCATGATCTTTGGTCGGCCCGCGTCCGCTGCAAATGGGCGCGGGCCATTTCGGTTGGTCGATGGCGGCGCTACCTGGCCATCAAATGACCGACGCGGACTCCGGTGACGACAGTGCCCGCGTCGGTCACTGCGGCATCGTCAACAGGGGGTTGTCCTGTCAATAGGGGTACCGCCGCGTGTCCATTTTAGCACCGCTGAACCGCCCGGCAAGCGATGCTTGGCTGACTGACGAGCGCGGTGGATATGCGCTGCCGCAGCTTGACGGAACATTAGTCATCTCTAATTGTGCATTGGCGGTAAGGTGGTGCCCTCCATCGCCTGCCGAAGATCGGGCCTCCGATCGGCCCGCGTTCTCCGCCAGAGGCGCGGGCTTTTCGCTATTCTGGGAAAATAGTCAACGCCAGTTGGGAACTAGGTGGCTTTTGGGGCGCCACCGCGAACCTACCATTCGCCTTCGTCAAGACCTTGCAAAATAAGCCTTGCTGGCGCTGGAACTGGGGTCGGGGAGGGACGTTGCTCTTGCGGTCACGTTTGTGTGGACCAAGGGAGATATTCAAATGAACATCAAGATGCTCACGATGGGCGCGATTGCGCTTGCAATGATGACTGGCTCAGCGCTCGCCGCTGGCAATACATCCGCGCTTGACGATCCGGCAAAGATGTCGCCATTTTTCACCGATGCCGGCATGAAAACGTTGAGGTCGGAAAAGGATTTCAAGACTGCATGGACGGCCATGAAACCCGACGAGCAGAAAGCGGTGCTGAAAGACTGCGGCGATACCACGATTAACAAGTCGCACGCGGATTTCTGCGCGATGGCGAAGAAGATGGGCGGCTGAGAATAACGTGATGTGGCGCCCGGTAGCTCTCACGCCCTTTACCGGGTCCCGTAGTGATAGGCTCGTACTTTTAGGTACGGGCCTTTTTTTGCACTCTCACTGCCTACTCTGCTGACCCGTTGTCGGTGAACGGTGAGGCGCTGGGTATGCATTGCAGCGACCAGCCTGTCGGGGTCGGCTGTTTCTGATGTTCGGTTATGGCGGCGGTGCACTGTTCGCGCTTATCGAACGTGCTCGGCAGCACCAAGTGGGAGCGGAAGGCGCAGCGCCGGGCCAGACGGTATAGGTCCGCCGCGCCTTTCAGACATATCTGAGTCTTTCCGCGACGTCGACTTGGCCTTCCGCTTGGCAGGTGCTTTAAGGGGAGCAGCCTTGCGGCCCAAACCGCTAGCCTTTGCAAGCGCGGAGCGTGCCGCCGGCGTAATTTGGCGCCACCATCGGATAGTCGCGCGGCAGGCTCCATTTAGATCGATATTCGTCTGGCGTGATGCCGAAATCGACCCGTAGGTGGCGCTTCAGGGATTTGAATTTTTTGCCGTCTTCGAGGCAGATGATGAAATCGGGGAACACAGATTTCTTGGGGTTTACCGCAGGGGTGGGCGCTTCGACTGCAGGCGCGATCGGTCCGCCAAGTCCGGACAGCGACAAGTGAACGGATGCAATTAGGTCCGGCAGGCCAGTAGCCGGCACGGGGTTCTTGCTTACGTAGGCGGAGACAATATCTGCGGTTAGCTCGATGAGTTCCGCTGCTCTGTTGTCAGTGTCGTCGGTCACAGGCTGATTGGTCCCTTGTTCGCCGGACAGCTACTACTTGAGGGACCTCATCGGTGCAACGTACTTCACGACTGTCGATAGCGGCGAAGGGGTCGCGCTCAGATGTTACTTCGCCGCCTCTCTTTGACCCGCTTCCGTTAGAACGAGAAACTCCACGCTTTCGGCGTACTTAGGGTGAGGAGTGGTCTTCAGAAAGCCACGCGCTTGCAGGCGTTCTGTTGTATCGTGACCGCAGTTTTTTATCTTACTACAAAGGACCGGAACATTCGGTCCAAAGGCATTTAACTGCCGAAGTGCCTCACGCTCGCGTTTGTTCACCGGCAAGCGTTGGTATCTCGGCCTTCCAGCGTGCTTCAGCCTCTGCAACCAAGCGCGTGAAGTCGTCGTCATTCATCCTGCGGGGATCGTAGCCAGTTTTCTTGTAGTAATCGCTGACTGCGTTGTCATGGGGCGGTTGCGCCGTAGCGCGCCCACGAGAAGAATCGAACATATGGTCTAGCCGCTCATCTACGCTTGGCGAAGCCGCAGATTGGGCGCTGCCTTGCGGAACAAGCCTAACAATGGTGCCATTGATTATGACTTCAGCGACAAAGCCCGCCTTGGCAGCACCCTTGCATATAGCTGTGATCTGACGGGCAGATATGGCGAGAGATCTGGTCATAGCTTCGGTTCTCTAAGCAATGCCGGCTGCGAGGGTTTTTGCTGAGGTTCAGCCGCAGCCGACGCGCCGATTTGAGCATTTTTGAAAAGCTCAGCAATTTTCAGCGCTGAAAACCCGGGGTCAACCGGCGGGCCATTCAGTGCGCCATTTGCCGTCGACACCTTGGACTAGGACCTCCGCCGCATGCCCTTTTGACGCTGCACCGTTTGCGGCTTCGACAGCGGCCGACAACGCGGATTCGCGCGAGTTATAGGCATAATCTTTGTCTTCATAGCGAACCTTCCAGCGGTCCGCCTCTTTCGAAACGTAGTACTTCGCGTTCGCCATTGGTTCGCTCCGCGATCAAACGATTTTTCTTGGTCGTCCCCGTAGCCGCCCCGCCCCCCACGGCGGGATGGGTTCGTATTAGACCTTGCTTATGCAGAAAACCATGGCGGTGGCATCTCTTCAAGCCTGCATGCGCTCAGACCGCAAAGGTGCCCCAAAAACGCCACCCGTTTCATGAAATTTCGGAAATCATGTCGGGATCTGATGAGGAAACGAAAGCCAGCCGAGGAGTATCGCGCGGCAGCCGGAACGCTTGTATTCTTCGTTGCAAGCATGGAGCGCAGCCGTGGCCTATACAGTCATCTGGTATGGAAGACAGGGCATCGTCGACAAGTTGACCTTCGACGCCGAGAAGACCGCCAAGGACTACGCAATCTCGATGTTTCCGACGCGAAAGGGCGACGAGGGGATCGTCTCGGTTGAAGTTCGCAAGGACAACGGCACTGTCGTCTTTAGCCACGCGGAGAATTAGGGATTCCCAAGGGCCATTTGATCGGCGCCCGCGAGGGGGGATGACCGATCATTGCCTTTGCGCTCAACAAGGGAAGCTGGGCTATCCGAACTGCCAGCCCTACCGTGCGCGAGTGAACCAACGATCCCGGCTACGCACATGTGCGTCACTGAGGGAGAGACCAAACAGTAAACCTATCGCAGCCCCGAGAATAAAGGCTGTTGAGACCGTACCGGGATTTTCTTGGACCGCCCCGGAAACCGACTGAGCCCCGGTCCGAAGCGCCTGAGCTGTACGGCCGGCCCGATCGGCAGCGCTGTCATACCAGCCTGTGGCTTCCTCGACGACCTCTTCTGCGCGCTCGGCCAGCGTTCGATTGATCTTGTTGATCTCGCGCTTCAGCTGCGCAACCTGCTTCTCCAAGGCTTCCTGAGCTTCGCGCTGCGTCGGTCTCGGTGCGGCGGCTTCTTTCTGTTCGTCGGCCATGTCTCAACCTCCTTATTTCGGTGCTTAACGGTTAGCCGCTGCGTAAGGTTCCTATTCAGCGAAACAGCCCGCCACCGTGAGGCAGCGGGCTTCAAGTGTCCGAAGGGCTGTTGATCAGGCGGCGGCTCGGCGCTCGCTCATCACCTTGTGGTGGCAGGCCGAAGCGGTGGCGGTCAATTGCTCAGCCAGATCGCGGGCAATCCACAATAGCCGCTGGATGTTAGCGTCCGTATCGCTCTCGACCACGACATCAAAAATGACGCTCATGAGCGTCGACAGATTGAGGATGTCGCCTTCGAGGTCGTTGAGGTTGTCGGAAGGGCCGGTCATGCTGCACCGCTTTCCGAGCCCTTTACCGCGCCTTCCAAGGCCTCCACCGGAAGGAATGACCAGAGCAGCGCGTCGATATCTTCGGATTGAAGGTCGCCATATCGGCCGGTGCAGAATTCCAGCAAGAATTCTGCCTTGATCCGATGTTCTTCCATGCTGGTGCACCGGTAGGCGCAGACGGCGTTGATCGAGCTGCGCTCGGCGTCGGAAGCCGCGTCGCGCTCTTCAAGAGCCTGCTCAAGGCCGACAGCGGTGCGCCTTGCGCGCTCTTCCTTGATGAGGCGCTTCAATGCCCGCAGATCGAACTGCTCAGCCTTTCGGAGCGCTGCGGTTGATTGTTTTGCAAGATCGGGGGCAACCTTGTGCAGCGCGGTCAGCTTGTGCGTCTGTTCGGCGTAGCGGCGCTTGATGTCGGCGCGCAGATCATCTTCCACGCGCTCCAGTTCGGAATATCGGAGGCTGTGCGATTGCCCGCCCCCGATCGACAGCGGAACATAAAGCTCGGCTGTCTTCGGCAGGTATTCCTCTTCCAAGGGGGTGGCGCGCTCGATCGCCTCTTCGAAGCGGGCGTAAGCGGCATGCTTGGCATCAATCAGCGCCAGCAACTTGGTTGACACTGGAGATGCCTCGGCGGGCACAGCCTTGGCAGGCGTCGAAAGAACGGTGATCGCAGAGACGATCCCCGCGCTGGTGACGGCAAGGGCGGTGCGGCGGTTGAGGGTGGGCATGCCTTCGGCGGCAGCCCGAACAGAGGTGTTCGGCATTGTAAGCTCCTAGCTGCTGTTCTGCGGTTAGCTCGCTTACCCGGCGAGCGCGGTAAGCTCCGTTTCGAGCCGGCGACGGACTGGCTCGATGTTGACATTGAACGACTTGAATTTGAGGGCGTCGATTTCGGCCCGGATCGCGTCAGCACGGCGCTCCGAGGCGGTTACGCCAGACTAGGCTTCTGCCCAGGCCGCCTTTAGGCCAGCGGCGAGCAGGAAGGCATAGGACCAGTCCCGGCCTCTGTAAGATTTAGCGTAGCGATGGGCTGCCTTCATGATTTCGGATCGGCTGAACATCGGAGGGTGCCTTTTGTGCAACTCTTAACGTTAATGGCAACGCTAATCGTTACGCTGCCTATGCATGTCAAACGAAATTCGTTATGGTTGCACAAATTCATTAGGAGCATTTGATGACCCCCGAACAATGTCGCGCGGCTCGCGGTCTGGCGAATATCTCTCAGGACGAACTGGCCCAGGCTGCAAATGTCGGGTTGTCCACTGTGAGGAATTTTGAAGCGGGGCGCTCCACGCCGGTGGCGAATAACCTTGCGGCTATGGTCAAGGCGCTTGAAGCGGTTGGCGTAGTACTAATTCCGGAGAATGGCGGCGGAGCCGGTGTCAGGCTGGCTAAGCCAGGAATTTTGAAATGACTAAGAGGCAGCGCGGTTGCGGAAGTACGCGGCAATTAGCGACCACTAATGGCCCAACGACAACGCGGGTCCGGGTAGTATACAATTCAGTCAGCCCACCCGAATTAGGGAGTAAGGCTTATGAGGATTATTGAACGGGCCGCTTCCGAGCGAAAGCCGATGACGGGACTGCGCATACCGTTATCGAGCGCCTTACGATTGTAGAATTGCGGCCGGTAAGCGGGCCGCCTCAATCGGCAAAGGGGTCGAAAAAGTACAGCACGTTGCAAGGCTTTGACATCGTACAGATCGACGATAGTACGTTCAAGATCGTTCGAACCGGTCAGATAATTCGTCGAATATAATTATTTCTTGCAGCGTGGCATTTTTTTCATTGCAGCATTCGCTTCCGCCTCGCTTTTGTATGTGGTCTTCGCCAGGTCGATCACAAGGGTCCCGTCTGGCTTCTTCGTGACAACCTCACACTGCTTCGAGACAGCGTCTTTCGCCACCCACCACTGTTCGGTGGCCCCAAAAGCCGACATAGTAAACTGACTGATAAGCGCCGTAGCGATTGCGATTTTGCGTATCATTTCGTTTGCTCCCTTGTTCAACACAGAACGTACGGTTTCATCCTCTGTTCCGTTGATGAAGGTCCTGATTGTCCATCTCCTCGCGAAGCGGCTGATATCGGCCAAGGTGAGTTTTTACCCGCTTGGAAGGCTCACGAAACTGAGCCGGAAAAGACCATGCTGGCAATGGCCTTCAACCATTCCTTCACCAAATTTTCGGCCATCCGTGGGTTGTTAGCAAGGATTCTGTGGGGTCGACTTTGGTAAAGTGGCGATTGGTCCGCCTGCCTGCGAACCCTTTCTTACCCGCTCGTGAGTGTGCGGTCCTGCCCAGGAAGGGCGTTCGCAGAAGGCAGTTCCCATGGAAAAGTTGAAGCCGATACTCGCTATCAAGATCACAGACCTTTCGCCGAATTTACCGCAGACTGGCGAGCCGATTTGCGAGCGCGTAGACCCGACAACGCTCTACGTAGATCACAGCTACCAGCGCCAAGTGAGCGAGCGCGGACGTAAGCAAATCCGCAAGATCGTCGAGCAGTTCTGTTGGACGAAATTCAAGCCTCCGGTATGCGCCTACGCTCTCGACGAAAACGGTGCGACAGTTTTGAAAGTCCTCGATGGCCAGCACACCGCCATTGCAGCGGCGAGCAATCCGCATGTTGGCATGATACCGGTGATGATTGTCGATGCACCTGACAACCAGGCGCAGGCGGCCGCGTTCGTTGGCCAGAATACCCAGCGGGTCGGAATTACCCCGCTTCAGCTTCATCAGGCAGCAGTCGTATCTGGTGACGAGGATGCCATGACGGTTGAATTGGTGTGCGCCAGAGCCGGCATAAAGGTTATCACTACGCCGCCGGCCGCCTCGAAATATCGCGCTCGTGAAACAATCGCCATTGCAACAATCAGCGGCCTCGTTAACCGCCAAACGGCAGTGGGTGCGCGCCGGATATTGGAGGTTCTAGCGAACGCGGATTTTGCGCCAATCACCAGCCCCCAGATCAGAGCTGCTGAGTTGCTAATGACCCACAAAGAATTCAACCAGCGGTTCGATCCTGAGGAGCTTACCAAGACCATGGCAAACCTCTATCTTACCGCCGAAGAGGACGCCAAGGTTTACGCGCACGCGCACAAGCTGCCGTTCTTCAAAGCGCTTGCCATTGTATGGTTTCGGAGCACAAAAAAGCGGCGCACACCAATCCGTTTGGTCGCTTAGCATTTGAAGCTGCGTCGTCCGGGGACCGGGCGGCGCCCTTCACTTCAAATTCGGGACGGGGAAGTGCGGAACACGCCCACGATGTAGGTTAGTGACGGGCCTGTCGGTCATCCGCTGGCCTTTGCCCTTGGTTCCTTCATTCGCATGCTTCTTATATATTAGCATTGGCACATATATTTGCCAGCCGGCGCCCGCCCCTCGAAGCCTCGCCGGTTAGGTCCGGTGCGCTACTGCCCCGACAAGTGCGCGCCGGGCCGCTGCAATCGCCTTCCTGTTGCCTTCATCACAATGAACGGCGACATGCGTGAGCATCCGTGGGACACCTTCTCGTATGGAAAGAGCAGTAGGCCTTTACCGATGCCCGGGGAATCCACCGTTTGCCTGCATCGTGGAGCGGGCCAAAGCCAGTTACATCGCCCAGGACGCATACCGAGCCGGAGGCCACAAGCCCGACTTCGACGCGTTGCCGTGGGAAGCTGAGTACAGAGCTTCAAAACAAAAGCCCTAAGACGGCAAGCTCGCCGGACGAAGACCCCAACAACCTCAAGCCCGGCGAGCCTACAACCTGATCAGTGTACGCGATCAGGACCGGGATCAACCGGCACACTGTCCGACGCAAGAGCAATGCCAGAACGCCCGTCCCAAAATGGGACGATACCGGGGGAAAACGCCAGCGCGGGGTTATGTTGCAGACCTGCTAATATTACGGTCGCGCTGGTCGGCTCGCCGCGGATGAGTCGGCCAGGCCCGGCGGCCAGTCAATACAACACCCCAACGACGACTGCCGGGCCGCTTCGTTATTTGTGGTCGACGAAATATCGCCTTTGCGCTAAATTGGTCGCAACCAGGGGTGGGGTTCATGACCAAAAAGCAGCCGAAGCGCGAAGTCGTCGAGGTTCATGAGGATGCGGTTTTTGCCGTGGAAAACGGCATCACTCGTGAACAACTGCGCGATCTGATCAGGGTACTTGGCAATGATCGCGAGACATTAGTCGAAGCGGTGCTGGCGCTGCGAAACGTGCGGTAGGGGCCGTCTGGCCCTACCGCCTGAAATCACCGCGTGACGCTCGCCGTCCTCTGTCCAAGGAATTTAGAAAGTCGGCCAGGTCGATAGCCTGCAGAAGCGACATTCCTTCTAGCGCCAGCGCGCCGCGCTCATACGGAAGGCCCGTGAATACGTCGACGACAGCCCACGATCCGTCGTGTTCTTCTTTGATATCGTAGCGCCGCGTGGCCATCGGGCAAGGCTAGCACGCACGCGGTTAGGTTCCGATATGCTTTTGCGCAGGTCCCGTGAGGTTCCATCGAATGAACGGAGCATCCCTGCCGGTGACCACGACGATCGATTTCAACAGCGCTTCGTGGGCGGACTGAAGGGCACGGTAATGAGCGCTGCTTGGCGACAGCAGCGGTTGTACGATGCTTTTGTGTAGCGCCTCCGCAGCCACCAGGAAAGCGGTCAATCTCTTCTTGAGAGAGTTCCTTTGAAAGTTTCGTCCTAGCCATCGCGACACCTTTTGAGAGTCGCCCCACCCAAGGACAATATTCCTACTGCTGCACTGCCAGTCAATAAAAAAGCCCGCCGCCGAGGGTATGGCGTCGGGCTAAAGCGTAGGGACAGGGCCATGGAGATGGCCACATGGCGATGATGCGCTTGGGCCGTGAGCGAGACCTTAATTACACCCTGACAGTTTTATGGGGTGCGTCGAATCTGTGCATAAACCATCACATGTCGGAACGGACTGGGAACGAGTCAACCCGTTCGGCTGCCGTCGCGTCGATGTAACGCCTCGAAGATGACTTCGAAAACGCTCCAGACCTCTTCATTGATCTCGTCAGGCTTGATCCCTGCTTCCTGGGCGGCTTTCATCATTTGATCTGCCAAGTCGCTGGCGGCGATTGGGTCGCCTGTGCTGGCAATCGGCAAATGTTCCGCCACCCAATTGTTGAGGAAGTCCATCCCAACGGGCGCTCATTCGGGCAGTCCCGGGTCGTAGTGCACGATAGCATCGAGGATCGTGCGGTAGAGGCTGTCGACTTCCTCGTCTATCTCTATGCGCTTGATACCGATCGCTCCGGCGTCGGCCAACAGCTGGTTGGTAAGCTCGTCAACCGAGATGACATCTGCCTTCGTCGTCTCGGGGACGTTGTTGGCAAGCCATTTGTCGAGGAAGTCTACGCCGCGCGTGCTCATTTGGCCTAATGTTGCCCCTTCAATAGCCTGGCCTCGCGGAGCAAGGACGAACGGTCGGTGCCAACCACGTTGATGAGTTCTCTGGCCTGCGCCTCGGTAATTCCCGTCTCGCGCGCGAGGAACCGGACAAGAAAGGCCTCCTCTTCTTCCATCCTCGCCCGGTTCTTCCGCTTACCGTTTCCAGCTAAGTTTAGATTTGATGGAGTTCTACGCGTTGCCTGTGGCTTTGGTTCAGATTGCAAGACCACCATGCCGGCTTCTTGTACCGCAGCGAGAAAGGCCTGGCGGGCCATTTCGATCTCTTCTGAGGTATTGATCTGACCTGTACAGGCTTGCAGCGCAGCTCGGTAGAGCGACCCGTGCTCGGCGGGCCATCGCTCCATCATAAAAATCGCCGCCTCAGACACGCTGACGATTGTGCGATACGCGCCCGGCGTCGCCGCCTCAATGATCACGGGTTCCCCAAAGAACGGATCGCGCATGCCTTGGCCCTCGATGTCCAAGCGAACGAAGGAAACGACAACTCGTTCCATCCACGCCGCGCGTGCTCACGTTTCGTCCTCCTTCAGAACCGGGCACCCCGAGCCTGAGGGCAAAAGACTGCGAGAAGTTGTGGCCCAGTACGGTCCTGCCCTGATGCAACCGTAGGGCCGGAGTTTTCATAAAATTGCTGCGCTATCAAAATATTGCGCAAATGCGTGAAGCTCGGCGCTTTCGCTTAACCGGTGACGACCACCCTCTGCCCGCCGGATCCTTCTTGGGATCGAGCGAAAGCCTTTGGCGCGCGTAGCCGAGATCAGCGCTGAAACCCGAGGCGGAGTGTTCTAATGTTGCTGAGCTTTTACAAAATTGCTCAAATCGCGCTGGGCACCAAGGAAGTGATGATGGCATCCAACAGCACGATCGACGACCAATTGCAGGACACCAAGGTGGGGATTGCGATCCTGGTCACCTGTCTAATTCAAGAGATCAGCACAACCGATCCCGAATTCACGGACCGCGTTCTGGAACGCTTCCAGCGGGCCTATAGCGCGGTACAGGACGACGACACCAATACCTCGGACCGCCTCGACCTTCTCAACTGGGTCCGTGAATTGCTCACAGGTTCGAGTCAAACCAGCGGTCAAGGAAAGCCGTTCTTGGCGGACTAGCCCTTACCCTTGCGCCGGAGGTGCCAGCATCCTTCAATAAATCTGCACGCCAAGCCGTTCGTTCCTTCTCCACCGCACCACGGCACGATATTCGACACCATCTGCATGGACGTGCAGGACGAACCGCTCGGGAGCAACCACGCCCGGCTCCACTCGTAGCTCCGCACCATGGGCGTGCTGATTTCTGACGGAGCAAGCGATGTTCACATCTTCGGTGATGATGGCCCCATCTTTTAGAACAGCCGTCCGGAGATGCGAGCGTCGTTCAATTGGTGAATCATCCGGATTGCCGCTCATCTTATCATTCCTCGCGAAAATCCTGCAACGAAGCGTGCCGCAAATCCTCCTCGCCGCGCAAGTGCTTCACGCGGCCGATGATGCCCGGCTTGACCCATTGCGTCGCCGGCCGCTTCATCCCCTTCGGCGCTGAGCCGGCGTGCTCCTGGACGCGCTGCCATAGCCGTTCGCGGATCGCGCGGCTGGGATTGAT
The DNA here is from genome assembly GCF_014189455.1 of Mesorhizobium huakuii. Taxonomy (NCBI): domain Bacteria; kingdom Pseudomonadati; phylum Pseudomonadota; class Alphaproteobacteria; order Hyphomicrobiales; family Phyllobacteriaceae; genus Mesorhizobium; species Mesorhizobium huakuii. The sequence goes on from NZ_CP050296.1 coordinate 2,577,341, forward strand.
GAAGGCCGAACCGACATAGCGGCCGGTCACCCGATCCGCCATCAAGGCGAAGGCAGGCTTTCCCGCCTCGCGTTCGACGCCGAGCAGATCATACTCATCAACGGAATAGCATTTCGCCTTCAACCAGTTCGTCGACGGGCCGCTGCGGTATTTGCTGCCGCGCCGCTTCGATACCATTCCTTCAAGGCCGGCTTTGTCGAGCAGATGAAAGATCGCCTTGGCTTCGCCGGGCAGAGGCTCGCTGAACTGGATGCGGCCGCCGGGCTCGATCATGTTGGCCAGGATCTCGCGCCGCTCCTCGAGCGCCATGTCGCGCAGATCGTGGCCATTGAGATGCAGCAGGTCGAAGGCGACGAAATACAGGTCATGCTGCCGCCGCGTGATCGCCTTGCGCAATTCGCCGAAGTCGGACAGGCCGGCTTCGTTCAGCACGATGATCTCACCGTCGACGATGGCGCTTTCGGCGCCGAGGGTCTTCGCCTCCTGCACCAGGTCGCGATATTTGGCCGTCCAGTCGTGGCCGTTGCGCGTGTAGATGCGTGTCCCCTCTTCGTCGATGATCATTTGCGAGCGATATCCGTCGAACTTGACCTCGTGAATCCAGCCGTCACCTTCGGGAGGCTGCTCAACAAGGGTCGGCATCAACGGCGCGACGAACTTCAAACGCATATACGGAACTCACACAAGCCAAGCCATTAAATAAGCCTTTGCTAAAATAGTTCCGACATTGGAAATGCCCAGCGAAACAAATCGGCGTGGCGCACGTTGCGGTCGATGGCAGGCTGGGAGAACCACGATGACTGACGACAAGAACAAGCTTGGCTATCAGGACCGAAGCCAAGTGAGCGGGGACCAGGAATACGAGGTCGGCTATTTCGCCAGCAAATTCGGCCTGTCTATCCCACAGGTCCGGGAGCTGATCGCAAAGCACGGCAATGATCGCGACACCATGGAGCGGTAAGCCAAAGCACTTAAGGACGGGTAGCCATGCCGGTCTATCAGGTAGAAAAAATGTACGGTGACGAAGTTCTATCCTGCGAAAGTGTGGAGGACGAAAATCCCCCAAAGGCAGCCGAAAGGATCGCCGGTCGGCCCGTCTCACGTCGAGGCTTACAACCGTACTGGTATCGCGTCGTCGAGGAGCGTGAAGGGGCGATCTACGAGTTTAGCGTGGCCGAAACACGGAAAGACTTTGCAAAATGACGAAGCTATCCGACCTTGGTCCGTCTATTCCTGGCAAGCGTCACGGCGGCGACCATCCCGACGAACAGGACAACTTCTATTCCTGTACAATCTGCGGCCAGATGGTCGACATGCGCGATCTGCGACAGGTCATTTGGCACGAACGGCCGAAGCACAAGCCGTTGATCGTGCTCGTTGATTAGACGCGGCCCTTAACAAAAAATAGCCCTCTCCATTCCATTAGGAGCAAATGAAATGTTGGCCGGAACCTTCCGTCCGATCCGCTGTTCTGAAGAAAAGTCCGTGGAGCGGAGATGTCACTTTGCGACACCTGACGGCAGAGCAGTCGCGAGCAGCGCGCGCGTTATTAAACTGGTCCTGTGTGAGGCTAGGCGCCAAGTCCAACCTCAGCGAAGAAACGATTCGCCAGTTTGAGAACGGCCGCAGAATGCCGGGGCCGGGCAATCTAACACGCATCCGACAGGCATTGGAAGCAGCCGGTGTTGTATTTACCTCTGCTGAGCCATCGCTAACCAATCTCTCTGAAAGTGCGGCCAACGCACTCAAAGGCGGGTGATGACGAAGCTATCAGACCTTGGCCCGCCCATTCCCGGCAAGCGCCAGGGCAGCGCGCCGGGCCAAAAAGAGGCAATTTCTATTCCTGTCCCCACTGCGGACAGTCGGTTGATCAGCGCGATTTGCGGCAGGTTCTCTATCATGAAGGGCCAGGGCACAAACCGCTGGACCCTGAAGACGGCGCTAAGATCATCATGTTCCCTGCCGTCTCAAGATAACGATCTCAAGAAAACGACCGTCCGGAAATCAGCAATTCGGCCACCAGCCAAAAACCGATGGCCGTGAAAAGCAGGACTGCAAAGGCGCAGAGCAATAGCTTCATCGGCTTTCATCCCACCCCAACGGGCTGTCTATCCCTCACTCCTGTCATTAGCGGCGATAGGCGTCGGGCCGCACAAAACTAGTTGGCGGCCCTGTGTAATCTTTAGCCGCCATTGGCAGCCGGTGCCGGAGCTGCTGGCTTCGCAGGAGCTTCAGCCTTGGGCGCCTCGACTTTGGGCGCCTCAACCTTGGGCGCTTCAACCTTTACGTTGATGTCCTGTCCGCCACCACCGTGGACGTTGATAACGCCGGTGAATATCAACAAAACGACGATTGCTATGATGGCGAGAACAATGGCGACCGCAGTGCCGCCGCCACCTCCCGAATTTACAACTGTAGGGCCGTCGGCCATGATTTTGCTCTCCAATTTCAGTTTATGACGGTTGAGCAACGGCGCCCACGCATTTGCGTTCCGCTGTGAGGCTAAGGTCCGGGGAGCCCCCGACTGAAGTCCCTGTCCCGCAACGGAAGCCCGGCAAGCACGTTACGACCGCACCCTTGGCGCCGCCCTTGGAGGACGGCGCGCGCCCTGTCATGGATGCGACTCTTAGTGGATTCCTTAGAAGCGAGGCAGGCAGTGACCTTTGTCGACAGAACCACAGCCCATGACGGCGCAGGTCATGCCGCAAATGATAACAATACCCCTGCTCCAGATACCTCGTCGGTGCTGGGCCACGTCTTTTCTGCGGAGGACGACAAGATTGAGGATCTTGTCAGACGAACGGAGCGACTTGGCGTTGTCGTTGTAGTAGTCATGGCGATCGGCCTTGTTGTCGTGCCGGCTCTGTGTGTTGCACTGACCCTCGGGATATAGCGTGGACTAGAACGTCAAGAATTTAACTTCCTTCACCGCCGCGCAGCATGCGCCAAATGTCTGTCCAGTAGGCGGTGACCAGCGACCCCGGAGCGGCGGCGGCCATGCCAGTGACGCCCAGGGCGCCAAGCCCTCTGAACGGGGGCAAGCTTGAAGAGAGGTCACAGCCGTGGTTTGCTAATTAAGCAATGTCCCACGCGTGTTCGGTGGGAGATCCGATGGCGGGTGCGAAGTATTACGTCTTCAAGGAAGGTGATCGCTGGAACGTCCGCTACGACGGGAAGGAATACCCGTACGATTCCAAAAGCGATGATGTGTTGGCAAGGCTCCGAGAATTGCCGCCTCACATGGTTATGAAGCCGAGGTCTTGACCCAGGGCATCGACTTGAAGTGGCGAATGGAGTGGGCGAGCTAGCACGCGGCCGATCGCCTACACCGTTCTTTAACCATGCGGCTAAGGTAAACATTTTATGGAGAACTCATCCGGTTGCAGGGGGTTGTAGGCGGGTCTGCAACAAAGAGGACCAGCCCAGCCATGCACCGTCTACCTATCGCGACCGCCCTTCTGATCTCCTTCGCGACGGCCTACGGTCTATGCGTCTGGGCATCCTCTGCCCATCACATTGACCTGTTTCAGGCCCAGGCGTCACCGTTGGAAATACGCGGGTTTGAATAGCTGACCACGATCACAAACGCTGCGGAACTGGTTGTCCGTAGGAGCGTTCCTCTGCGGGCCTAAAACCGGAGAGTGACTATGGATGACGACCTGCGCCTGAAACTCAAGGAATTGAGCGCGAGCATGCAAAGCAGGGCGAACGAACTAGCGTTGCCCGGTGGGAACACTGATATTTCCGCGCTGATGTCCGGAATCGCAGTCACATTAGAGGCGCTTCTGGTGATCGCCGAAGAAACCCGAGTGCCCCGTTCTGGGCCGAGTTTAGAGCCGGGCATGGTCTCCGGGACAGTCGCCCCGGGTGGTGAATAATGGTCCCCCGCCACGGCATAAGCACCTTCGCCTTACGGATAAGCGAATTTAACGCTTGTGCTCGGGAGGCTGGAGCAGAGCGCCACCATATTGCGTCCATAGATGTTCGCAGTCCCAGACCCTCAAGCTAGGCGTTCCAGGTTCCCCGTACACGACCATTGCGCCGCGAACATCGTAGCCAAGCACGGATGCGTTGGCGACGAACTGGATGGCCCGCCCCAAGCTGATGGCGCTGATCCGGGTTTCGGTTTTACTGGTGAGATCGATCACGCCGAAGATTTCCGCATCCGCTCCTCTGCCGGCCAACACAGCCGTCGATAACGCGTCGTCCAAGGCAAGAAGCATCGCGGAGTCCCCCTTAACCAGCCCCTACCTAACTTCAATGCGCGAAATTTGTTCCGCGCAGGCAGGTCTTCTGGCACGAAGAGCCGGGGCATGATCCGCTGGAGCTGGCACCGGACGCCACGATTCTCAAATTCCCTGCGCGACGGCCGAGCAAATAAAAAAGCCCGCCGGCCGGAGCCAGCGGGCGCGTCAGATAGTCCGTCAGATTGTCGTTAGGCGACGGGTCTCGATGTCACTACCTGCGCAGTGACCTCGGAAAGGCGCTCATGCTTGATGAGTGTCGGCTTCTCGTACTTCTTCACGATTATCCCCTGTGTTTCTCCCTCTGCACCAAGGTGCCTTCGGCCCATGACGGTTGTCAAGCTAACGCTAAAATTGCCGCCATCTTTCGGCAGCGGCCATGGTCTGGGTGCTAGGATCAGCCAGCATAGGTCAACGAGCAACGAGCGGCGGAGGGGTTGGTTGCGAACCGAAGATCCGTGGCGGGTCATCTAGGCGGCCGCGCCGGCCCCTGTCCCATTCCATCGGATGAACGGTGCATCGTCGCCGGTGATGTTACAGTCTTCAACAGCGCTTCGTGCGTCCGTTGGAGCGTGCGGGCAAGAATTCGCCTACACTATCGCCTGGCGAAAGAACTCGGCTTAAGCGTCCGACACGTATCTCAGAATTTGTAGTTAATTCTGGCGACGACAGTGTTCTCGGTCTCGCGAGCGCTGAGCACGTTGGCCGGAATCAGGCTGCTCGCGCCATCTTTCGAGCCGAAATCGTAATAGTTCCATTCAACGCCAGCGGTCCAATGGTCGGTGAAAGCATATTCAGCGCCGAGGCCTGCCGTCCAGCCGACCCTTGCCCCGCCACCAAACGACTGCGGAAAATCGGTCTCCGCGAATTTGTATTTCGTGAAGGCAACACCGGCATCGCCGTAGATCAGGAAACGGTCAACTGCGTAGCCAAGGCGTCCGCGCACCGAACCCAGATAGTCCTGCTTGGTCTCGCAGTTTGTACCTGCGGTGGTCGAACATTGGTCGTCGCCCTTGACAGTCGAGCCTGCGAAGTCACCCTCGATGCCAATAACGAATTGGTTGATCTGATAATTGTAGCCGATCTGGCCGCCGTACACGACTCCCGACCCGTTTGTATTGAAGGGAACGAAGCCCGGAGTGCTTACTGGCGACCAACGGCTGTTATTCCATGCGCCTCCACCTTGAGCACCGACATAGAAGCCGGTCCATGAGTATGGCATTGCGGCCACCGGCTCAACGAGGTCGGCCGCCAAGACTGGCGAAGATGCTGCCAGGAACGCAGCGGAACAGATGAGAGCGAGTTTCAATGCCGTCGTCTCCAATGACCAGGTACAGCTTTGCCCATTTTTTAGCCGAGAGTCTGCGCTACTTTTGCAACAAGTTGGAATTATTATCGAACTAACGATCGAACGCCGGCTTCCAGTCGCGGTTCCGCTCCCGCTGCTGGCCCTCGTAGTCAGGAATGCATGTGAAGAACACCGGGCGCCGATCGCGGGCCCGCTGTAAACGTTCTTGCTGTGCTGTTGCGCTTGATGTCTACTAGCCAGAAATAATTTAGTCCACAGGAACAGACCAAATGATCGACGCCGTTGGAATAGGCTTGATTGGTGGTTTCTGCGTTGGCGTGCTTTGCGGTAGATCCGCTTGGGTAGCCAGGAAAGACAAGGCGGAATTGGAACAACCGTCCACTTACGAACTCAAGCGAAACGTTGAAGAGGCAGAAGGCCGTTATCTTGAGGTTCTACGCCGCGAGATGGCGAATATTCTTATGGTAAGCAACCCGGATACGATGCTCACGGCCTATGACAAGGCGTGGCGATATCAGAGGGAGATTGTCGCCGCCGATCCCGAGCGGCGCAATGCGGATCTCCATTCGATAACCCAGAAATTCAAATACTACCGAGAGTTCGAATTACTGGGGACCAGACATTTTGTGCCGTACGAGGCAGCAATGTTCTCATTCTCTGAAGACGAGGTGGCGGATAGGTACGTTGAGATTTCAAAAATGTTGATCTTGCGCCGTACGATATTCGGTGGAGAAAAGACGAATCAGGTGTTTGATGACCAAGAATATGAAGTCCTGTCCAAGTCCGTTAGGGCGCAAAAGGACCGAGCTTTCAGAGCGAAAATAGAACACGCCATGGCTCGGTTCTATGCTTTTTCGTCGGGTTATGATCAGAGCCCAGGCGCGACCAATGCGCCGCGACCAGAATTCGACATGGGTGATGTATCGGTTTTCAGGCTTAGGTCTGCGAGTTTTACGCCTGAGAATGAAAACGGCATCGTGTTTAAACTCACAGGCGAATATGCGGTCTACACAACTTTCCATGATCACGAACGCTGTCGCACCTACCAGTCATATTATCGGAGCAACGCGTCGTTCGGCGAGCGCCAGGCCCTCGAAATGCGTTGATCCGATATCTCCTGAGCAGGGTGCGAACGGCGCTAGCGGGGGCCGAAATGTCAGGCTTTGACAAGTAAACAGCAACCTTAATTCACCGCCGGCCCCGCTCCGGTGAATGTTTCGGCCCGAAGGCCGGAAATGCTCTCCAGGGTTTCAATAGTGCGATCAATCAGGTGGTGGACGCACTCGGTCGCCATGCGCTCGCCAGCATCATTAACAGATGCGAATGCCAACGGTAGCAAGGTGCGCGCCGTGGCCGCAAAGGCCAGTGCGTCGGCCGGGGTTTCAGATCGTGAACCAATCAGGCTAACCAGCAACTTCAGCAGGTGATCGCCCTGCGTTGGCGCACCCAGGGAATTTAGCCGAACCGCCGAAGCCATCTCCTGCGCTACGCTGGTTGCCCGTCGAAGATCTCCGCTGGCAGTCGGTCGCTGAAGCTCGTCATTCATAAGCGCCTCCGGTAATGTTACGGATCGTTTCGTTTGCGCAGGCCACGAGATCGGCATAAGCGCGCCGGGCGGCCACTGCCTCGCACGTGTATCGACCGTGCTTGTACTGGCCGTGAGCGGACCCCTTGGGTGCTCCAGCTCGCGCTCCATGCATGCGGCAGACTTGTTTTCCCCGAACAGCAGGAGCCTGACACTTCACGCCACTGCGCTTGCTCTTGGCGTGGCACCTCGGGGCAGCGTGGGCGCTTTGCATGCGGTTACCGGTCATTTTCTT